>JANNYZ010000067.1:0-40234 GCA_031410335.1 Polaromonas sp. | reverse complement strand
ACTTCAACCATTGCCACAGCGTTGTCGACCGCTGCAATGGCAATCTCAAAACGGCCCGCAGGCAGACCCGCGCGCTGGGAGTCAGAGTCCGGGGTGTTCTGCACTTCAATCGTCAGGCCGCGCTTGGCAAAAAAGCCTTTGTTGATGGCCGCAAGCAGCGGCAGGTTGCTGGAGCCAGGAAACACATTGACCCGCAGCGTTGCAGGCACGGGTGCCGGCGGCGTCGCGGCACATCCTGCGACGAGCAAGCTGGCAAGCGCAGCACATCCAACGATTAAACGATAAAACATGAGTTGTCTCCAGAATTGATATGACTCTGGAAATTATGCAGTCAGCGTATGGGCTGCGCCATGCTCGCTTACCAGAGTCGGCGCCGCTTACAGCAAGCGCTTGAGGAGCCCAGCCGTCGAGGCATCCAGGCCAGACACATCGCCACTCTTGAAGCGCGGCTCAATGTCCTGGGCCAGAACCTTGCCCAGCTCGACCCCCCACTGGTCAAAGCTGTTGATGCCCCAGATGGCCCCACTGACAAAGACCCGGTGTTCTTGCAGCGCCAGCAGCGCGCCCAGGCTGGAGGGTGTGAGTTCGTCCAGCAACAATACGGTGCTGGGCCGGTTGCCAGGAAAGTGCCGGTGCCCCCCGTTGTCTGTCTTTCCCAGCATCAGCGCCTGGGATTGGGCCAATACATTGGCCAGCAGCTTGCTGTTGTGGCCGGGTAAGGGGTAGGTTGCATTTTTCACGGCGATGAATTCAACCGGAATGACGGACGTACCCTGATGCAGCATTTGGAAGTAAGCGTGTTGACCGTTGGTGCCTGGCTCCCCCCAAAGGGCCGGTGCTGTGTCGTACGGCAATGCGTCGCCCTGCGTGTCCACCCGTTTGCCATTGCTCTCCATTTCAAGCTGCTGCAAATACGCTGGCAGGCGGCGCAACGCATGGCTGTACGGCGCAATGCTGCGGCTGCTAAAGCCGTGAAAGTTGCGATACCAGACATCCAGCAAGCCCAGGCGCACGGGCAGGTTTTGCGCCAGCGGCGCGTGGCAAAAATGCTCGTCCATAGCGTGTGCGCCAGCCAGAAACTCCCGAAAAGCCTTTCCACCGATGGCTATCGCTATCGGCAAACCAATCGCAGACCACAGTGAGTAGCGGCCGCCGACCCAATCCCAAAAGCCAAAGGTGGTGGTGATGCCGAACGTATTGGCAGCGGCGATGTTGGTCGTCAGGGCGGCGAAGTGGTGGCTGATGTCTTGCCCGCCTTGCGCTTCAAACCAGGCTTTGGCAGAGTGCGCATTGAGCATTGTCTCTGCCGTGGTGAAGGTTTTTGAAGCAATTAAAAACAGCGTGCTCTGCGGTTTGCATTCAGCTAATGCGTCCAGCAGTTCCTGGCCATCAACGTTGGAGACGAAATGAAATCGCTTGGGCTTGTCTGCAAACGCATGCAGCGCCAGCACCGCCATTTGTGGGCCAAGGTCTGAGCCGCCGATACCAATGTTGACGATGTCGGTGATCTGATCATTGGCGCGAACCTGGGTTGCAAAGGCCAGCATGGCGTTCAGGGTCACTTCAACTTCAGCCTGCTTGTCCGCTATTTTATTGATAGCTGCTTGCGCAGGAATATATTGGGCTGCAGGCGGATTTCTTAGCAAGAAATGCATCACGGCACGGTTTTCAGTGCTGTTGATGGCCTGACCTGCAAACATGGCGTCACGGTGTTGCTCCAGCCCGCACTGGCGTGCCATGTCAAGCAGCAACGCCTGCGTGGCAGTGTCCATCAGGTTTTTGGACAGGTCGGCAAAAACGTGCGGTGCGTCCTGACTGAAACTGGCAAAACGCTGCGGATCGGCTGCGAAGGCGTTTCGCAAGTCGAAGGTTTTACCTGTCTTGTCAAACGCGCTTTTCAGCAGCGCCCAAGCCGCGGTTTGGTCACACCTTGTACGCATCAGAGCGCCAGCATCAAGTGCTCAAGCTTGATGGCGTCCGTCACAAAACCGCGTATGCCTTCGGCCAGCTTTTCAGTGGCCATGGCGTCTTGGTTCAGGGCAAACCTGAAACCTGCTTCGTCAAAATTAACAGCCGGCAGATCAAGCGCTTTGGCCGCGTCGGCATTCAAGGCCTGAGTCAAAGGGGCATCGGTCGCGGCGAGTTGGTCAAGCAGTTCAGGGCTGATGGTCAGCAAGTCGCAGCCCGCCAGTGCCGTGATCTGGCCTATGTTGCGAAAGCTCGCACCCATGATTTCTGTGGCGATGCCAAAGTGTTTGAAATGGTTGTAGATGTCGCGTACGGACTGAACGCCGGGATCGTTCACACCCACGTGGTCAGCTTCTACCCAGGCGCTGCCGCAGGCTTTCTTGTGCCAGTCATAAATGCGGCCAACGAACGGCGAAATGAGTTGTACCTTGGCTTGTCCGCACGCTACGGCCTGACAGAACGAGAACAGCAGCGTCAGGTTGGTGTGGATGCCGCGTTGTTCCAGCCTTTCGGCGGCTTGTATACCCTCCCATGTGGCCGCCACTTTGATGAGCACGCGGTCGATGTGCACCCCTTCGGCCTGATATAGCTCAATGATGCGTTCACCGCGCGTGAAGGTGGCGTTCGCGTCAAAGCTCAGGCGTGCGTCGATCTCGGTCGACACGCGTCCGGGTATCACCTTCAAAATCTCGCAGCCAAATTTCACCAGCAGACGATCCATCACTTCATCAAGGGCGCGGCCTTTGAACTGGCCGACAACGCCTGCCATCAACGGTTGATATTCCGGCTTTTGCACCGCTTTCAAAATCAGTGACGGGTTGGTGGTGGCGTCTTGCGGTTCGAGGCGAGCAAGCTGCATGAAGTCGCCTGTGTCGGCCACAACGGTGGTGAATTGTTTGAGCGCTTCGAGTTGATTCATGACGTTTTGCTTTTCATTTTCAAGTTACCATTATGCCAATACAATGTGAAACTTAATTACATGCCGGTGACGTATCCACATGAGTTTTGATCTGATTTTGTTTGGCGGCACAGGCGATTTGGTGTGGCGCAAGCTCATGCCTGCATTGTTTCAGGCCTTTCGTCATGGCTCGCTGCCTGAAGGCGGTCGTATCGTAGGCGTGGCGCGCGATGATTTGTCAGACGAGTCATACCGGGCGCTCATCAAGTCGCGTTTTGACGATGTCGAACTGGCCAAACGCCCTACCGAAGAAGAGTTTGCGCATTTTGCATCGCTGCTGTTTTACCTTCGTATGGACCTGTCCAACGCAGCAGACTACCCAAGGCTGGCCAGCAAACTGCAGGAGCACGTTGCTGACACGGTGGTGATGTACCTGGCCACCGCACCTGCGCTGTTCACAGTCTTTTGTGAACAGATTGCTGCTGCTGGTTTGAAGCGCCCCAACATGCGGGTGGTGCTTGAAAAACCACTCGGTCACAGCCTGGCATCCAACCGCGCCATCAACGCCAGCGTGCGCAATGTTTTTGACGAAAAGCAGATTTTCAGGATTGACCACTATCTGGGTAAGCCGTCGGTGCAAAACCTGTTTGCGCTGCGTTTTGGCAACGCCCTGTTTGAGCCGCTGTGGCGGCGGGAGGACATTGCCAATATGCAAATCACGATTGCAGAGGAGATTGGCATTGAAAAGCGTGGCGCTTTTTATGACGGCACGGGCGCGCTGCGCGACATGGTACAGAACCACGCGCTGCAATTGCTGTGCGCTGTAGCGATGGAGCCGCCCATCAATGCACACGCCGATGCCATCCGCGATGAAAAGCTCAAGGTGCTGCGCTCTTTGAAGCCTTGGACTCCTGAAACGCTGCGCCAGCACGTGGTGCGCGGCCAGTACGGTGCCGGTACGGTTGACGGCACACCCGTTGCAAGCTACCGCCTTGAGGCTGGTGTCAACGCTGAAAGCCACACCGAGACCTTTGTTGCGCTGCGGTGCGAGATCGCCAACTGGCGCTGGGCGGGCGTGCCGTTTTACATTCGCACGGGCAAGCGCCTGGCTGGGCGCAGTGCCTACATTGAAGTCAACTTCAGGCCTGCGCCGCATGCCATTTACAAGTCGCCGCTAGGCGCAGGCAACCGGCTGGTGATTCACCTGCAGCCCAAAGACGGATTGGAGCTTCACCTGTTTGCGCAGGGACAGCAGAACCGTATGACCAGCCAGACCCTGGCGCCCGTGCAGCTTGATCTGGACTTTGATAAACGCTTTGGCTCGGAGCGTGTAGGTGCGTATGAGCGGCTGCTGCTGGACGTGATTGACGGAAGATTAAACCTGTTTGTGCGCAGCGACGAACAGGAAGAAGCCTGGCGCTGGGTCGAGCCCATCATGCAAAGCTGGGCGGCTGATGTTGAAGGTCCACGGCCATACGCAGCGGGGACCTGGGGGCCGAGTGCGTCAAGTGCCATGATTGCCAGAGATGGTTATTGCTGGACTGAAGAATGCTAGACCGAATCAAAGCGTCACTGCCATCTTTAGCTCCAGCCGAGCAGCGCGTTGGCAAGCTGGTGCTGGCTGACCCACGCGCCTTTGCAAACTTGCCGATCACCGAACTCGCAGACCGCGCGCATGTCAGCAAACCAACCGTCGTCCGGTTTTGCCGCAGCGTGGGTTATGACGGCTTGAGCGACTTCAAACTCAAGCTCGCGGGCAGCGTAAGCGAGGGGGTCCCGTTTGTGCACCGCAGTGTGGACGTGGACGACAAAACATCTGACGTGCTGGTCAAGGTGATTGACAACACCGTGGCCGCATTTTTAAAGTACCGCAACGACGCTTCATCATTCGCCATTCAAAAAGCCACCGATGCGCTGGCGGCTACTTGCAACAGCGGCAACCGGATTGAATTTTTTGGTGTAGGTAACTCGGGCATCGTGGCGCAAGACGCCCAGCACAAGTTCTTTCGCCTGGGTGTCAACACGGTGGCCTACAGCGATGGCCACATGCAGGTCATGAGCGCGTCCATGATGGGGCCGGGGGACTGCGTCGTGGTGATTTCAAACTCGGGCCGCACACGTGATTTGATGGACGCCTGTGACATTGCCCGCAAAAACGGAGCAACCACCATCGTCATCACCGCCAGTGGCTCGCCACTCGCGTCCGCGGGGCACATTCATCTGGCGGCCGACCACCCGGAAGGCTACGACCGATACAGCCCGATGGTGTCGCGCTTGCTGCATTTGATGATCATCGATATCTTGGCGACCTGTCTGGCGCTGAGAATCGGCGGCAAGTTGCAGCCGCTGCTTAAAGAGATGAAAAACAATTTGAAAAACAAACGCTATGCGTGACCGCCTGAATGGCGTGTGTTGTCAACATCAACGCTGACCCGGTACCAAAGTGATGGGCCCATACCAGGCACGCGCAATGCTTTTGGTGTTGTCGGTGTCCGTCATGATGGAAATGCTGGTCAGCACACCCGGCTCCTCTCCAAACGCCTTGACGAAATCAGCGCGAACAGCACGCTCGTAGTCCATCCAGCGGTTCAGTTTGTCTGGGCCAGACTCAAGGGGCAGCTTGCGAATGCGGTCGGTGTGCGGGTTCAAAATGACCTTGCCTGGCTCGCATTCGTTACACCAAACGTACATCAATGTGGCATAGGGCAATGGCTCGCCGCTGAGCACATGCGCTAGCTCCGACAGCATGGCATTTTTGGCTGAAAACTTGCCTCTGTCACCCTCGAACGCCAACACCACACGCACGGGCGAATCGTCAAACTCACGTATCGACATATCAGCATACTGAATGAGGTCAGGCAGCTTCCAGGAGAACCGGACGCTTCCCAGATCGCTGGGCTCCACCCGCATCACCTGCCGCAACATGCTGGCAGACGACTGTGCGTTTGCGGCAATGGCAACGCGTTTTTCTTCCCACACAACATCAAATGTGCTGGCACGCTTTCCGGGCAGTTTGAAGTGTTCCCAAACGACAGGCTGGCTGACAGTTCCCGCAGCTGAAACCCAGGGCGCAATGCGCACGTTCAAAGCCTCTGCGGGTTCAACAATGGCTGGCAATCGTGACGCACAAGCACCAAGCGAGGCCAGCCAAAAAACAGGTGCCAAACGAAGAAGTGACTGATAAATGGGATAACGCATGATGATTTTCAACATAAAAAAACCCCGCTGCAAGCAGCGGGGTTTTTAACTTCTTATCAAAGGCTGGACCAGCCAGCCAGTGAATTAGAACGAGTGAGCAACGCCAACAATGGTTTTCCTGTCTTTGTAGACTGAACCAGCTGTTTGAGCGTTTACAAGAACGGTGCTCTGTGCTGCATTGTCGGTAGCCGTGCCGTAGAAAGCATAAGCCGTGGTGCGCTTGCTCAAGCTGTAACGCACGCCGATTTGAGACTGCCTGACGTCGATAGCACGGGCAGCGGCGCCATCAGTCTGAGCGTAAGCACGACCGAAGGTGATGAATGGCACGAACGCGCCAAACGGAGCCGACAAGCCCAGTGTGTATGCACGATACAGTGTGTTGGTGCCAGCAGCTGCCACGAAGTTAGCAGCATTGATGCCGCCGTCGCGACCACGGTTGTAAGTACCAGCCAATTTCACCACACCAAAGTCGTAGCTTGCGCCCAGCGTGGTCAGGTTACCAGTGCCAGGAGCGGCAGTACCGGCAGCAAAGACTGACGTGACCACACGGTTATTGGTGTAAGACACAGCAGCAGACAGAGGGCCGTTGGCGTATTGGCCCATCAGGCTGTAACGGCGGCTGTTATTGTTGGTGCCAACGCCCGCATTGGTCGTTGCAATGTTGCTCTCTGGAGCAGCGCCACCAGCACCATACTGTGCGCGAACTGTGAAGCCGCCGCCGAAGTTAGGGCTGATGTAGGTAAAGCCGTTAGCACGGGTACCACCAACGTAGCTCTGGCCAAAGACGTGAGCTACAGAGCCGCCGGAAATACCTTCGGTGCCGAGTGAGTAGCCCGACAGAGTCGACAGCTCATAGGCATTGTTGTAGGTGTAACCAACGTTCAGCGTACCGACGCTTGCGCTTGACAAGCCAACGTAGGCCTGACGGTTGGTGGATGCGTTGTAACCGGATGCGCCAATGATGCCGCCAGAGCCGCCAGTGATGGCAGTAAATGATGCTGGGTAAGGAGTAGTAATCTGCTGACCTGTGCTAGCTGTACGTTGAGCAAATATGTTACCGCTGGTTGGGCTGATACCTTGCTCAACCACGAAGTTGGCTTTCAGGCCACCGCCGAGGTCTTCCGTACCACGAAAGCCAATGCGGTTACCGGCATTGGCACCGTCCATCACGCCACGGCTGCGCTGGCTAGCGGTGCCGGTAGCGGTTGCGCGCTGCTCGGAAACTTGTGAGCCGTAGCCAATATCAACCAGACCGTACAGGGTCACAGAAGACTGAGCAGAAGCGGCGCTAACAGCAGCCAAAGCCGCCAATGCGATGAGTGATTTTTTCATTTGAGAGTTTCTCCAAGGTTAAACAAAGGGCTCCAGGATTTGGACCCCCGGGCCAACCTCCATTTAGGAAGTTGTATGAATTGAACCAGACGCCGCAGGCTTAGGCAAAGAAATTAAGGGTGGAATCCACATAAAACCTGTTTCCGTTGCACTCATGCAACAAATTGAAACCCTGCTGTGGGCGGCAGGCCACATATGAGGTTTTTTCTGGCTTCAAAACCCCTTTCCAGCCGATTGATTAGACTGCGGCAAATGTCCCAAAAACTCTCAGCCAAGTATCCAATCAACCCCATGGACGCCCTGATCAACACCTTTGACGTTGCCCTGCGCACCCTGTTTACCCAGCCCCACGCGAGCAAGCCGTGTCCTACCGTTGCGGAGCAAGCCACTGACCTGTCTCCTGCAGACAAGGCCCTTGCTGGCGCACTAATGCGCGTCAATCACGTCGGCGAGGTCTGCGCACAGGCGCTTTATGCGGCCCAGGCCCTAAGCACGAATGACCCTGCATTGCGCCAGCAATTTGTTGATGCCAGCCATGAAGAAAGCGACCACCTGGCCTGGACGCGCCAACGGCTCGATGAGCTGGGCGCGCGGCCTTCGCTGCTGAATCCGCTGTGGTACGCCGGATCGTTTGGTCTGGGGCTTTTGGCGGGCCGCCTGGGCGACAAAATCAGTCTGGGTTTTGTCGTCGAGACTGAACGCCAGGTCGAGGCACATCTGGCCGAACACATGGAACGCCTGCCACTGCAAGACCATGAATCGCGCGCCATCGTGGCCCAAATGAAAACGGATGAAGCGCGCCATGCGCTTGAGGCCACTGCTTCGGGTGCTATGGAATTACCAGCACCTGTGAAGGCGCTGATGGGCGCTGCCGCCAAGGTGATGACAACAGTAGCGCACCGGATTTAAGCTTCAAGCACCTCAAAACTGGTGGTGATATCCGCCATTTTGCCCAGCATGATGGTGGCCGAGCAGTATTTGTCGTGACTCATGGCGATGGCGCGCTCTACCGCGCTGGCCGCCAGGCCTTTGCCTGAAACCGTAAAGTGCATGTGGATTTTGGTGAACACCTTGGGGTCAACGGGCGCACGTTCTGACGTCAGTTTGACTGAGCAGCCGCGCACATCGTGCCTGCCGCGCTTCAGGATCAGCACCACGTCGTAGGCGGTGCAGCCACCCGTGCCTGCCAGTACTGTTTCCATGGGGCGCGGAGCTAGGTTGGCGCCGCCGTTTTCGGGCTTGGCCTCGTCGGGCGCACCGTCCATCACCAGGGTGTGCCCGCTGCCTGTCTCTGCCACGAAGGTCATGCCCGATCTGGAGCTCATCGCAGGGGCTTGACCCGACCAATTCACCGTACATTCCATAAACAGCCTTCTTTATGCAAAAAATTTATAACAAAAACAGAGGGAAATAGACAAGAGGGTCTAAAAGTGTCGATTTTCAGAGACAAAGTATTGTGCAGCGCAACATAGCGGCGCTATACTGAATTTGTGTCGTCGGGAATGGATTGTATTTTGATGCGTTTCCCTTCGTACTGGTTGTCTCCTCCATCTTCTCTAAGGATGGATTTACAGGCCCAAATCGCAAGGTTTGGGCCTTTTTTCTTGCGCCTTATCATTCAAGGCTTGTGAGAAACCCATGACCAAACCACTCAGCCCCTCTGATTACCTGAAAAAAATTCTCACCGCCCGCGTGTACGACGTGGCTGTGGAGTCCAGTCTTGAAGTTGCTAAAAACCTGAGCGCACGCCTGAAAAACACGGTGCTTTTGAAGCGTGAAGACCAGCAGCCGGTGTTCAGCTTCAAGCTGCGTGGGGCCTACAACAAGATGGCGCATTTAAGCGCGGCGCAGCTCAAAAAAGGCGTGATTTGCGCGTCCGCTGGCAACCATGCACAAGGCGTGGCCATGTCGGCACAAAAACTGGGCACGCGTGCCGTGATCGTGATGCCCACCACCACACCGCAGCTCAAGGTAGATGCCGTCAAAGCGCTCGGCGGCGATGTGGTGCTGTTTGGTGACAGCTATTCAGACGCCTACACCCACGCCGCGCAGCTGGAAAAAAAACGCGGCCTGACCTTTGTGCACCCGTTTGACGACCCGGACGTGATTGCAGGCCAGGGCACGATTGCGATGGAAATGCTGCGCCAGCATCCCGGCCCGCTGCATGCGGTGTTTGTGGCTATTGGCGGCGGCGGGCTCATCTCAGGCGTGGCCAATTACATCAAGGCCGTGCGGCCTGATATCAAGGTCATCGGCGTGCAGATGAACGACTCTGACGCCATGACGCAATCCGTGGCGGCCAACAAACGCGTCACGCTGCCTGATGTGGGTCTGTTCTCGGACGGCACGGCTGTCAAACTGGTGGGTGAGGAAACCTTTCGCATCAGCCGCGAACTGGTCGATGAATTCATGACCGTGGATACCGACGCGGTGTGCGCGGCCATCAAGGACGTGTTTGTGGACACTCGCAGCATTGTGGAGCCGGCAGGCGCGCTGGCCGTGGCGGCGATTAAAAAATACGTGACTCTGCACAAGACCAAAGGCGAAACCTACGCCGCCATTTTGTGCGGTGCCAACATGAACTTTGACCGCCTGCGCTTCGTCGCCGAGCGGGCTGAAGTCGGTGAAGAACGCGAGGCGCTGTTTGCTGTGACGATTCCTGAAGAGCGCGGCAGCTTCAAGCGCTTTTGTTTGTGTGTGGGTGAACTGCCTGGCGGCCCGCGCTCGGTCACAGAGTTCAACTACCGCATCAGTGACAACGCCAAGGCACATGTGTTTGTTGGCCTGACCACGCAAAAAGGTGAAAGCGCCAAAATCGCGGCCAACTTCACCCGCCACGGCTTCAAGGCGCTTGATTTGACGCACGACGATTTGGCCAAAGAACACATCCGCCATATGGTGGGCGGGCACAGCGCACTGTCAAAAGACGAGCGGTTGCTGCGCTTTGTCTTTCCTGAACGGCCCGGTGCGCTGATGAAGTTTTTAGCCGCGATGCAGCCGGGCTGGAACATCTCTTTGTTCCACTACCGCAACCAGGGCGCAGACTTTGGCCGCATTCTGGTGGGCCTGCAGGTGCCCAAGCTCGAGGCCAAGGCGTTTAAAACCTTTCTGGACACCGTGGGTTACCCCCATGTAGAAGAAACCGGCAATCCTGCGTATCAGCTGTTTTTGCAAAGCTGAAGCATGACCCAACCTGACCCGTCTATCTGCCCACAATGTGGTGCGGATTTGCGCTGCGGTATGGTCGCGGGGGACGCTACCTGCTGGTGTTTTTCAATGTCCCACGTCATCGCTGTGCCCATGCCCGATGCCACACAAAAAGCCAGTTGCCTATGCCCGGCCTGTCTTCAACAATTGATCGATTCAGATGACCCAAAAAACCTTTCAGCTGCCAGCGATTGAGCCGACTGCCCATGCAGCGCTGGCCGTCAGGCTGCAGCACAAAATAGACCACAAAACCAAGCCGCTGGGTGCGCTGGGCCAGCTTGAAAGCCTGGCCCTGCAGTTGGGCTTGATTCAGGGCAGCGAGACCTTGCGCTTGACCGCCCCGCAGATGGTGGTGTTTGCCGCCGACAACGGCGTGGCCAGCGAGGGCGTGTCGGCCTTTCCGCAAGCCGTTACCGTGCAAATGGTGGCCAACATGCTGGCCGGCGGTGCAGCCATCAATGTGCTGGCGCGGCAGCATGGGTTTGCCTTGCAGGTGGTCGATGCGGGTGTTGCCAGCGACTTGCCAGACCACGCGCAACTGATCAAACGAAAAATCGCGCACGGCACACACAACCTGGCCCAAGGCCCAGCCATGACGCCGCACCAGCTCAATGCCGCCCTGCAAGCGGGCAGCGACGTGCTGGCCAGCCTGCCCGGCAACGTGGTGGCATTCGGTGAGATGGGCATTGCCAACACGTCACCCGCTGCGCTGCTCTTGAGCCGCCTGGCGGGCGTGTCAATCAACGACGCCACCGGACGCGGCACCGGCTTGACGGACCCACAGCTGGCGCACAAACAGGATGTTTTGGCGCGCGCCGCCGAACTGCACAAACATGCAACTCAGCCGCTGGACGCGCTGGCGGCCATGGGCGGTTTTGAAATCGCCATGATGACGGGTGCGATGCTGCACGCTGCAGCCGAGCGCCGGGTGATTCTGGTCGATGGTTTTATTGCAGGTAGCGCGGCGCTGGTCGCTTCAACTGTGGCTCCGGCGGCCAAAGACTACATGGTGTTTTGCCACCGCTCAGCCGAGCGCGGCCACCACCTGCTGCTGGCACACCTGAAAGCCAGGCCGCTGCTGGACCTGGACCTGCGCCTGGGCGAAGGCACAGGCGCGCTTCTGGCCTGGCCGCTGGTGCAGTCGGCTGCAATGCTTTTGAACGAGATGGCTAGTTTTGAGTCGGCCAGCGTCAGCGGCAGGGCGGACTGACAAGGTGAACTTCATTCGCGAATTCCTGCTGGCTGTCCAGTTTTTCACGCGCATTCCCGTCACCGGGGCTCTGGCTGAATGGGTCGGTTTTAGCCCCGCCATGCTGCGGGCCAGCGCCGGGCACTTTCCCGGTGTGGGGGTGCTGGTAGGGGTTGTGGCCGCCGGTGTTTATGCGCTGATGCTGGCGCTGCTGCCAGACACTGCTTTCGCGCCGCTGGTGGCGGCCGTGCTGTCCACCGTAGCTACCGTGCTGATGACGGGCGGGTTTCATGAAGACGGCCTGGCTGATGTGGCCGACGGGTTGGGCGGCAGTTATGACAGGAATCGCGCCCTGGAGATCATGAAAGACTCGCGAGTAGGCGCGTTTGGGGCGATGGCACTGGTACTTGCACTGCTGGCAAAAGTCGCCATCGTAGCCATGCTTGGCAGCGTTGACGGTGCGCCAGAGGGATGGGACGAAGCACCGTTCAAGGGCTGGTATGTGTGCAGCGCGCTGTTGGCAGGCCACGTGGTCTCGCGCACCTTGCCGTTGCTGCTGATCGTTTGGCTGCCCCACGTGGGCGATGCCGGGGCCTCCAAGTCGAAACCGTTGGCCGATCAGATCAGCCTGAATAGTCTTTTGACCGCTTTTACGTGGTGTTTTCTGACTCTAGCCCTTATTTTATATGTGCAAGCAGCTACTGATTTGATAGTATCTTGCAGCTTCTCGCTGATCGCCTTGCTGTGGATGCACCGCCTGTTCAAGCGCCGCCTGCAGGGCTTTACAGGCGATTGCCTGGGGGCTACGCAGCAGGTGTGTGAGATTGCTTTTTACCTGGGCTTGGCCATCACGCTATGACGCTGTGGTTAGTCAGGCATGCTTTGCCTCTGATCGACAAAGGCATCTGCTACGGCCAGCTGGATGTGAAGGCAGACCTAGCTGCAACTCAAAAAAGTGCTGAAGTGCTCAAAAATGTACTTCCACGAGGTACATGTGTATTAACCTCGCCGCTACAAAGATGTGAGCTGCTCGCGCATGTATTCATGAGTCTGCAGCCCGATTTGATGCTTAAAACCGACTCAAAACTGCAAGAAATGAACTTTGGCCAGTGGGAAGGCCGTGCCTGGGCCGACATTGACAAGGCCGAACTTGGCGCGTGGACTGACAACTTTGCCCACTACCGCGCTGGCGGTACGGGCGAAAGCGTTGACCAGTTCATGACCCGCGTCGCAGCAGCCTTCGACGAACTCGACCCCGCCCGGGACACGCTGTGGATAACCCACGCGGGCGTGATTCGAGCCGCCGCGCTGATTGCCAGTGGCATCCGGCACGTCAGCCGCGCTGACCAATGGCCATTGACCGCGCCAGCTTATGGACAATGGTGCAAACTGACCCTTCCAACTTAAAGAAAACACCATGGCCACCAACCTTGACGGGCAACTCGTTGTCGCCATCTCCTCCCGGGCGCTGTTTGACCTGGAAGAAGAAAACCGGGTGTTTGAACAGTCGGATGACCGGGCTTACATGAAACTGCAACTGGACAGGCTGGAGCAGCCTGCCAAACCCGGTGTCGCGTTTTCGCTGATCAAAAAGTTGCTGGCTTTCAATACCGAGCCGAACAATGAAGTCAAACGCGTGGAAGTTGTCATGCTGTCGCGTAACGACCCGGTGTCGGGCCTGCGGATATTCCGTTCGGCGGACTTGAACAAACTGCAACTCGGGCGTGGCGTGTTCACCCGTGGCCGCGCGCCCTACCACTACCTCAAAGCGCTGCAGGCCAATCTGTTTTTGTCCGCCAACCCTGAAGACGTGCGCGCGGCACTGAACGCAGGGTTTGCCGCAGCCACCGTGGCCACTCACGCGGTACATGCCAAAACAACCTACCCGCATGAAGTGCGGATTGCCTTTGACGGCGATGCGGTGCTGTTTTCAGACCAGGCTGAAAAGGTGTTTCAAAAAGACGGCCTGGATGCGTTTCAAAAACACGAACGCAAGCTGGCCGCCAAGCCCTTGCCGCCTGGCCCCTTCATGCCGCTGCTCAAAGCCTTGCACGGCTTGCAGCAGGCGGGTACGCCGCACATGCGGATCCGCACGGCGCTGGTCACTGCACGCAGCGCGCCAGCGCATGAACGCGCCATTCGCACACTGATGGACTGGAACATCGAGGTTGACGAAGCGATGTTTTTGGGTGGCCTGCCCAAAGGCGAATTTTTGCGTGAATTTGAACCTGACTTTTTCTTTGACGACCAGACCGGCCACGTTGATGCCGCCGCACAACATGTGCCCGCGGGGCACGTAGCCAGCGGCGTGTCTAACCCCTCGCCATGAAAACTGAACCATGAACACTCTTAAAAATTTCAGCACTTTTTTAAAGCGTGTCTGGGCCCTGTCAGCGCCCTATTTCCGGTCAGACGACAAATGGAAAGCGCGTGCCATGCTGGCCGCGATTGTGGTGCTGAACCTGGCTGCCGTGTACATGCTGGTGCTGCTGAACGACTGGAACCGCCTGTTTTACGACGCGCTGCAAAACAAAAACCAGCCCGTCTTTTGGCAGCAATTGGGCCGCTTCACCTACCTGGCGTTTGCATTCATCATCATCGCGGTCTACAAGTTCTACCTGACCCAGTTGCTGGAAGTGCGCTGGCGCGCCTGGATGACCGGGCACTACCTGGAGCGCTGGCTGGCAAACCACGCGTTTTACAGCCTTGAACTGGCGCGCTTTTCAGGCGACAGCAGCAAGGCCGCTGACAATCCTGACCAACGGATTCAGGAAGATATCAACCAGTTCACCAGCTTGACGGTGTCGCTCAGCATGGGTTTGCTGAATTCGCTCGTGACACTCCTCAGCTTCGTCGGCATTTTATGGGGGCTGTCAGGCGCATTCGCCTTCACGCTAGGGGGTAGCAGCTACAGCATTCCCGGCTTCATGGTGTGGATGGCGCTGCTGTACTGCGTGGTTGGCAGCGTGATCACGCACTACATTGGCCGCTCGCAAATTCGGCTGAACTTCATGCAACAGCGCTACGAAGCCGACTTCAGGCACCACATGGTGCGGGTGCGGGAGTACAGCGAATCCATTGCACTGGACAAAGGCGAAGCCGTCGAGCGTGTCCAGCTGGACGGCCGTTTTTCCAAAGTACTTTCCAACTTTTTGCTGCTCATTAAAAAGCAGAAAAACCTGGTCTGGTTCACCAGCTTCTTTGGCCAGGCTGCGGTCGTGTTTCCGTTCGTTGTGGCGGCGCCACGGTTTTTCAGCGGCGCCATCCAGCTCGGCGAACTCATCCAGATTTCGTCAGCTTTTGGACGGGTACAAGATTCCCTAAGCTGGCTGGTGGACAACTATCCAAACCTGGCCACCTGGCGCGCGACCACCGATCGCCTGACCAGCTTTGAAGACAATATCATGGCAGTAGACCAACAAAAGCGTGCATCATCAGCTCCTGATTCAATAGCTGAGATTGCTGGGCTGTCGACCACTGACCTTACCGTTAAGCTGCCCGCCGGGCAAACGCTGCTCAGCGGCCTGGCCTTGAGCGCAATGCCGGGTGACAGCGTGCTGCTCAGCGGCCCGTCGGGCAGCGGCAAGTCCACGCTGTTTCGCAGCTTCGCAGGTATTTGGCCGTTTTCAACAGGGCATACGCAGTTGCCGCGCGACGCCATGTTTATCCCGCAGCGGCCATACTTTCCGGACGGCACCCTGCGCGATGCACTGGCCTACCCGCAGCCGGCCAGTGCCTACAGTGACGAGGTTTTAAAGCAGGCCCTGCTTGACGCACTGCTGCCGCAACTGACAGGCAGGTTAGACGACAGCGACTCCTGGGGACAAAAACTGTCGGGCGGTGAGCAACAGCGGCTGGCCATTGCGCGGGTGCTGCTTAAAAAACCCATGTGGATTTTTGCTGACGAAGCCACCGCGGCGCTGGACGAAGCCGCTGAAAAAACCCTGTACGCCCGCCTGCAGGCGCACATCGCGCAGGTCAAGGGCGGCATGGTGTCGATTGCGCACCGGCCTACCGTGGCAGCTTTTCACAGCAAGCAATGGACACTGGTCAAACAGGCCGACGGTAGCCCGGCGCTGTACGCCCTGAAACAAAGCCCGGTGACCATCTCCAGTCTCCCTGCCGCTTGATGCCCGAACAAAACCCACCACCGCCTGAGCCCAGCGACCTGTCGGCGCTGGCACCCCTGAAGCATCTGGCCTTTCGGATGCTGTGGGGCACCTGGCTGGTGGCCAACACCTGCATGTGGATGAGCGACGTCGCTTCAGCGTGGATGATGACGTCGATGACCACCACACCGCTATGGGTTGCGCTGGTGCAAACATCGGCCACGCTGCCGGTGTTTTTGCTCGGCCTGCCCAGCGGCGCGCTGGCTGATATTCTGGACCGCAGGCGCTACTTTATTGCCACCCAGTTCTGGATAGCGGCTGTCGCCACGCTGCTGTGCATCGCTGTGATTACCGGCATCATGACGCCGCCGCTGCTACTGGCACTGACCTTTGCCAACGGCGTAGGCCTGGCGATGCGCTGGCCGGTGTTTGCCGCCATCGTGCCCGAGCTGGTGCCCCGCACCCAGTTGCCCGCAGCGCTGGCTCTGAACGGTGTGGCCATGAACGCATCGCGCATCATTGGGCCGCTGGTGGCGGGCGCGCTGATTGCCAGCGCAGGCACGCAGTTTGTGTTTGTTTTAAATGCGGTGCTGTCGGTCATTTCAGGCTTTGTCATCATGCGCTGGCGGCGTGCGCATACCCCGAGCCCGCTGGGGCGTGAACGGCTGGTCAGCGCCATCCGGGTGGGGGTGCAGTTTGTGGTGCAGTCCAGCCGCCTAAGGGCGGTGCTGGTGCAAGTGGCCTTGTTTTTTTTGCATTCAACCGCCCTGCTGGCGCTGCTGCCGCTGATAGCACGCAACCTGCACACCGGTGATGCCGGTACCTTCACGCTGCTGCTGGCCAGCATGGGTGCGGGCGCGATTGGGGCGGCCCTGTACATGCCGCGCCTGCGCCAATGGTTGCCGCGCGATGCGCTGGTGCTGCGGGCCACGCTGCTGCAATCGGTGTCAACTGCCGTGATGGCGCTGGCGCCCAATGTGTGGGTGGCGGTGCCTGCCATGCTGCTCAATGGCATGGCTTGGATCACCTGCGCCAACTCGCTGTCCGTGTCGGCGCAGCTGGCTCTGCCGGACTGGGTGCGCGCACGCGGTATGTCGATGTACCAGATGGCCATCATGGGCGGCAGCGCGCTGGGCGCAGCGCTCTGGGGGCAGGTGGCCACTGTCACCAGCGTGCCTACGGCACTGGGGGTGGCGGCCCTCAGCGGCAGCGTGTGCATGCTGCTGGCCCAACGCTGGGTACGCGACACCAGCCTTGAAGAAGACCTGACGCCATCACGCGAGTTCAAAGCCCCTGTCGCGGACGCGCCGCCAGGAGAGGGCCACATGCTGGTGACGATCGAATACCTGATTGACCCGCTGCGCACCCAAGACTTCAGGACACTGATGCAGGAGAGCCGCCGCAGCCGCCTGCGCCAAGGGGCGCTGGGCTGGGAACTGCTGCGCGATGTCAATCAACCGGGCCGGTTCATCGAGCAGATCATTGATGAGTCATGGACAGAACACCTGCGCCGCTTTGACCGCGTGACCGCCAGCGACGTGTCGCTGCGTGAACGCAAGCTGGCGTTTCATTTGCCTGAAGAGCCGCCGCTGGTGACACGGTGCGTGGTGGAAACAGGTTCGAAGGTTTAGCCTGCGTAGTGGGTGTAGCCGCGCGCCCGCAGTTCGCACGCCGGGCAGGTGCCGCAGCCGTAGCCCCAAGGGTGGCGATGCACCCTGTCACCCAAATAGCAGGTATGGGTATGTTCCACAATCAAGTCAACCAGCGCCTGGCCACCCAGCGAGTGCGCCATTGCCCAAGTGTCGGCCTTGTCAATCCACATCAGCGGCGTTTCAATCAAAAAGCGTTTGTCCATGCCGAGCGACAGCGCTAACTGCATGGCCTTGATGGTGTCGTCGCGGCAATCCGGGTAGCCTGAAAAATCGGTCTCGCAAACGCCGGTGACGAGTACCGCCAGGTCACGGCGATACGCCAGCGCCGCCGCCAGCGTTAAAAACAGCAAATTGCGGCCCGGTACAAAGGTGTTGGGCAGGCCCGAACTTTCCATTTTGAAAGCCACGTCGCGGGTCAATGAGGTATCACTCACCTGACCCAGCACGGCCAGGTCAAGCAAATGATCTTCCCCCAGCTTGCTGGCCCACTGTGGGAACTGCGCCTTGATTTCACGCAGCACATTGAGCCGCGCGTCCAGCTCCACAATGTGCCGCTGGCCATAGTCAAACGCCACGGTTTCAACCCGGTCGTACTTGGACAGCGCCTGCGCCAGGCAGGTGGTGGAGTCCTGACCCCCAGAAAATAAAACGAGGGCGGTTTTGTGGATGGCAGAGGTAGACATCGCGTTATTGTCCTAGCATTCAGCCAACTTCAAGCCTAGTCAGCTGGTTTGTCACGTGTTTCCAGCAACCAATCCAAAAACCAGATAATGCAACGGATTGAATGCAGAAATGCACACTGTTGGTGAAAACGGCAAAAAACCTCTCGACCACTCACACCTACCGGGTCAGCCCCGGCCACACCATGACCGAACACCTACTGAACGCCAGCGTTGACACCTGCCACTGGGGCTTGTTCGACGCCAAAATCCCGCCTGTGCTGCGGGTGCAAAGCGGCGACCGCCTGACCGTGAACACCGTCAGCGGCGGCCCCGACGTGCTACCACCGGCTGGCCAATTTCATGTCCCGCCTGAACTGGCAGACATCCATTTGCGCACACCGCGCCATGTGCCGGGCCACATCCTGACCGGACCGGTTTTTGTGGAAGATGCCGCGCCAGGGGACACGCTGGAAGTGCGCATCATCGATGTCAAGTTGCGGCAGGACTGGGGCTACAACTTCATCCGCCCGCTGGCCGGTACCCTGCCAGCTGAATTCGACACCTACCGCCTGATGAATATTCCCCTGGATGCCCAGCGCATGGTTGCCCGCCTGCCCTGGGGACTGGACCTGCCACTGCACCCCTTTTTTGGCGTGATGGGTGTTGCACCGCCCGCGCATTGGGGCCGCATCAGCACCATCATTCCGCGCGCGCACGGCGGCAATCTGGACAACAAGGAGTTGCGCCCCGGCAGTTCGCTGTTTTTGCCGGTACATGTGCAAGGCGCGCTTTTCTCCTGCGGCGACGGCCATGCGGCCCAGGGCGACGGCGAGGTTTGCACCACCGCCATCGAGACTGCGCTGCAAGGTACTTTCGAGCTGGTTTTGCACAAGAACACGGCGCTGGGGTATCCGCGGGCAGAAACCCCCACCCACTACATCACCATGGGCATGGCCCCCACGCTGGACCAGTGCATGGACATGGCCCTGCGCGACATGATCGTGCTACTGACACAGCGCGGCCTGTCGCGCGAAGATGCCTACACACTGTGCAGCCTGGGCGTTGACTTTCGCATCACGCAAACTGTCAACACCCACCGCGGCGTGCACGCCATGCTGCCCAAAGGGCTGGCGCCGTAAACAGCCCGCGCAAAGAACTTCCTTCCAGCCGTTAGCGACTACGCTACATCGCTGTGTTGCAACCCGACGGATGCTCAAGTGGGTTGCCAGGTATCCCCGCCGCCAGCCTCGCAGAGTTTTACAACCTCTCTGTAGCCTGCACAGCCGCCGACCGCAGGCAAGCTCGGCGAAAAAGCAGTCGCGCAGACGCCAAGTTTCAACATCCCAGTAGCTAACGCCAGACGACCACTGGAATCTTCGAGTGGGTGAGGACCTTCATGGTCTCGCTACCCAAGACCAGCCCGCTTATTCCCCGGCGCCCGTGAGAGGCCATGCAGATCGTGTCGCAGTGTTTGCTCTGCGCTGTTTCGATGATCGCTGCATAAGGATGGTCATTAAATACATGCGCTCCCTCAAAGCTCAGGCCTGCCGACTCCGCTGCAGCCTTGACGACGCTTAGATACCTTTGTGCTTGCGTCTCGCACTGCGCCTTGTAAACCTCCTCCGTGTCGGTCAGCATGACCGAGTCAGTTGCAAATACGTGAAATGGGACTGACACCGTGACCGCCGTCAGCTTTGCGGAGGTTGACTTGGCAAGTTGCGCGGCACCGACCGCCGCTTTTTCAGAGAGCTTTGAACCGTCGGTAGCTACAAGAATATGTTTGAACATCTTTTGGTCTCCTGTGGTGGGTTTTAGGCATCTGCTCTGCTCATGAGTTTGGGCAACCAGACGAGTCGACGATATTCCCAAGTACTCCACTGATCTTTGATGTAGCGCAAGTTTTCGCGCATCAATGACGGATTTCTGATGGCCGCGCCCTGTGCAAAATGGCGGGTTTTGTCCAGCCACATCACTGCGCTGCGCGAAGCAAGTGCCGTTCAGGCTAAAAGCTGAATCTGGCTCAGCCAAGGCGGCGTTGATCGTTTAAATCAAGAGTGTCAAAACCGCATGAATGAGACACAACATTTCGAAAGGGTATCAAAACGATAGTTCTGACAGGTCAATGGAGGAGCCCTAAAAATAAAAAAGACAGGCCAGGCCTGTCTTTTTTATTTAAGCCACAGGCTTTTAAACCTGCTTCGTTACTTGCAAACTTATTTGCCGATCACTGCTTTCACGTCTGCCTTGGCTTCTGCCTTGACAGCGTTGGTGTTTGAATTGGCAATCGCTTTGTCGGCGTTGGCATTGACTTTCACCGTGTCAACCTTGGCGTCTGCCTTGACAACAGCCTTATCAGCTTTGGCATCGGCCCTGGCATTTGTTTTTTCAGACTTCGCAACTGCACTGGCTTTGTCATCAGCTTTAGCGTTGGCAGCTTTGGCTCGAGCTTTAGCCCGGGTTTTTGCAGCTTTAGCGCGTGCGCTGGCTTTTTTGTCTGCAGCTTTCGTTGTAGCTTCTGCTACTTTGGCGTCTGCCTTCGCATCAACCTTGGCTTCGCTTTTGACAGCCGCTGCCACAGACTTGTCTGCCTTGGCTTCCGCCTTGACGACGGCAGGCGATGCTGGCGTAGCAGCAGGTGCTTGCGCAAAGGCGCCGGTGGCGAACAGGCCGACCATCAGGGTAGCGAGTAGTTTGTTCATGAGAGTCCTCTTCAGTTGTAAAGTTAAATGATGATGCGGTAGCCCGTGTACAACGTCGCCGATTGATCAACTGACGACAACGATTACAAAATATTGCACTCCAAGCACGAGCTTTACTTGCGCTCCTCATGACGTTGAGAACCAAGTCGGATGACATGGCCAACGTTGCCTATCAATTACCTTGACCTACACATCGTCAGGGGCGCTGAGGCTCTCGGGATTTCGACGCCTGCGACCCACGCGTTTTGGGTGCTGGTCAAGTGGATCAAGCGAAAAGCAGTTGATGAAGCGTCGGAAACCGGCCTTGAAAGATAGAAAACACACGCAGCTGGCACTCCGAAAAAGGGCCAAGGGCAACTTCGAGTTGAAGGTACCTTGTGCTTGTGACCGACAACGCCGGTGGCTGTTAAGCCCTGCTCAGGGTTTTGTGTCGCGCCAAATCAAAAAGGGATTGATCGGCGTACCACGCCACCACTGGCGCTCCGGTCCAAGCCGGAAAATGGCAAAGTGCAGATGCGGCGCTTCCGGCAAGGCATTACCGGTGCTGCCGACATACGCAATGACCTGGCCCTTGCGCACGCCAACGCCTTCCGCGATGCCTTCGGCATAACGGTCCAGATGCGCGTAGTAATAGGCATAAGTCCCGTCGGGATCAAACTGATACAGCGTGATGCCGCCAGGTTTGCTCAAAAATAACTTGGCAATACGCCCGTCTTCAATCGCGAGCACCGGTGTGCCGCGCGTCGCCATGATGTCCAGAGCTTCGTGCGGTGCACCAGCCGCGCGCGCCTGGCTGTAAGTGTCGGTCAGCTGCGCAGCACTGATGCCCGCGACCGGCAGTGTCAAGTTGCGCCCGCGCAGCTGCGACAGGTTTGATGGGTCCGCGGAATCGGCTTGAATAACCGGCTGGCTGGTGTTGGGCGCAAGGGTCGGGTTGGCTGGTGAAGGCGCAGACACCTTGTCGGCGACCGCAACCACCAGAGCGGGTTGGGAAGCAACAGGTGCAGCTGCAGTCGGGCCAACAACAACCGGCTGCGTGGTCGCGACTGGCTTCAACCCAAGCCCAATCACCAGCCCCGCACACAGGGCCAGCGCGGCGCCTGCGGCAAGCACAGTGCGCCAGCGGCGCGGCGCGGCTGATGGCTTCACAGCTTGACGTCAACCTTGAAACCCGGTTTGGCCAGCGTGGACAGGCGTTCGGCGTCCCAGTTGGTCAGGTGGACGCAACCATTGGTTTCAGAATGACCGACGTTGGACGGGTTGGATGTACCGTGAATGCCCCAATGCGGCTTGGTCAGGCCCAGCCAGATGCTGCCCACCGGGTTGTTGGGGCCAGGAGCAATCTCCACTTTCTGTGCACTTTGGGGTGCGGATTTCAGCAACTTGGGGTTGTAGGTGAAGCTGGGGTTCTTCACTTCATTCTTGATGGACATCATGCCGATTGGCAGCGGGTCGTTTTTTTCGTTGCCGATGCTGATAGGGAAAGCGGCCACGGGACGTTTGTCGGCGTCCAGCACATACAACACGCGCTCCGACTTGTCGATTTGTATTGACGCCGCTTTGACCGGTGCGCTGCTTCCGGACACATTGGGCACAACAATTTCTTGACCAGCTTCGACCTTGTGCCCGCTATTGAGTTGCTTCAGGTAGGCGATGCTGGTGTGAAATTTTTCGGCCAGAGCTTCGTCGGCCGACTCAAACATCAGCGCTTTCATTTTGGCGCGTTCGCCCATATCGACAGGCGTTTTTTCGTAGGGGCCGGCCGCATCTTTGTCGGTGACGGTATAACGCGTCAGTAGCGGCGTGCCATCTTCACGCAGTGACCTCCAGGTTTCTGCACTCACCGTGCCTGTAGCCTTAAGCCCGCGTGCCGTCTGGTAGGCCTTCACCATGCGCTGCATGTTGGCCGCATAGCGCCCGTCGATCTCGCCGCACGAAAACCAGGCCCGGTCCAGCAGAATCTGCGCGCGCGCCACCGCCGCACCTTTGCTGCCGTTTTTGAGCAGCGGGCTGTCACTGGCACTGTTGAAAGCGTCCATGTCGAAGCTGGCGCTGGTCGAAGCCTTGCTGCCAGCTTTGTCCGTCTGGGCTGCCGCGGTGCCGGCCGCAAGGCTTAGCGCCGTGCAGCACAAGCTGATGGCCAGAAGGCGAACGGCGAGCGGCATGCGCGCGGTCGTGGAAAACTTGGTCATTGGGGACTTTCAGAATGTGTTGCCAAGTGTTGCTTCAAAGAAAGCCTGAGGCCGTAGGAAGCCGCCTACGCCACCAGTCAGCCTTGGGCTGTTTTGGTCACGCGAAATAGCGGCGTCGCAGCTTCAGCCCGTACGGGATGTGATTTTTGCGCATCGAACTCGCCGCCAATTTGCTATTTAGGTATCGGGCTATGTATTTCATTCGTTGGCATGGGCGCAATGGGCAAATGCAGCATCCTTGCCGCGTCAGAGCACCCGAAGTGGAGACCTCTGTCCATGCTGGCGACCAAACGCAGATGCTGCAGTACACGCTGTAGCGATCCTTTCGGTAAACGATATTCAACATTTGCTTTTAAGCGTCCAATTCGAACTCCAATAGTTCCGGTATGTCGTCAATAGCTACAGTGGAACATCCGTGGCGTTATGAGCAGCGCTGGAGACGGGCACTTGTGTAACCACTATGTAGTTTCCATAGACATCGCGTGTCATCGGACCGGACGCATAAGCGGCAAGGGGCTCAGTTTGTTCAAACGACTGCCGGCTTTTCTGCAGCGGTTTGGAATTCACTGTGAACAAACCCTGTGCTTATGCATCATTTTGGCCAATTGCGTTATATTCATTTGTAGCAAGTCTTTTCGCCCAAGTCAGCGCCCAAGATCCGGTCAGCTTGACAATGACTTTCTGGCCTTCACACCTGTGCCCCTTTGTTTCGCCCCACCATGCGCTTGTCAGACTTCATCTCCCAAAACACTGAATCCATCCTGCAAGGATGGGAGGACTTTGCCCGTACTTTGGAAACCCCGGGTGACAGTATGAGCAAGCTGGCGCTGCGTGACCATGCAGCACTGATGCTCACCACCATTGCAGCAGATTTACGAACACCGCAGTCACGCCTGGAGCAACAAGAAAAATCCAAAGGTCATGCGCCGAAAGGCTTGGTAGAAACGTACGCCGAATCTCATGCGGCAGAGCGTTTGCGCGCGGGCTTCACAATCAACCAGCTGCTCTCTGAATACCGGGCACTGCGGGCAAGTGTGCTCAGACTTTGGGGCGAGGCGTCAGACAACACCCTGCTCACCGACCCTGTGGACATCACGCGCTTCAACGAAGCCATCGACCAGGCCCTGGCCGAGTCGGTATCGCGCTTTTCAGATCTGACTGCAGAGCGAGCCTTGGCAGAGCGTGAACGCCTGGAAGCTGTTCTTCAAGCAGTGCCTGTTGGTATCGGCATGGCAGACAAGAGTGGAAAGATGCAGCTGCTCAATTTTGAGACCAAGCGCATCTGGGGCGACCATCCACCGTCCGAAAACGTTGAAGAGCTGGCTAGCTGGAAAGCCTGGTGGGCCGACGGCTCAAACCGGCACGGGCAGCCCGTAGACATGCATGAGTGGGGCTTGATGCGAGCATTGCGTGGAGAAGGCTCTCCCCGCGATATTTTCGAGATCGAGCCCTTCGGCGCGCCTGGAGAGCGCCGCACCATCTTGTCGCATGCCGAGCCGATCCGGGATGCCGTCAAAAATGTCGTCGGCTCGGTCATGGCGCAAATGGATATCACAGCGCAAATACGCATGGAAGCGGCCCTGCGCGACAGCGAGGCGAAGTTTCGCACCATCGCCAATGCCATGCCGCAGATGGTCTGGTCTACCTTGCCAAACGGCCACCATGACTACTTCAACCAGCAGTGGTATGACTTCACCGGCGTGCCTGAAGGCTCTACCGACGGTATGGGTTGGAGCGACATCTTTCACCCCGAAGACCAAGCTAAGGCGTGGGCGCTCTGGAGCCAGAGCCTGACAACGGGAAAGGTGTATGAGATTCAATACCGCCTGCGCCACCGCTCCGGCCAATACAGGTGGACGCTTGGCCGCGCTTTGCCGGTGCGAAGCGCAACCGGTGAGATCATCCGCTGGATGGGAACATGTACCGATATCCACGACCAAAAAGAAGCCGAGGACGCACTTAAACGCGAAAGCGAGCGCAAGGACGAGTTTTTGGCCATGCTGGCCCACGAATTGCGCAATCCCCTGGCCCCAATCAGCACCGCTGCCCTGATACTCACCAAAGCTGGGGTGGGCGAGCAGCATGTCCGGCAGGCCGGGGACATCATCACGCGGCAGGTCAAACACATGACCAGTCTGGTCGATGACCTGCTGGACTTGTCACGCATCACACGCGGCTTGGTGCAAATCGCCCAAGAAGACCTGGACTTGAAGCTGGTTCTAAACAACGCGGTCGAGCAGGCCTTGCCGCTGATTGATACCCGCAAGCACGCGCTGAGCATTCGTATGTTGCCTGCTGCCGCCTTTGTCAAAGGCGATAAAAACCGGCTGGTGCAGGTGGTAGCAAACATGCTGAACAACGCCGCCAAATACACCCCCCAAAACGGGTCTATCGAGCTGGTTCTGGATGTAGAGGAAGAACACGCCCGCATCTTGGTCAGGGACAACGGCGCCGGTATATCGGCAGTGCTGCTGCCCTTTATTTTTGACCTCTTTACGCAGGGTGAACGCACGCCTGACCGCGCACAGGGCGGCTTGGGGTTGGGGCTTTCGCTGGTGAAAAATATCACAGCGCTGCATGGTGGCCAGGTGAAGGCAGAAAGTGATGGCGTTGGCTGTGGCAGCACCTTCACCGTCACGCTGCCGCTGACCAAACGGGTAGCGGAAGCTTTACAGCCAGCACCACAAAATAACACGCTTTTAACGCCGATCACTCCGTTGAGCCTGATGATCGTGGACGACAACTTGGATGCAGCGCAGTCCCTGGCTGACTTGCTGGAGCTCGATGACCACCGCGTATGCGTCATGGAAGACGCTGCGAGTGCCCTGGCTTCACCGAACAAGGACATGGTGCACGTGTTCATTCTTGACATCGGTCTGCCTGTCATGAATGGGTACGAGCTGGCTCGGCGTTTACGCGCTGACCCTGCCACGTCCAAAGCTGTCTTGATTGCATTGACAGGCTATGGCCAGTCACATGACCGGGTGCTCACCAAAAACGCAGGTTTTGATCACCACTTCGTCAAGCCGCTGGACCTGGACCTGATGGCCACAGTGCTGCAGCAAGTCAGCGCTATTGAACGCCGAAGAAGTATGTAGTGATAAGCACGCCGATTTTTCAACATTCGGTTCGGTTCGGTTCGGTTCGGTCTCGCGTCGGGACTTTTTAGCGCAAGAGACAGATCCTCCTATTTTTCTAGCCACTGCGTGCGCCGTGCCCGTTTATTCAACGGTCACGCTCTTTGCAAGATTGCGGGGTTTGTCCACATCCGTGCCCCGCGCGCAAGCTGTGTGATACGCCAGCAATTGCAGCGGCACCACGTGCAGCATGGGGCTTAGCGGCCCATAGTGTTCTGGCATGCGGATGACGTGCAGGCCTTCGCTTGACGCGAGTTTTGTGCCTGCGTCGGCCAGCACGTACAGCACGCCGCCGCGTGCGCGGACTTCTTGCAAATTACTTTTTAATTTTTCCAGCAGACTGTCATTGGGCGCCACGGCCACCACGGGCATGGCGCTGGTCACCAACGCCAGCGGCCCGTGTTTCAGCTCACCTGCGGGGTAGGCCTCGGCGTGGATGTAGCTGATTTCTTTCAGCTTGAGTGCGCCTTCCAGTGCAATGGGGTAATGCAGGCCACGGCCTAAAAATAAGGCGTTCTCCATCTTCGCAAAGTCTTCAGCCCAGGCAATAACTTGGGGTTCAAGTGCCAGCACCGCAGCCAGTGCCACAGGCAGGTGGCGCATGGCTTTGACATGTGCTGCTTCGTCTGCCTCAGTCAAACGCCCCTTGCTTTGGGCCAACGCCAGCGTCAGCAAAAACAGGCCCGCCAATTGCGCTGTAAAGGCTTTGGTCGATGCCACGCCAATCTCAACCCCGGCGCGTGTGACGTAAGCCAGCTTGCATTCACGCACCATGGCCGACGTGGCAACGTTGCAGATGGTCAGGGTTTGCGTCATGCCCAGGCTTTGCGCGTGGCGCAGTGCGGCCAGGGTGTCGGCGGTTTCGCCGCTTTGGGTGATGGTCACCACCAGCGTGCGCGGGTTGGGCACGCTGGTGCGGTAGCGGTATTCGCTGGCTACTTCGGCCTGAGTGGAGATACCGGCAATTTCTTCGAGCCAGTATTTGGCGGTGCAGCCGCTGTAGTAGCTGGTGCCGCAGGCCAGAATCAGCACGGAGTCAATGTCTTTGAACACACTTGCAGCCTGGTCGCCAAACAACTCTGGCGTGATGCCCTCGACGCCTTCAAGCGTGTTGGCGATGGCGCTGGGCTGCTCAAAAATTTCTTTTTGCATGTAGTGGCGGTACGGGCCCAGCTCCGCCGCGCCACTGTGAGCGACGACGGTTTTGACCTCGCGCTGAACAGCTTTTTGTGTCTTGTCCAGAATCCAGTATTTGCCGAGCTGAATGTCAATCAGATCGCCTTCTTCGAGGTAAACGATTTGGTTCGTCACACCTGCCAGGGCCATGGCGTCGCTGGCCAAAAAGTTTTCCTGATTGGCTTGGCCAACACCCAGAATCAGCGGAGACCCTGCCCGCGCACCCACCACGCGGTGCGGCTCGTCTTTGCAGAACGCGGCAATGGCATATGCGCCGTGCAGCTGGCCAACGGCGGCTTTGAGGGCTTCAAACAAATCACCGTCATACAGGCTTTCAACCAAGTGCACGATGACTTCGGTGTCGGTCTGGCTGTCAAACACGTAGCCCTTGGCTTGCAGTGCGGCGCGCAGTTCTTCGTGGTTTTCAATGATGCCGTTGTGAACGAGCGCAATCTTGCCGGGCTTGGCACCCACCGTGCCGGGGCCATGGCTGAAGTGCGGGTGTGCGTTGTGGATGGCCGGTGCACCGTGGGTGGCCCAGCGGGTGTGGGCAATGCCCGTTGAGCCAGTGAGTTTTTCAAGGTCAACCTGCTCTTGCAGCTCGGCCACACGCGATGTGCTGCGGGCACGCTTAAGGCCATCGGCATACACGGCCACGCCGCAAGAGTCATAGCCCCGGTATTCAAGGCGCTGAAGGCCTTGTACCAGCACCGGGACGATATTGCGGCTTGATACCGCTGCAACAATGCCGCACATAAACCTTCTCCTGAAAATTGAACATGCTGATGCTAAGGTTTATTGATTTTTTAATGTGTTCAATATTTACCTATTTTTGGAATTAAATTTCTCATTGAACTATTCGTGAATTTTTATTTCATTTATAGTCATTAAATGGAACAGATAAATAACGTCGAGATAGATGTCACCGACATCAAATTGCTCGATGCACTGCAAACCGACGCCTCGCTGAGCAACCAGGCCCTGGCCAAACTGGCTCACATCTCGCCGCCCACCTGCCTGAGACGCGTCAAGCGCCTGCGTGATGCCGGACTGATTGAGCGCGACATTGCGCTTCTCAGCCACGACAAACTGGCACACATCACCGGCCACGGGCTGACGGCTATTGTTGAGATCACACTCGACCGCCAGGGTGACGAACACTTGAGCGCCTTTGAGCAACGCATGCGCAGCGATGCGGCTGTGCAGCAGTGCTACCGCACCTCACCGGGGCCAGATTTTGTGCTGATCGTGCACGTGGCAGACATGCCCGCGCACCTGGCTTTGAGTCAGCGGCTGTTCACAGGAGATGCCCATGTTCGCAATGTGAAGGCGTTTTTTAGCGTCAAACGCTCAAAATTTGAGCCGAAAGTGCTTCTAGGCCAATAGATTATTGAGCGAGCAGCTATTGATTAAATAGCACTATTTTTTAACTTTCACAGGCCGCTTCCAGTTTGGCAAGCTGATCTGCTTGGCCCGCGCCACATGCAGGCCGCCCGGCTCGGTGCTTTTGCCGAGGGTACTGCCGCCGCCGACCGTGCCGCCCGCGCCGATGCTGATGGGTGCCACCAGCACGCAGTTGCTGCCAATATGAACATCGTCACCTATCACGGTACGGTGCTTGTTGGCGCCATCGTAGTTGGCGGTGATGCTGCCCGCGCCATAGTTGACCCGTTCGCCCACCACGGCATCGCCCAGGTAAGCCAGGTGGTTGGCTTTGGCGCCTTTGGCCAGCGTTGAATTTTTGACCTCGACAAAGTTGCCAATGTGCACCTCAGCGCCCAGTTGCGCGCCGGGCCGTAGCCGGGCAAACGGGCCAACGAGCGCGCCCTCGCCCACCGTCACGCCGAGTTTTTCACCGTCGATATGGGTAAAAGGGTGAATCACCGCGTTGGCGGCTATCGTGCAGTTCGCGATCACGCAGTTGGCGCCTATGCGCACGCCAGCACCCAAACTCACAACGCCTTCAAACACGCAATTGACGTCAATCTCGACGTCCTGGCCGCAAGTCAAGGTGCCGCGCAGGTCAAAGCGGGCCGGGTCAGCCAGCCGCACGCCCTGCTCCATCAGGGCGACCGCCCTGCGCTGCTGGTACACGCGCTCCAGCTCGGCCAGTTGCACCGGGCTGTTCACGCCTGCCACCTGGGCCGCATCGGTGATTTGATGCGCCACCACCGCCACACCATCCGCCACGGCAAACTTCACGATGTCGGTCAGGTAGTACTCGTTTTGCGCGTTTTTGCTGTCCAGCCGCGCCAGCCAGCTGCGCAGCAGAGCTGTGGGCACGGCCATGATGCCGCTGTAGATCTCATGAATCTGGCGCTGCTCAGCCGTAGCGTCTTTGTGCTCGACGATGGCGCGCACCTGGGCTGATGCGCCTGGCCCGCTGCGAGCAATCCTTCCATAGCCTGTGGGGTCAGGCATGGTCAGCGTGAGCAGCGCCAGACGCTGGCCGTCACACTGGTCAATCAGCGCTTGCAAAGTAGCGGCTTGCGTCAGCGGCACATCGCCTGACAGCACCAGTGTCACGCCATCATCTGGCAGCAGGGGCACGGCCTGCTGCACGGCATGGCCGGTGCCCAATTGCGGGTCCTGACGCGCGAACTGGATAGCCAGTGGGGTATGAGAAGTGCCCGCAAGCCCCTGAAATCCGATGCAAGCAGCTTCCACTTCGATAGCACCATGACCCGTGATGATGACTGCGCCTCTAGCCGATAACTGGGCTGCGCAGTCAACCACATGGCCCAGCAAGGCAATACCGCCCAAGCGGTGCAATACTTTGGGCAGAGTGCTTTTCATGCGTGTGCCTTTGCCGGCCGCCATGATGACAACATCTATCGGAGTCGTCGGCAATTTATTAACGAGAGCGGTCATGACACGTCCTTTGAATTTTTTGTGCTTGACAAGAATTATCTGCTTGCTGCTCGTGGGTCTGGTCCTACAAGGCTGCAACGCGGTCAAAATTGCCTACAACCAGGCACCCACGCTGGCCTATTTGTACCTTGACAGCTACATCGACTTCAGTGACGTGCAGAGCACGCAGGTCAGAAATGAATTGACCCAGATGCAGGCCTGGCACCGACAGACGCAACTGCCGGCCTATATTGACCTGCTGCAAAAAGTGCAGCAGAAAATGCCGCAGGACATCACCGCCAGCCAGGCCTGCGAGGTGTTTGCCGATGTGCGGCAAAAAGCCCTGACGATGACGGAGTACGCCGAACCTGCCAGCCTGAGCCTGGCCGCTACATTGACACCAAAACAGCTGGACGCGATGCAGCGCAAGTTCACCAAGGGCAACAGCAGCTGGCGCGAAGACTATCTGGAAGGCAGCGCCAAGGACGTTTTTGAAAAGCGGCAAAAAAGCGCGGTCAAGCGCAGCGAAATGCTGTACGGCAGCATCAACGACAGGCAGCGCAGCGTGATTGCACAGCAGATTGAAAAATCGCAGTTCAAGGCGGCGCAAAGCTATGCCGAGCGCCAGCGCCGCCAGAAAGATATTTTGCAAACGCTCGGTAAGGTCGTGGCCAGCCCGCAAGACGCCGCCAGCTTGCAGAAAGACATGCGCAGCTTGCTACAAAGGTCTGTCAGCTCGCCCGACGCTGCCTACCGCAGCTATCTTGAAACCATCACTCAGGAAGGATGTGCCAGCTTTGCCGAATTGCACAACACCACCACGCCCGAGCAGCGCAAAAAAGCGATCGGGGTGCTGGCGGGATATGAGCAGGACTTCAAGGTGTTAGCGGCGCAGAAGTAACTGCCAGCAACAAAGACTGATAGCCTTTAAAACTCGACGCTCTGACCTTCCGTCATGGGCACCACCTTGACGCTGCTGCCCTTCATCGCCGCCTGAAATTCGGCCAGCGTGCCTGATGCCAGCGGGTTGGAGTTGTAATGCATGGCGATGACGTTTTTCGGCTTGATCCAGGTGTTGGCTGCAAAGGCCGCGTCTTCCGGGCCCATGGTGAAGTTGCCGCCAATCGGCATCAGGACCACGTCGGGCTTGTAGTACTCGCTGATGAATTTCATGTCGCCAAACAAGCCCGTGTCGCCCATGTGCCAGATTTTGAAACCGTTTTCCATCTCAATGATGTAGCCCACCGCTTCGCCGGCCGGGTGTGATTCGTTTTTGCTGGTGGCCGGGTTGTTCCACACCAGCAGGGAAGAATGCTCAGCGGCCACCGCTGTCACTTTGATGCCTGGCGCGGGCCGCACGCTGCCGGTTTTGTTAAAGCGGTGCGTCAGCTCAGCCGGCAAAATGCCCAGCGTGACCATCGGCGTGATCATGTCGGCCGGGCCATACAGTTTGGTGTTGTTGAGTTTGGCCAGTGCCGGTGCGTCGCCAATGTGGTCGACGTGGGCATGGGTGACCAGCAGCACATCGACCTTGCCCAGTGCCGACAGGTCGGTTTTGTAGGGCGCGGGCGCTTTGGGCCCGCCAGTAATCCACGGGTCAATCACAATGATTTTTCCGCCGGGTGACTTGATGCGAAAGCTGGCCTGGCCCAGCCAGAGCAGTTCGGTTTTTCCGCCAACGGGGGTTGCAGCTTGGGCCTGCGCAGAAGTGGCGGCGCCGACAAGCATGAAGGCGGCTAGCGCCAACGACAAAGGGCTTTTCATCAATCGGGTCAGCATGAAGTGTCTCCAGAAAAGTAAACATACCGGGTTGGTTAGCATGCTAATTTTGGCAACATTTCATCACCCTGCCATCAGGGTTTGCCTTGCTCGCGGTAGCCCGTCAGCTCTGCAAAGGTGACCACACCCGCACTTCAGGCCTGAAGTGCGTTCCACATCTCTTTGTCACGCTCAGCCGTCCAGATACGCGGGTTTTTAATGCCACTGGCCTCGTCAAACGCACGGCTCACGTCAAATGGCAGGCAGTGTTCGTAAATAAAAACATGGCCAAAAATGGGGTCCATGGACTTGCGGGTATGCGCCATCGCGGCTTTTAAGTCCATGCCGGCTGCAGCGGCTTCTTTGCCCGCCTGGTAAAGCGTTTGCACCCAGCGTTTGGTGTAGTCGAGTGCCTTGTTGACATTGGCCGCGCCCTTCATGGCTTCGCCCCGGCCGGGCACGATGGCCTCGGCCTTCAGTGCGCGCAGCGCTTCCAGTGTGGCGGGCCATTCCTCCAGTTGCGCATCGCCGGTGTACACACCGGCTTCGTACTCGACCAAATCACCCGAGAACAATACTTTTTCTTCCTCGACCCAAGCAATCGTGTCGCCGCGCGTGTGGCCCGGGCCGGGATGCCAGATTTGCACTTTCACGCCGCCCAAGTCAATGCTTAATTTGCCTGGGACTTCGTTTTTGGTCGGGTTGCCGCCGCCAATCACCATGGTTGGCCAGGTCAGCCCGGGCACGCTTTCAGAATTGCGGAACAGGCGCGGAAAGCGTTCCATCTCGCTTTGCATGTCTTGTGCACCGCGCTCCACGATCAGCTCGTAGGTGCCCTGGCTGGCAATGACTTCTGTCGCGCCCTCGGCAATGTAAGCGCTCGCACCCAACACGCGCACAGCGTGGTAATGCGTCAGCAGCACGTATTTGATGGGCTTGTTGCTGACGCTGCGGATGCGGGCGATCAGGTCCTGCGCCATGGCTGGCGTGGCCGTGGCGTCACTGACCATGATGAATTTGTCGCCAATGATGACGCCTGAATTGGGGTCGCCTTCAGCCGTGTAGGCCCAGCAATGCGCACTCAGCTGCTCGAAGGTGATTTTTTTATCGTCCAGGTCCGCCTGGGAGGCAAAGGCTTTTGACATGCATGAATCCTTAAAGTTGGCCCAATTTTAACTAAACGTAATCGATTACGAATAGTTGAATGAGCTAGGCGTCCTGCCGGGCACCCTTTAACCAGTCAGCCGCGGCGACAGCCAACGCATCCAGGCCCATCTGGCCGTCCAGCACCAGCACCCCCCGCTCGTTGACGGGGTCTTGCAGCGCTTGAAACTGGCTGGCTACCAGGCTGGGCGGGTAAAAGTGGCCCGGGCGATTGGCCACACGCCTGAGCGACTCGGCCTCAGAAATGGCCAGATGAACAAAGTGAAGAGGGCTGACCGATTGGCGCAAGGTATCGCGGTAGTCTGCCTTTAGGGCGGAACAGGTCAGCACTGCGCCTTGTGTACGGCTTGCCAGCTCTGCACCCAACTTAAGCAGCCAGTCAACCCGGTCAGCGTCGGCAAGCGCCACGCCCTTCTGCATTTTGGTGATGTTGCTGGTGGGGTGAAAGTCATCGCCTTCAATCAGCGGCAGGTTCAGCTGCCTGGCAATGCGCTGGCCCACCGCTGATTTGCCGCAACCCGCCACGCCCATCACAACCACATGGATCACACAAGGGACAACGTCAGGAACAGCATCAGGCTTCATGCCTGAAGTGTAAAACCTGCTGTACGAGTCTTATGGCGTGCCGCGCCTGAGCGTCAAGGTACAAACCGCCTGCGCACCCAACCCATGCACCAAGCGGCCCAGTGCCCAGCCTGCCTGATGCAGCGCAGCACCGAGGTCCAGCAGCGGTTGACGTACTTCAGCCTGGCCGGTTTGTAGCCGTCGGGGTGACACCTCCAAACTCAGGATTGCATCAGGCTCCCAGCTGAAGTACACCGATTGCTGCGGATTGTTCTCAACCATTTCCAGCACCAGTTGCTGACCCGCCTGTAGCCGTAACAAGTCGCCGGCAGCTAAAAAGTGGTCCCCCGCCCGCGCCGTGCTGTCATTTGCCGCGTTGGCGAAAGTCACCCACGCCCGCCCATGCGCCATGCGCAACTCACCCGGCACCCTGGGTGTCAGGCTCATGGCGTGACCCGCGCCTAACTTGAAGCAGCCCACCGCGTGCGCGGGGACCTGGTGCGTGGCTTGCTGCGAGCAGATCAGGCCAGCTTGTGGGGCAATACTGTTGTGCATGGCGTTCTTTCAAAAAATCCAACCTGAACAAATTTGAGACAGGAAAGCGTGAATGATCAGGCTACCCGGCTTTTCAGTCCAATGAAATTGGGGTACGCTATTCATTCTTGAAACGCATCAATCAAGTTTTAACTTGAACGTCCTTGCCATGCTGCATTCCTCCACCCACTTGCGCACACGACCCATTTCTGCAGGTCAGTTGCGGGCCTTTGAGGCCGTAGCACGCCACCTGAATTTCCGTGCTGCATCTGAAGAGCTGGCCCTGACGCAATCGGCCGTCAGTCGGCAGATTCAGGCCCTGGAAGAAGAAGTCGGCGTGTCGCTGTTTTTGCGTCACACAAGAGCAGTAGAGCTGACCAGCGCCGGCGCACAGCTGCTGCGCGCCGCCCTGCCGTCGCTGGAGCGGATCGACAGCGCCGTGCGCATCATTCGCCAAAGCGCGGGGCGCAAAAGTGTGGCTATCAGCACCTGGGCCTCGTTTGCGTCGATGTGGCTGATTCCCCGGCTGGAGATGTTCCAGCGTGAGCACCCGGACATCGATATTCGCATTGATGCCACCGATGTGGCGGTCGACATGGAAACCACCGATGTGGACCTGGCACTGCGCTACAGCGCACCCGGCCAGGTGCCCAGCCATGCGGTGCGCCTGTTTGGCGAGCAACTCACCCCCGTGGCCAGCCCGTGGCTCATCAAAAGCGGGGCACGCATCAAAAAGCCCATGGACCTGGCACAGCACGCGCTGGTCGAAGCCAGCGACGCCCACCGCACCCAGCATATGGAATGGCTGACCTGGCAGCGCTGGTTTGATGAACAGGGTTTAAAAAGCTTTGCGCCCAAACGCTGGCTGTACTTTAATTACGCGCACCAAATTGCTCAGGCCGCACTGACAGGCCAGGGCATTGCATTGGCCCGCATGCCGCTGGTCGCAGACAGCCTGGCCTCAGGCGACCTGGTTGAGCCCCTGCCCAACATGAGGATTGATTCGCCGCTGGCCTACTGGCTGATCGTGGGCCCGCGCAATGCGGCGCGGCCAGAAGTGATGGCGTTTTGCGATTGGCTGCAAACACAGGCGCTGCTGACACGCCAGGCGATAGGCGATATGCCGGATGCGGATACCGTAGATAACCTGGATTAGATTGGCCAGACGACGCCGTTGTCATTGAGCAGCGCATCAAGAGGCACATCATGCGGCTCAGGCTCCATATCCGGGAGCCAGCCATTCGTGTAGCCCAGCCCCACCGTCACCGGCTTGGGCAGCAGAGTAGCCAGCGTGCGGTCATAAAAGCCGCCGCCATAGCCCAGCCTGAAGCCGCCCGGGCCGTAGCCCACGCAGGGGACAAACAGCAGTGTGGGCACAATCACTTCGGTGTCTTTGGGTTTCGGAATGCCGTAGGCGTCTTCTTCCATTGGGCAGCCGGGGTACCAGGCGTGAAAGGTCAAGGTTTTATGGACTTTATCAACCACCGGCAGGCCTATGCGGCGCGGCTGGGGCTCATCAAGCAACTCGCCGTCTTCTTTCCAGCGGTGCAGCGCAGGCAGCGGGTCAAACTCGCCCTTGATGGGCCAATACGCGCCAATGACCTCGTCGGTACGGCCAAACAGCCAGATACGCATCACGCGCTGCAGCAAGTCGGCACGTTGCAGGCGGTCCGGCAGATTGAGACGTTCTTCAATCAGGGCTTTGCGCTTACTTTGTCGGTCAGTTAATTTGTCCATAATGTCTTGATGCTATCCAAATTTCTTTGCACCTTCGTCATGGCTTCATTTTTGGGGCCGGTTGCCATGGCCCAGACCACAGCGGGCGACAGCCTGATGGTCGAGATGAATCAGGCGTTCAAACGCGGCGACCGAAAAAAACTGGCGGCCCTGTTGCCGCAAGCCAGGGGCCATGCACTCGAGCCCTATGCCGCGTACTGGGAGCTGAAAGCGCGACTGGATGAAGCCAGCGCACGGGAGGTACAAGACTTTTTTGCCCGCTACCCCGGCACCTACCAGGAAGACCGCCTGCGGGCAGACTGGCTGCTGCTGCTGGGCCAGCGGCGTGACTGGGCCGCGTTTTCTGCTGAGTACCCACAGTACCGCATGAATGACGACAAGGAAATACGTTGCTACGCGCTGCTGGTCGAGCACTTAAAAAACCCGGCGGCGGACGCTCGCCTGTCAGATGAAGTGCGCAAAAACTGGTACGCCCAGCGCGACGCAGACGACGGCTGCCGCGCCGCCGCCGAGCGGCTGGTGGGCACCAAAAACCTGAACGCGCAAGATGTGTGGCAAAAGGCAAGGCTGGCGCTGGAAACCAATCGGCCGCGCGCCGCCCGTGACGCAGTCGCCATCATTTCGCCAGAATCAGTCGGCATGGTGACTGAGCTGATCAACAGCCCGGCCAAATTTTTAAGTGAAAAAAGTGTGGCGGTGCGCAACACCCGCAAAGAACTCATCACACTGGCCCTGGTCAAAATGGCCAGCGCAGACCAGTCCGGAGCCGAAGGCGCCGCCAACATGATGGATGCCAAATGGGGCAACCAGTTGACGAGCGAGGAGCGCAACTGGGTTTGGGGCCTGATTGGCAAACAAACCGCCACACGCCTGGGCACGGTGCCCGCCGCTGAGGCACTGGGCTACTACAGCAAGGTCAGCAAAGACAGTGACTTGACCGACGACATGCTGGGCTGGAAGGTGCGCGCCGCACTGCGTGCGGGCGCGCAACCGCGTTGGCGCGAGGTGCTGAGCGCCACCAACGCCATGAGCGAAGCGGCTAAAAATGAACCCGCCTGGTTGTACTGGAGGGCGCGCGCCCTGCTAGCCACCCTACCCGCTGGCGCGCCAACCGCGCCCGCAGGGACAAGCACTATCACCATTGCGCCCCAGCGTGCCGAAGCACTCGCCCTGTTCCAGTCCATCGCTTCTGTGCGCGGCTTTTACGAGCAACTGGCGCTTGAAGAACTGGGCCAAAAAATCACTGTGCCACCCAAGCCCACGCCCATCAGTGCAGAAGAAAAAGAAGCCGCGCGCCTGAACGCGGGGCTGAACCGCGCCGCCTACGCCATAGCGATTGGCCTGCGGCCAGAAGGTGTGCGCGAATGGAACTACAGCACCAACCTCGCCAAGCCCGGCGGCATGAGCGACCGCGAGCTGCTGGCCGCCGCGCAGTTTGCCTGCGACAAGCAAATCTGGGACCGCTGCATCAACACCAGCGAGCGCACCAAGGCCTTGATTGACCTGGAGCAGCGCTTCCCGATGCCATTCAGGGAAGCGGTTGTGAAACGCGCGCAAAGCATCAACCTTGACCCGGCTTATGTCTACGGTCTGATACGGCAGGAAAGCCGTTTCATCATGGACGCCCGCTCCGGCGTGGGCGCATCCGGCCTGATGCAAGTCATGCCCGCCACTGCGCGCGAGACAGCACGCTATATAGGCCTGACGGGCTTTAGCGCCGATCAAATCACGGACTTAGATACAAATATCACCATAGGTACCGCTTATTTAAAACGAGCTTTGGACAATTTTGCAGGCTCCATCCCAATGGCAACTGCCGCCTACAACGCCGGACCAGGCCGTCCAAGAACATGGCGTGGTCAAAATGGCAGTCCGACCTTCGATGCCGCAATCTGGGCTGAAAGCGTACCGATTGGTGAAACCCGCGACTACGTTAAAAAAGTCTTGAGTAACACCACCAATTACGCCGCCATCCTGACAGGCCAGCCACAGTCGCTGAAAGCAAGGCTGGGCACGGTAGGGCCACGGGATGCGAGCCAACCCGAGACCGACAAGACGCTTCCCTGACATCCGGACAGATCTTTGGTCGCTATTAAATAGATAGCTGCTCGCGCACGTATTCATTGGCCTAGATGCATAAAAGGTACCCAAAAATGGCCTTTTTCAAGCAAAAATCAGTTAAAACCGCTAAATTAACCCTATGAAAAAAATCCTCATCCTCGGCGGCACTGGTTTCGTGGGTCGCCACCTGTGTGAAAAGCTGGCCGAAGGCGATTACCGCACCACCGTGCTGACCCGCAGGCGTTCAAACGCCCGGCATTTGCAGATGCTGCCGATGGTCGACGTGCTCGAAGGCTCGGCCCATGACGCGGCAACACTCACGCCACTGCTGGCCGAGCATGATGCCGTCGTCAACCTGGTGGCCATCCTGCATGGCACCGAGGCTGCTTTTGACAAAGCGCATGTGCAGTTGCCTTCGGCGCTGGTCAAGGCCTGCGACGCCGCCGGGCAACGACGCATCATTCATGTCAGCTCACTCGGTGCAGATGCCCATGCGCCGTCGATGTACCAGCGCAGCAAGGCGCGCGGTGAAGCGGTGCTGCTGGGCTCTGGCCTGCACATCAGCGTGTTGCGGCCCAGCGTGATTTTTGGCGCTGAAGACAAGTTTTTAAACACCTTTGCGTCGCTGCAAAAGCTGTTTCCTTTCATCCCGCTGGCGGGCAGTACAGCCCGGTTTCAACCTGTGTGGGTGGAAGACGTGGCGACAGCCCTGGTCAAATGCATTGAGGACAGATCAACGATTGGCCAGACGTATGAAGCCTGCGGCCCGGAGGTGTTCACGCTCAAGCAACTGGTGCAACTGGCGGGCCAGTACAGCGGCCATGAAAAGCCCGTCATCGGCCTGCCTGAAGCGCTGGCACGCATTCAGGCCGCGCTGATGGAGCTCGCACCCGGTGAGCCCATCATGAGCCGCGACAATCTGGACGCGATGAAGGTTGACAATATTTCGGGCGGCAAACTGCCCGGCCTGCAAGCCTTGGGCATCATGCCATCCGCCATCAGCGCGGTAGTTCCTTTTTATCTCGGCAACTTGGGATTGCGCAGCGGCCTGATGGCCAAGCGCAAGACAGCGGGGCGGTTCTAAGGCCGCATCAATCCAGCAGGTCTTTTGCATCAATTCTGACTTGACACGGCGCTAGCATCGCTTGTCACTCATCAAAAGGCGCATCATGCTCAAGCTCTATATTGGCAATAAAAACTATTCGTCCTGGTCGATGCGGCCATGGGTACTGCTCAGGCAAGCGGGTATTTCGTTTGAAGAAGTCAAAGTACGTTTCGACTCCTTTGACAGCGGCTCGGCTTTTCGCACAACCATGGATGCGTTGACACCCGTGGGCAAAGTCCCGTTGCTGCTTGACGACGGCTTTGCGGTGTGGGACACGCTGGCGATTGCCGAATACCTGGCCGAACAATTTCCTGACAGACACCTCTGGCCGCAAAGCGTGCAGGCCCGCGCCAGAGCCAGATCCATCTGCGCTGAAATGCACAGTGGTTTTAGCGCGTTGCGCACCGCTTGCCCCATGAACATCGAGGCCAGCCTGCCAGACATTGGCCAGCTGATCTGGCGCGACAAACCTGCGGTGCGAACAGATGTGGCGCGCATTGTGGCGATGTGGGAGGAACTTTTGCAGATGCATGGCGGCCCCATGCTATTTGGCCCCTTCAGCATTGCCGACGCTTACTTTGCACCGGTAGCCATGCGCTTGAAAACCTACGCCCTGCCCGTACCCGCCAGCATCACCGCCTACATCGAACGACTTTGCGCCACGCTCGGTGTGAAGGCGTGGATAGATGATGCGCTGGCTGAAAACGACTTTCGGGACTTTGAAGAGCCGTACCGGCTAGCCCACTAAGCCAGCGCTAACTGCAACGTCATTCAGGCAGCAGGCCAATCTCTTTGGCAACCTGGCCCCAGCGCTGGTGCTCGTTTTGCAAAAAACCTGCGAACTGATCGCCTAAACCACCAGGCTCAACAATCGGGCCAATGGTCAAAATACGCTCGGCCACGTCGCGTTCGGTCAGCAGTTTGTTGATCTCCTGATTCAGTCGGAGCACTACAGGCTGCGGTGTGCCAACGGGCGCGACCACGCCAAACCAGCCAATCATTTCAAAACCAGGCAATACCTCTGCCAGCGCAGGCACTTGGC
>JANNYZ010000066.1:0-40271 GCA_031410335.1 Polaromonas sp. | reverse complement strand
CCAGCACCAGGTTCATGCCCAGCCTGGCACCTATGCGGGCGCATTCCAGGCCAAAGCCTGAGCCCGCACCTGTCAGTACCGCGGTTTTGCCTTTGAAGTCCGTGATCATGCTTCCAGCCTCTTGAGAATGTAGCCAATACGTGGGAAGTGCACATGCACCGTACCTGCGCGCTCGTCCGTGCGGCGCAGTGTGTAGTGCATGCGGGTAGCGGCTACCAGCTCGCCCTGGGTGGGTTCCAGCCCGAAGTTTTCGCTTTTGATAACAACCTGGCTACCCAAAGCAATGCCGTGCTCATCTTGAAACACATCGTCATGCAAGGCCACGGGCGTGGCGGCATGAGCAACGCCAATGGCATCGGCGGCACTGAATTTTTCAAACGATGCGTGGCCGATGCTGGCCATGCGGTCGATCCACGCCAGCACGGCGGGCGTGGCGTCGAGCACACCGGCCATGGCAGGCGTGCGGGTGCGCGTAAACCACAGCGGGTGGTAGGCGGCAAAGTCAGCAATGCTGGCTTGCTCACCCAACAAAAACGGCCACTCGTCGAGCATGTCAGACATGCGGCGCAGGTAAGACTTGTAGGCGGCGGTCGCATCGGCCGCGGGCATGCGCGGCATGCCGCTCCTCATGGCCTGCCGATCTTCTGCAAAGGCTTTGGCGGCCTCGGGCGGCGCACCTGCAAAAACCTGGGCCACGCCGGGCGGCTGAAAGTTGTAGGCCATCGCCGTCCAGAACAGCGTCGTGTCGGCCCACTGGGCCAATGTGCGGCCCATTCCCTTGCTGGGCTCGGGGTACAGGCTGGGTTCAGGTTGCAGGTGCTCCAGCACATCGGCAATCAGGGCGGTGTCGCAGTAAATGTCAGCGCCAATTTGCAAGACGGGGGTTTTGCGGTAACCGCCCGTCAGCGCCACCACATCAGGCTTGGGTATGATCATGGGGATGATGACCGACTTCCAGGCGAGTTTTTTGTGGCCCAGAATCAGCCGGACTTTCTCAGCAAACGGTGAGGTGGGATAGTGGTGAAGAATCAGATCAGCCATGACAAAACTCCTTGAAAGGTTCTTTGAAAACTAGATCAGTTTGACAATTTGCTTGCCAAAATTTTTACCCTTGAGCAAGCCCAGGAACGCCTCGGGCGCAGCTTCAAGCCCCTGCGCTACCGATTCGCGCGGCTTGAGCTTGCCGGTGCCCACCAACATGCCCAACTCTTTGAGCGCTTCAGGCCAGACTTCCATGTGTTCGCTGACGATAAAGCCCTGAATTCGCAAGCGGCTCATTAATATCAGCGCTGGATAAGTCATTGGGACTGGTTTGCCGTTGTAGCCTGCAATCATGCCGCACAGCGCAATTCGGCCAAAGGCGTTCATCAGCGGCAGCACCGCATCCAGAACCATGCCGCCCACGTTTTCGAAGTAGCGGTCGATGCCGTCCGGACACTGGGCTTTGATGGCTTGAGACAGGGATGCGGCATCCTGATGCAGCTTGTAGTCAATGCAGGCATCAAAACCAAGTTCATCAAGCGCGTACGTGCATTTGTCTGGCCCGCCCGCAATGCCCACCACCCGGCAGCTACGCGCATTGGCCAGCGCGGCAAACGCGCTGCCTACAGCGCCTGTAGCGGCACTGACGACCACGGTTTGCCCCGCTTTGGCCTCAATGATCTTGACCAGACCGTAGTACGCTGTGACGCCTGGCATACCCACAGCGCCTAAATAATGCGACAGCGGCACATGAGTGGTGTCCACTTTGCGCAGCGCGCCCAGCTGATCGGCGTCGACCACACTGAACTGCTGCCACCCGCCCATGCCCACCACCTTGTCGCCGACTGCAAACTTCGGTGAGCGGCTTTCCACCACCTCACCTACCGTGCCGCCGATCATCACTTCGCCCAGCGCCTGAGGTGCGGTATAGCCTTTGGAATCGTTCATGCGGCCGCGCATGTACGGGTCCAGGCTTAGAAAATGATGGCGCACCAACACCTGGCCAGCATTCAAGGCCGGCGTGTTGGCTGTCACCAGCTTGAAGTTGCTCACAAGTGCCTCGCCGGTGGGGCGGTTGTCTAAAAGGATTTGCTGGTTGACTGGCATGACGGATCCGTTCTGGCAGGTTAAAAACAGTTATAAAAGCGCTTCAAATTTGATAGCTGCTCGCGCATATATTCATTGGTCTGGAGCCCGATTTGATACCCAAAAAGGGTTAAAAATGAACCGGAATATCGTTTAATCGGTCGAAATGGTGTTGTGCGGCAATTGATTCAGCGCCTGGATGCTCTTAGGTCCGGTTACCAGACGCTTGACATACTTGAAAGTGCCGGTCGCATGCGCGCAAGCTTTGCCTTGTGCATCAAACAGCGTCGCCTCGGTGAACGCCAAAGTCACGGTCCGGTGTATCAACCGCCCTTTGGCCGTCAGTCGGCTGCCATCGCCAGGGGCGGGCTGCATGAAGCTGGTTTTCATCTCGATGGTCACAACCCCCATGTCGGGTTGAACGCTGCGCGCAGCGGTGGCCATCGTCACGTCCATGAGTGTCATGACTGCGCCGCCATGCGTCACGGCGAACGAATTCAAATGCTCAGGCTTGGGGCTGTAGCCAATGGCAGAGTCACCGCCTTCAAACTTTTCAAGGGAAAACCCAAGGTGGCTTACAAAAGGGATTTCTACCCCGAAAGTGCCGGACACTGACTAGCCTCCTTTGATGATGGAAACACCACCATCGACAGCCAGATACTGACCGGTGATGTGCTTGCCCGCATCAGACGCGTACAGCACGCACAGGCCCTTCAAGTCTTCATCGTCGCCCAGGCGTTTGAGGGGTGCGTGGTCGGCCAGCTTTTCTTCGCCCATGGCCTTGAGCGTGCCCATGGTCATCTTGCTGGGAAAAAAGCCCGGGCAAATGGCGTTAACGGTGATGCCGTAAACGCCCCACTCGCCAGCAAGTGCCCGTGTGAAGTTGATGGCCGCGCCTTTGGACGTGTTGTAGGCGATGGTTTGCATGCCGCTGGGGTTGCCGCCCAGTCCGGCAATGGACGCGATGTTGATGATGCGGCCATGTTTGCGCACAATCATGGAGTGCTTGGCAATATGCTGCGACAAAATAAAGTATCCGCGAATGTTCAGGTTCATCACCTTGTCCCAAGCCTCGACAGGATAGTCTTCCGCCGGCGCGCCCCAGGCGGCACCCGCGTTGTTGACCAGAATATCGACATGGCCCATGCGTTTGATGGCCTCGTCGGCCAGCATGCGAATGTCCGCTTCGTTCGCACAGTCGGCGGCGATCCAGCCGGCGTCAATACCAGCGGCTTTCAACTCGGCAGCCGCATCTTTCAAGTCATCAGCCTTGCGGGAACTGAGCATAATTTTGGCCCCTGCCTCGCCGAGTGCGTGGGCCATTTGCAGACCCAGGCCGCGTGAGCCGCCCGTGACAAGAGCGGTTTTGCCGGTCAGGTCGAACAGTTTTTGAATGGTTCTGGGAGTCATGTGATTTTCCGTTCTTGACAAGTGATTATTTAGGCTCAGAGCTCATGGTCGAGCGGACATAAATGAGTATCGCGCCGACAACGGTCAGCAGACCGCCGCCAGACACCATCATCCAGCCTATGGCGTCATCGGTCTTACCAACAAAAATTCCCAGGATGATGGTCAGTAAACCGCCAAAGATCAGCGTCCAGATGATCTTGTGCAGTTTCGCCATCTTGGGGTCGGTGGGGTGGTTGGCACCCGGTTTGTAAAAACCCATTAAAAAGCCTCCTCAGGCAAGTTGGCGCATAGCAGGTTGCGGCTTTCTACCACGCCCAGCCAGGCCGTTATTTTAGGTAGTTCATAGACATAAAAATAGGCTGTAGCGCCCTGAATACCTGCGCGAGCAGCTACTGAATGTGTAGCATTTTGATTGAACGAGGCGATGGCCACATCCAGCCATATCCAGGCCAGCACGGTGTGGCCAAAGGCCTGCATGTAGGGGACGGCATTGGCCAAGGCGTCCTGCGGGTTGCCTGTGGCCCAGGCCGTTTGGGTGGCTGCGCTGACCTGCGCCAGCGCTTGATCCAGCGCGATGGCGTGGTCTTTGAGGTCTGGTTGTTGAGCGGCTTTTTCAATCGTGGCCTGCATGCGCCCCGCCAGCAGCTTCAGCCCCCTGCCCCCCTCCATCAGCACCTTGCGGCCCAGCAAGTCCATGGCCTGAATGCCGTGCGTGCCTTCGTGGATCATGTTCAGGCGGTTGTCGCGCCAGTACTGCTCAACAGGGAAGTCGCGCGTGTAGCCATAGCCACCGTGCACCTGAATTGCCATCGAATTGGCCTCCAGGCACCATTCGCTCGGCCAGCTTTTGGCAATTGGCGTCAGCACCTCCAGCAACATGCGCGCGTCGTCTGCGGCCTGCGTCTCGGCGGTGTGCTGCTCATCGACCAAGCGGGCGCAATAAAGCTCAAGCGCCAAAGCGCCTTCGCAGTAGGACTTTTGCGCCAACAGCATGCGCCTGACGTCGGCGTGTTCAATGATGCGGATCTGCGGCGCTGATGCATCTTTGCCGCCCGGCCCCATGGGTCTGCCTTGTGGGCGATTTTTGGCGTAGTCCAGGCTGGCGTGGTAGCCCGCCATGCCCAGCATGGTGGCGGCCATGCCCACACCGATCCGAGCCTCATTCATCATGTGGAACATGCAGCGCAGGCCTTCATGCGGCTTGCCGACGAGGTAGCCGACGGCTCCCGCTTCGCCATCCACCGGGTATTTACCTTCACCGAAGTTGAGTAACGTGTTTGTTGTGCCGCGCCAGCCGAGCTTGTGGTTCAGGCCCGCTAGGGCCACATCATTGCGTACGCCTGTCAGCGCGCCTTTCGCATCGACCAGTTTTTTAGGCACGATAAACAGCGAAATGCCGCGCGTGCCAGCAATCAGCTTGCCGTCGGGCCCGGGAATTTTGGCCAGCACCAGATGGATGATGTTGTCTGTCAGCTCATGCTCGCCAGACGAGATCCACATCTTGTTGCCTTTGAGGCGGTAGCGCGCCCCCAACGGCTCTGCCTCAAAGTCCGGGCCATCAGGTACAGCCCGCGTGGTCACGTCGCTCAGTGACGAGCCGGCTTGCGGCTCGCTCAAACACATCGTGCCCGAGAAGCGGCCCGAAAACTCATTCTTGGCAAACACCTCTTTTTGCAGCGCATTGCCGTGCACCATCAGCAAATTGGCGTTGCCCGTGGTCAGCATGCCCGAGCCGATGCTGACCGAGGCCATCGCAAAAAAGGCATTGGCCGCCGCCTCGACCGTATACGGCAACTGCATGCCGCCCATGTCGTAATCTTGCGCGGCACTCAGCATGCCCGATTCGGCATAGGCCTTCTGGGCATCATGGGTGGCCTGCGGCAGGATCACTTTTTCGCCATCAAAATGGGGCTCCTGCGCATCAACCAAGCGGTTGAACGGCGCGTACTTTTCACGTGCAATGCGTTCGCAGGTGTCAAACACTGCGTCAAAGGTTTCGCGGGAGTGGTCGGCAAAGCGCGTGCGCTGGCTAAGCGACTCGGCTTGCAGCCAGTCGTAGAGTAAAAAATCAAGCGTGGAGCGCAGGTTCATGGTCAGCAACGGGTAGCCAAGTTGTCAGGTCAGGAGGTAAAAAGGGTCGGTCTGCAAGATGTTCGCAGGCTCGACCCCTTGGTAGTCATGCTTATGCATCAAACCTTGGTTATAGCACCTCAAAAATGCCTGCAGCACCCATCCCGCCACCAATACACATCGTGACGCAAACGCGCTTGGCGCCACGGCGTTTTCCTTCAATCAGCGCGTGGCCTGTCAGGCGCTGGCCAGTTACGCCGTATGGGTGGCCTACTGCAATCGCGCCGCCATTAACGTTGAGCTTGTCCATCGGAATGCCCAGCTTGTCAGCGCAATAAAGGACCTGCACCGCAAAGGCTTCGTTGAGTTCCCACAGATCGATGTCGCTGATCTTCAAACCGAGTTTGGCAAGGACTTTAGGGATGGCAAACACCGGGCCAATGCCCATTTCGTCGGGCTCGCAGCCCGCCACCGCAAAGCCTAAGAAACGGCCCAAGGGTTTTAAGCCTTTGCGCTCGGCAACAGACTCGTCCATCACGACCACAGCGCCGCCGCCGTCCGAAAACTGGCTGGCATTGCCGGCCGCAATCACACCACCAGGAATGGCGGGCTTGATGCCGCTGATGCCTTCTTTTGTGGTTCCGGCCCGAATGCCCTCGTCGTTGGTCACGGTAACTTGTTTGGTCATCAAGCCCATGACTTTGTCAGCCACGCCTGCGGTGACGGTGATGGGCGCGATTTCGTCAGTGTAGAGCCCAGCAGCCAAAGCAGCGGTGGCTTTTTGCTGGCTGCCTGCGCCGTATTCGTCCATGCGGTCACGGCTGATGCCGTAACGGGTGGCCACCTGCTCGGCGGTTTGCAGCATGTTCCAGTAAATCTCCGGCTTGTTTTTGGCCAGCCAGTCTTCACGCATCATGTGGGTGTTCATTTCCTGCTGCACACACGAAATACTCTCCACACCACCTGCCACATAGATGTCTGCTTCTCCAGCAATCACCCGCTGCGCTGCGGTGGCGATAGCCTGCAAGCCTGACGAGCAAAAGCGGTTCAGGGTGTAACCCGAAACAGTCACCGGGCAACCAGCGCGCAAGGCAATCTGACGTGCGATGTTGGCGCCCGTGGCACCCTCAGGTGTCGCGCAACCAATGATGACGTCGTCGACCTCGGCGGCTTCAATGCCGGCGCGCTTGATGGCGTGCTCGACAGCGTGCCCGCCAAGCGTGGCGCCGTGCGTCATATTGAAGGATCCCTTCCAGCTTTTAGCCAAGGGGGTACGGGCAGTGGAAACAATTACGGCTGAAGTCATGATGTGATCCTAAAAATGTGTAACTGTTTTAGCTGAAGGTTTTGCCTTCAGCCACCAAACGGGCCAGCAGCGGCGCAGGCTCCCAGAACTTGGCGTCGTCCAGCGGATTTTTTGCGAAGCGGTTCATGGCCTGCACTACGTTGAACAAGCCGACTTCGTTGGCGTAGTTCATTGGGCCGCCACGGTAGATCGGGAAGCCGTAACCCATCAGGTACACCATGTCGATGTCGCTGGCTTTGGAGGCAATGCCTTCTTCAAGGATGTGAGCGGCCTCATTGACCAGCGAATACACCAGACGCTGCACGATTTCTTCGTCAGAAATTTTGCGAGGGGTGATGCCGAGGGATTTGCGATGCGCTTCAATCATGGCCACGACTTCTGCGTTCGGAATCGCGTCGCGCTTGCCCGGCACATAGTCATACCAGCCTGCACCAGTTTTTTGGCCAAAGCGGCCTTTCTCACACAGCAAGTCAGCGGTTTTGCTGTATTTCATGTCTGGTTTTTCAACGTAGCGGCGCTTGCGAATAGCAAAGCCAATGTCATTGCCTGCCAGGTCGCCCATGCGGAAAGGACCCATGGCAAAGCCGAACTTCTCAATGGCTTTATCAACCTGGGCGGGTGTGCAACCCTCGTCGAGCAAGAAGCCACCCTGACGGCCATACTGCTCAATCATGCGGTTGCCGATAAAGCCGTCACACACGCCAGACACGACAGCTGTTTTCTTGATTTTTTTGCCGAGTGCCATCACGGTGGCCAGCACGTCTTTACCCGTTTTTTCACCACGCACGACTTCAAGCAGCTTCATGATGTTGGCGGGGCTGAAGAAGTGTGTGCCAATCACGTCTTGTGGGCGCTTGGTGAAAGCGGCGATTTTGTTCATGTCCAGTGTCGAGGTGTTGGACGCGAGAATCGCACCGGGCTTCATCACCCGATCAAGTTCTTTAAAAACCTTCTCTTTCACGCCCATTTCCTCAAACACGGCCTCGATCACCATGTCAGCGTCTTTCAGGTCGTCATAGCTGAGCGTGGTGCTCAGCAGGCTCATGCGCTCTTCGTATTTTTCCTGCTTGAGCTTGCCTTTTTTAACCTGCGCTTCGTAGTTTTTGCGAATCGTGGCGATGCCCCGGTCCAGCGCATCCTGCTTCATTTCCAGCATTTTGACGGGGATACCGGCATTCAAAAAGTTCATTGAAATGCCGCCACCCATGGTGCCGGCACCAATGACTGCAATCGATTTGATGTCGCGCTTTGGCGTGTCGGCTGGCACGTCCGGGATTTTGGAGGCAGCACGTTCGGCCATGAAAATATGGCGTAATGCCCGGCCTTCAGGGCTCCACATCAGGTTGATGAACAGTTCGCGCTCAAAAGCCATGCCCTCGTCAAACTTGCGCTTGGTAGCTGCCTCAACAGCATCCACGCATTTGAGCGGCGCGGGGTAGCCTTTGGACATGCCGCCCACCATGTTGCGGGCAAACTGGAAGTAGGCATCGCCGTTCTTGTGTTTGCAAGGCAGGTTGCGTACCAGCGGCAGCGGGCGCGTATCAGCGACTGACTCGGCATATGCCAGTGCTTCTGCTGGCAGCGACTCAATGGAACTGGCCATTTTGTTGAACAAATTCTGGCCGGGAATTTGCGCCAGCAACTCGCTTTTGACGGGTTCACCGCTGACAATCATGTTCAACGCAGGCTCGACACCCAGGGCACGCGGCAAGCGCTGTGTGCCGCCAGCGCCTGGCACCAGGCCCAGCTTGACTTCAGGCAGGGCGACACTGCAACCAGGTGCAGCCATGCGGTAGTGGCAACCGAGAGCCAGTTCCAGCCCGCCGCCCATGCAGACTGAATGGACAGCCGCGACGACAGGCTTGGCAGAATTTTCAATCGCCAGAATCACGCTGAGAAGATTGGGCTCGGCCAAGGCTTTAGGGCTGCCAAACTCCTTGATGTCTGCACCACCAGAAAACGCCGTACCTGCACCGGTAATAACGATGGACTTGACACCCGCGTCGCTGTTGGCTTTTTGCAGGTTGTCGGTGATTGACACCCGCGTGGCATGACCCAGGCCGTTAACTGGCGGGTTGTTCAGGGTAATGACGGCAACCGTGCCGTGAACTTCGTAAAGGGTTGTCATAAAGAGGTTTCTTTCCTGGAGTGAAACTGAAATCTGGTCGGGCGACGCGTACAAAATGAGTGGCGATTACACAAAAATAGTACGGTCGTTCTTTTTGCATTGTATGGCTGCTGGGTGACACTGCAAACCGAGTATCGAGCTGTCTTGTCCCAACGGGGACAAGACGTCGGGGCATTTACACTTCAAGCCATTCTTTACGGATATACGCATCCGCCCGCAAGCTGTCGGGTGTGCCCTGAAACACGATGCTGCCGTGGCCCATCACCAGCGCCCGGTCAGAAATGGCCATCGCGATCGTCAGTTTTTGCTCAATTAGCAATACCGATATTCCTTTGGCCTTGAGCGTTTGCAAATATTGACCGACAAGCTCAACGATCTTGGGAGCCAAACCTTCTGTCGGCTCATCAATAATGATCAGATCCGGGTCACCCATCAGTGTGCGGCAAAGCGTCAGCATTTGCTGTTCACCACCGGACAGCACGCCCGCCTCGGTGTGCTGGCGTTCCAGCAAGCGGGGGAACATGCCGTACATGTCGTCAAACGACCAGCGTGAGCCCTTTCCAGAGCCTTTTTGACCCAGCAACAGGTTTTGGTGCACGGTCAGCTTGGGGAAGATGTCACGGTTTTCCGGCACATAGCCTATACCCAAATGGGCAATCCTGTAGGCCTCCTTGCCCATGATTTCGGCGTTTTTCCAGCTGATGGAGCCTTGGCAATCAACCAGGCCCATGATGGCTTTGGCGGTGGTTGAGCGCCCCGAGCCGTTGCGACCCAGCAGCGCCACAATTTCACCTGGCTGCACATCGAATGACACGCCGTGCAACACATGGCTTTTGCCGTAGAAGGCGTGGAGGTTTTTGATGGTCAGCATTTAGTGGCCCCCAGCCTGTTGATCGGCCACCGACGACCCCAGATAAGCTTCTTGCACGCGCTGGTCAGCTCTCACATTTTCTGGCGTGTCATAGGCAATGACTTCGCCATACACGACCACAGCGATCTTGTCCGCCAGACCAAACACCACGCCCATGTCGTGCTCTACCGTCAGCAGTGTTTTGCCTATCGTGACCTGTTTGATGAGGTTGATAAAACGGCTGGTTTCAGACCGGCTCATGCCTGCGGTAGGTTCGTCCAGCAAGATCACGTTCGCTCCGCCTGCAATCGTGATGCCAATCTCCAATGCGCGTTGCTCGGCATAGGTCAAATTGATTGCCAGCACATCACGTTTTTTGTCGAGTTTGATCATCTCCATCAGCTCGTCGGCCCGGTCGTTCGCGTCGTCAAGGTCGGCCAAAAACTTGAGGAAGGTGTATTTGTAGCCCAGGCTCCACAGCACACCACAGCGCAGATTTTCAAACACGCTGAGCTTGGGGAAGATGTTGGTGATTTGAAAGCTGCGGGACAGCCCCATGCGGTTAATTTCAAACGGTTTTTTACCGTCAATTCGTTGGCCGTTTAAAAGTACCTCACCACTACTGGGTTCGAAGCGGCCGCTGATCAAATTGAACAGGGTCGATTTACCAGCGCCGTTGGGACCAATAATGCCCACCCGCTCTCCAGGTGGTACGGCCAGATTGATGCCTCGAATGATTTCAGATTTGCCAAAACTCTTGCGCAAGTCTTTCAGTTCCAAAGCAAAGTTAGAAGCGCTCACAGGCTTTCCCTCCGCTTGATTTCTTTTTCAATGTCTTCCTGAATCTGGCTCCATTCGACCGCAAACTGCCTGCGGCAAATTTCAAACAAGCCCAAACCCGTCAGCATCACAAAGGCAGCACCGAACCAGCTGTTGAGGCCTTTGGAGTCCAGCTTGGCTCCCAAAAATGTCAGCTCTGAGCCTAGTGCAGCATTGAGTTGCAAGTGGTAAACCATTTCAATCATGCAGGCAGCACCGAGCAAAACCACCATGGCAGTCAAGGCCAGCGCCAGGTAGCTGACCCACAGTTTTCGCAAATGCCCAAACATCGCCACACGCAGGTTCATCATGACGAGAGACGCCACGCCGCCGGGTGCATACATGACCATGAACAGGAAGATCAGGCCCAGGTATAGCAACCAGGCCTTGGTGAACTCCGACAGCAGCACGAAGGCCAGGACCATCAAAATGGCGCCGATGATGGGACCAAAAAAGAAGGTCGCGCCGCCGAGAAAGGTGAACAGCAAGTACGCGCCTGATCGGTAGCCACTCACCACCTCCGACGTGACGATTTCAAAATTAAGTGCGGCCAGGCCACCCGAAATACCTGCAAAAAACGCGGCAACGATAAAGGCAAAGTAGCGAATTTTTTGCGTGTCATAGCCGACAAATTCCACCCGCTCCGGGTTGTCTCGGACTGCGTTAAGCATTCGGCCCAGCGGGGTGCGGGTGAAGGCAAACATCAGTGCGGTACAAACGATGGTGTACACCGCAATCAGGTAGTACAACTGGATTTGCGGACCGTACGTGATCCCCATGGTTTTGGAGCCGGTGACGCGGTTGCCCGAAATACCTCCCTCACCTCCGAAAAACTCGGGAAACATCAGCGACATGGCCCATATCAATTCGCCGACACCAAGCGTGATCATGGCAAAGGTGGTGCCCGACTTCTTGGTCGTGACCCAGCCCAGAAGAACTGCCACCAGCATGCTGGCAATACCACCAACTATCGGTATCAAACTCACAGGTAGAGGCAAGGCCCCTTTGCTAATCTGATTCAAGGTGTGAATCGCCAGAAATGACCCCATGCCTGAATACACCGCATGACCAAAACTCAACATGCCGCCATGACCCAGCAAAATGTTGTAGCTCAGGCAAACAATGATGCCAATACCCATCTGGCTCAAGATGGTGTGACTCAGGCTGTTGGTAAAAATCAGTGGCGCAACCGCCATCACCAGTGCGAACAGCGACCACACCACAAATCGCCCGACATTCAGGGGTTTGAATTCATAAAACTGTTTTGACATCGCCTTACCCCTCCCGCGTGCCAAGCAAGCCCTTGGGCCTGAAGATCAGCATCAGCACCAGTAGCAGGTACGGCAAGATGGGCGCGACCTGACTGATTTTGAGTTTGAGCACGGCATAGCCAAAGATTTCTGGCGTGACCATCATGCCAGCCATTTTTACAGCCGACATCAGCGAGGCGTCCATGGCCACTGCAAATGTCTGCAGAACGCCGATCAGCAGCGACGCCAGAAACGCACCAGCCAGTGACCCCATACCTCCGACTACAACCACCACAAAAATCACCGACCCCACAGTAGCTGCCATGCCTGGCTCAGTGACAAACGCATTGCCACCAATGACACCTGCCAGTCCAGCCAAAGCAGCTCCCCCGCCAAATACCAGCATGAACACACGCGGTACGTTGTGGCCCAGCGCCTCAGCGGTTTCAGGGTGGGTTAGCGCAGCCTGAATGACCAGTCCAATGCGAGTGCGCGTGAGCAGCAGCCAGACAGCAATCAGCATCAGTACGGCCACCAGCATCATGAAGCCCCGGTACATCGGGAATTGCGTGCCAAAAATGGTGAACAGCGGCCCGTCAAGCGCAGCAGGCACACGGTAGTCGACCGAGCTGCGTCCCCACACCAGCTGCACCAACTCCAGCAGAATGTAGCTGAGGCCAAAAGTGATTAAAAGCTCGGGGACATGGCCAAACTTGTGCACCCTGCGCAGGCAAAATTTTTCAAAACCTGCCCCTAGCAAACCCACCAGCAAAGGTGCGAACAACAAGGCCCACCAAAAGCCTATCAGCACCGTCACGCTGTACGCCACATAAGCGCCCAGCATATAAAACGAGGCATGTGCAAAGTTCAGCACCCCCATCATGCTGAAAATCAGCGTCAGCCCAGAGCTGAGCATGAACAGCAACAGACCGTAGCTCATTCCATTGAGCAACGAGACGGTAAAGAACTCAATAAAGGCGGGGCTGAGGCCTAATGATGTTAAAAATTCAAGCATGGGTCAATCGGATGAAGCCAAAAAATAAACGCCTTGGCAACGACATGGCTGCCAGGCGTTTTTTAGATCAGGTCGAGTCAGGCCAGATCAGCCTGGGCGCTTCATCTGGCAGCTGGTTGGTGTGCTGGCCACATACGCTTCGATGTACTTGACAGGCGCGAAGGTGTAGCCGGTTTTCTCAACGCTGTAGGTATTTTTCTTGTCTACTTTTTGCCATTTGGAAATGTACAGGCCCTGCTGCATCTGGTGGTCAGACTTGCGCATCGATGAATCACCATTGAAGCCCTTGATCTCCAGGCCGCTCATGGCCGCTGCCACTTTGACCGGGTCGGTTGATTTAGCTTTAGCCATGGCTTCACTCATCAAGATCATGCCGTTGTAGATCGAAAAGGTATAAAAATCGTCACCAAACTTCTTTTGGTAGTCATTGGTCAGCTTGCCCATCACGCCGCTGTAGTTGGAGTGCGCATACGAGATCTGGTAGACCTCGCCCTCGCCACCCGATGCCAGCACCGTCGGCGTGCCAGACACGGCTGCATAGTAGGTGTACAGCGGCAGCTTCATGCCCGCATCGTTCAGCGCCTTGACGAACAGAGTCAGGTCAGCACCCCAGTTGCCCGTCACGATGGTGTCAGCACCGGACTGCTTGATTTTGGCGACGTACGGAGCAAAGTCCTTGACCTGTCCGAGCGGCACCAGATCGTCACCGACGATGGATGAATCAGGCCGCTTGCGCGCCATGCCTTCCTTGAAATACTTGGCGACCTGCTGGCCGTGTGAGTAGTTCTGGTTCAGCAAATATACTTTTTTGACCTTCGGCTGATCTTTCATGAAGCTGGTGAGGGCTTCCATTTTTTGTGAGGTGTCTGCGTCCAGACGGAAGTGCCAGTAGTTGCACTTCTCGTTGGTCAGCGCCGGGTCAACCGCAGCGTAGTTCAGGTACACGACTTCTTTGCCAGGGTTGCGCTCATTGTGCTTGGCCACGGCGTCGCTCAGTGCCAGTGCTGCACCGGAGCCGTTGCCCTGGGTGATGTAGCGAAAGCCCTGGTCAACAGCGGCCTTGAAGGTGTTCAATGCTTCTTGTGGTGAGCCTTTGCTGTCCATGCCAACAATCTCAAATTTGACGCCTGCTGAATTTTTGGCGCCGTTCATGTTTTCAGCCAGAAACTGCCATGTCTTGAGCTGGTTTTGCCCCACATTTCCGAAGGGCCCTGACAGGCCCTCAATCAAGGCGATTTTGACGGTTTCGCCTTTTTGGGCGAACACCGCGCCTGAGCAGAGGAATGCAGCAGTTGCTGCGACGAGTTTGAGGGAATATTTCATGGTCGTGTCTCCGTTATTTAAAAAATCTCACAAGGCAAAGCGTACAAGTATTTCCGGCTTTCGACGCTAGGGAATGCCCTCAAGCAGCCCCACATCGAGCCCGTAGCTATCGCTCAAGCGACAGCTGGTTTTGTCCGGCATCAGTGGGTTGGCAACTTGTAGTCCTTCAGCGTCTCGCGCAGTCGGGTTTTTAGCATCTTGCCGGTGGCACCCAAAGGAATCGCGTCAACAAACACCACATCGTCCGGGATTTGCCACTTCGCTGTTTTACCTTCGTAAAACGCAATCAACTCCTCACGTGTGACTTGTGCCCCGGGTTTTTTAACCACCGCCACAATCGGCCGCTCGTCCCACTTGGGGTGTGCGACGCCAATGCACGCTGCCATCGCAACTGCCGGGTGCGCGACAGCAATGTTTTCAATGTCGATCGAGCTGATCCATTCCCCGCCCGACTTGATCACGTCCTTGCTGCGGTCAGTGATTTGCAGGTAGCCATCGGCGTCGATCGTACCGACATCACCTGTCGGGAACCAGCCATCCACCAGAGGGTCACCGCCCTCGCTTTTGTAATATTCACGAACAATCCACGGGCCTTTAACCAGCAAATCGCCATAAGTTTTGCCGTCCCATGGCAGTTCTTTGCCTGCGTCGTCCACGATTTTCATGTCAACGCCGTAAATGGCCCGTCCCTGCCTGAGGCGAATCTTCATCTTCTCCTCCGCGCTCAAGGCATCGTGCTTGTTTTTTAGTGTGCACAGCGTGCCCAACGGACTCATTTCGGTCATGCCCCAGGCGTGCAATACCTCGACGCCGTAGTCGTCATTGAAGGCCTTGATCATCGCCGGTGGGCAGGCAGAGCCGCCAATCACCGTACGCTTGAGGTGGGAAAACTTCAGGCCATTGGCACCCAGGTGCGCCAGCAACATCTGCCACACAGTAGGCACGCCAGCCGCGTAGGTGACTTTTTCAGCTTCCAGCAGTTCATAAATTGACTTGCCGTCCATCGCCGGTCCGGGGAACACCAGCTTGGCTCCTGTCAACGCGGCCGAGTACGGAATACCCCAGGCATTGACGTGAAACATCGGCACCACCGGCAGCACCGAATCGCGTGCCGACAGGCTCATCACGTCTGGCAGCGCAGCCGCGTAGGCGTGCAACGTGCTGGAGCGGTGGCTGTACAGCGCTGCCTTGGGATTGCCAGTCGTGCCGCTGGTGTAGCACATGCTCGACGCAGTGTTTTCATCAAAACTTGGCCATGAATAAGCACCGGACTGGGCTGCAATCCAGGCCTCGTAGCTGATGAGATTCGGTACACCTGAATCTTTTGGCAGCTTGTCTTCATCGCACATCGCGATGTAATGCTTGATAGTGCCGGCCCGGGCATGCACGGCCTGTACCAGCGGCAAAAAGCTCAGGTCAAAGCACAGCACCTGGTCTTCGGCGTGATTGGCGATCCAGGCAATCTGGTCGGGGTGCAGGCGTGGGTTGATGGTGTGCAGCACCCGGCCAGAGCCACTGACGCCGTAATACAGCTCAAAGTGACGGTAACCGTTCCATGCCAGCGTAGCCACACGGTCACCAAACGCCAGCTTCAGCCCATCCAGCGCGCCAGCCACCTGCCGGGCACGTTTGGCCGAGTCTTTGTAGGTGTAGCGGTGAATGTCACCCTCTACCCGGCGCGACACAATTTCAGCATCACCGTGGTGGCGTTCGGCAAATTCGATCAAACCTGAAATCAGCAGCGGCTGACTTTGCATTAAGCCCAACATGGGTATTCCTTGTTTCAAATAGGGTGGTCTAGTATGTCGCAGCAGCCGTCAGGATGTCACGGGGATTGCCCGAATGCCCTGCGTCCCACGGCAAAATCGCAAAAGCATTATTTCGTGAACTTTCCGTTGGATCCAATGATGGTGACGTCAACAAAACGCGAAGCCTGGTGAGAGTCCTTGCCAAAGTTGACGTCAAAACCACCAAAACTGAGTCTCTTCATGCCTTCAGCCGCGCTGACAAGTTTGGCGCGGGTCAGGTCTTTACCGGCGCGCTTGATGGCTTCACCCAGGACTTTCGCATTGATGTAACTCTCCAGGCTGACAAAAGAATATTCATTCACACCTATCTGCTGCATGGCCGCCTGGTATTCCTTGACGAGCGGATGGGCCTGACTCCACGGGTAAGGAACAACCGATGTCACCACAACGCCTACCCCGTCACTGCCGAGCGCCTTGATGTTGGCCTGCGCCCCCATGACAGACAGGGTGTAAAACTGCATGCCACGACGCTGTTTGTTGTAAGCCTTGATGAACTCAAATGTAGGTTTACCGGCCGTGATCAGAATGACAGCCTCTGGCCGCGTATCGTGCAGTGTGCTCGCCGCCTTTTCGGCATCAGCGGCACTGGACTCGATAGATGTCACGGAGTGCGGCTTCATCGAGCGTTTGGCCATGGCCGCTTCAACGCCGGCCAGACCGTCTTTTCCAAAACTATTGGCCTGGTAAACCACCGAAACGCGCTTGATGCCGACAGTCGACAGATGCTGCACCATTTTTTCAGTCTCGTCCTTATAACTGGCGCGCACATTAAAAACGTTGGGCAACATCGGCGTGCGCGTGACCTCCGCGCCGGTAAACGGCGAGAACAACGGCGTAGCGGTCTTCTCCACCAAAGGGAGGATGGCTGCGCTGTTGGGCGTTCCCATGATGTTGAACAAGGCGAACACACGGTCTTCATCCATCAACCTTTCCACATTTTTCACCGTGTTGGCCACCTGGTAGCCATCGTCCAGCGTCAACACCTTGATGCGTCTGCCATGGATGCCGCCTTTTTCGTTGACGTCCTGAAAGTAGGCGCGAACGCCGGTGGCAATGTCCACGCCTAATTCAGCCAGCGGACCTGTCATTCCCAAAGATTGACCAATCACAATCTCTTTGTCGGTAACACCGGTTTCGGCGGCGTGCGCACCGCCAGCCAGCAAGGACAACGCGAGGTGGAGGGCAATGCGCAAGAATCGTGAAGCAGCCATGGTTGATTCCTTTTGAGGTAGATCTCACACCGGGTCGGATGCAAGCCGCTGCAGAGTCTAAAAGTCTTGCTGAGAAAAAACAAAACATGTCGCGCCACTGACAGTTCCTTGGTGATTACCCTTTAGCCAGCGAACTAACCGAGAATGCCAATCATGTTTTTTGACCTCTCCAAGCCATCCACCAGGTTTTTGCAAAAACACCCCTGGTTTGCGCAATTGACCGAGGAAATGCAGGCTCGCGTGGCCAACGCCACTTTCACCCTCGCAGGCGGCAAGGGCGAAGTATTGCTGCCCGCCGGCGGCGAAGTCCAAGGCTGGTACGCCGTGTTGTCCGGCCTGGTCAAGCTGCAAAGCAGCTCGTGTCAGGGGCGCTTATCGGCATTTATCGGTGTGCCCGATGGGGAGTGGTTTGGCGAAGGCTCGGTCTTGAAGGCCGAACAGCGACGCTACGACGTGATTGCGCTGCGCGATACCGAACTGTTGTGCCTGCCACGTGTCCAGTTCAACGAGTTGCTGGCGCACTGCCTGCCTTTCAATCATTTTTTGGTGACGCATATGAACCGCCGCCTCGGGCAAGCCATGGCCATCATCGAAGCCGGACGACTGCGCGCGCCGGAGCAAAGAGTCGCGCTTTACCTGAGCGGCGTGTTTTGGCAAGGCCGGCGAAGGCTGGTGCTTTCACAGGAAGAATTGGGACACCTGGCAGGCCTTTCGCGCCAGACGGTTAACCGCGCGCTCAAGTCCATGGAGCAGCAGGGCCTGGTGTCGCTGGAGTTCGGCCGGGTGACCATGCTCGACGAACAGGCGCTGGCAGCCTACGCGATACAGCCAGAGTCGTGAGTTTGAGTGTTTAACCTCACTCAGGCCAAACCCAGGCTTGCGTAGGACAATCAGGCCATGAATCCTGTCACCACCGACGCGCTTGATGTGCCATCCAACCTGCGCTGGAACAACCGCTTTGCCCGCCTTGGCGAAAAGTTTTACACCCGTCTTCAGCCGCAGGCGCTGCCAGATACCTACTGGATCAGCCGCAACCAGGCGGTTGCACGAGAACTTGGCTTGGAGCAAAGTTGGTTTGAATCGCAAAGCGTGTTGCAAGCCTTGTCTGGCAGCGGCGTGCTGCCTGGCAGCGAACCCCTGTCCAGCGTCTACAGCGGCCACCAGTTTGGCCAGTGGGCTGGGCAGCTTGGTGATGGCCGGGCGATTTTGCTGGGTGAGCTTGATACATCTCAAGGGGGGATTGAATTACAACTCAAAGGCGCTGGTAAAACGCCCTACTCCCGCATGGGCGACGGCCGGGCGGTGCTGCGTTCATCTATACGCGAATATTTGTGTTCTGAGGCCATGCACGGCCTGGGCATACCGACCACACGGGCACTCGCACTGACAGGATCAGATGCCAAAGTGCTGCGCGAAGAAATTGAAACCGCCGCCGTTGTGACCCGCACCGCACCCAGCTTTATCCGTTTTGGGCATTTTGAGCATTTCAGCTACAACGACATGCATGTTGAACTGAAAGCGCTGGCCGACTTTGTCATCGACAGCTTTTACCCCGCTTGCCGTGACGCACCTAACCCCTACGCCGCTCTGCTCGAATCTGTGAGCGAACGTACCGCCCACCTGATGGCGGCCTGGCAGTCGGTTGGCTTTTGCCACGGCGTGATGAACACTGACAACATGAGCATTTTGGGCCTGACGATTGACTACGGCCCGTTCCAGTTTCTGGACGCATTTGACCCGACGCACATCTGCAACCATTCCGACACCCACGGCCGCTATGCCTACAACAAGCAGCCGAACATCGCCTACTGGAACCTGTTTTGCCTGGGGCAGGCGCTGCTGCCGCTGATAGGTGAGCAAGACCAGGCCCTGGCCGCGCTAGAGCCGTACAAAGCGATCTTTCCCGCTGCGCTCGAGGCCAAATTGCTTGCCAAGCTGGGGCTGAGCCAAGCGACGCCCGACAACAAATCCCTGATCGAAAGCACCTTCAAGCTGCTGGCCGCCAACAAGGTGGACTACACCATCTTCTGGCGGCGGCTGTGCAGCCTTACCCCACAAAGTGGGCATGAACCGCTGCGTGACCTGTTTTTTGACCGTGAATCTTTCAATGCCTGGGCGCTACACTATTCGGAGCTGCTCGCATTGGAATCTATTGGCCTGGGACCTGATTCAAGGATTAATTTAATGCTCAAAAGCAACCCGAAATACGTGCTGCGCAATCATTTGGGCGAAGAAGCCATTCGCGCTGCGAAACTTAAAGACTACTCAAAGCTCCATACCTTGTTAGATGTGCTGCAAGCCCCATTTGATGAGCATCCTGATCACGATGCGCTGTCGGGTTTCCCGCCCGATTGGGCCAGCGGCATTGAAATCAGTTGCAGCTCCTGATCTTTTTAGAAAGAAACGAATGACCCCCAAAATCCAGAAAACCGAAGCCGAATGGAAAGCCCTCCTCAAAGAAAAAGGTGCAGAACCCGTTGCCTTTGAAGTGACCCGCCATGCCGGCACCGAGCGCGCCTTTACCGGCAAATATGAAACCGTCTGGGCCGACGGCAGCTACCACTGCATGTGCTGTGGTGAAAAGCTGTTTGAGTCTGAAACCAAATTCGACGCGGGTTGTGGGTGGCCGAGCTTTTCGCAGGCCGCCAATGAGACGGCGATCACCGAACATGTCGACATGAAGTACGGTATGCGCCGCACTGAGACCGTCTGCACGAATTGCGGCGCGCATTTGGGCCATGTGTTCAACGACGGGCCGTCGCCGACGGGGCTGCGTTACTGCATGAATTCAGCATCGCTCGACTTTGTGCCTAAATAAGCAGTCGTCGATAATCCAGACCCATGAAGCAACTCCTCGACTTTCTCCCCATCCTGCTGTTTTTCGGCGCGTTCAAGATGTACGACATCTACGTTGCCACGGGCGTCCTTATGGTGGCTACCAGCGTGCAAATGGCCATCTTGTACAAGCTCGACGGCCACTTGCAAACCATGCACAAGGTCACCTGGGCGCTGGTGCTGGGTTTCGGTGCGTTGACGCTGGGCTTTCACGATGAGCGTTTCGTCAAAATCAAACCCACCGTGTTGTATGCCTTTACCGGCCTGGCCTTGGCCATTGGCTTGTGGATTTTGAAGAAAAACTTCCTCAAAATGATGCTCGGCGCACAGCTCAAAATGCCCGATCAGATCTGGCGCAACCTGACGGTGATCTGGATCAGCTACAGCTTTTTTATGGCGGCACTCAACGGCTATGTCGCCTTGTTTTACACCACCGAGCAGTGGGTCAACTTCAAACTTTGGGGTTACGCACTTCCGCTGGTGTTTTTGGTCGGGCAAGGCCTGTACATCGCCAAGTATTTGCAAACCGATGATGAAAAGATCAGCTCATGAACGCCAACACAATGCAACCCGTGCACACGGCGGCTATTGAGCAGCAACTGATCGCCAGGCTGCACCCCACGCAGCTTCAAGTGATTGACGAAAGCGCCGACCACGCGGGGCACATGGGGGCCAATGCCGAGGGTTTTGGCACCCACTTTCGCGTGCGTATTGCCAGCCCGGCGTTTGCGGGCAAAACCCGCGTCGCCAAGCATCGGCTTGTGTATGATGCAATGCAAAATTTTATCGACCAGGGCCTGCATGCCCTGGCTATCGACATCGTCGAATAGCCTTACCGAATAATCCACTCTTACTTTCTACAGGACCTTCATGAAAAAGCAACTCTTACTCGTCTGCGCGGCCACGCTGCTGGCTGTCAGCGCGCAAAGCGCCATGGCGCAAAACATCGCCATCGTCAACGGCAAGGCCGTGCCTAAAACCCGCCTGGACGCCCTGTCCCAGCAGGTCGCCAAGTCGGGTCGCCCGGTCACGCCAGACGTTCAGGCGCAAATGCGTGAAGCGGTTATTGTTCGGGAAATTTTTGCCCAGGAAGCTGAAAAACTTGGCCTGGGCGGCAGCGACGACTTCAAAAGCCAGATGGAAATCGCCCGCCAGAGCATTCTCATCACGTCGCTGATTGAAGACTTCAAAAAGAAAAACGCAGTGTCGGATGCCGAACTGAAAGGTGAATACGACAAGTTTGCCGCAGCCAACGGCGGCAAAGAGTACAAGGCCCGCCACATTTTGGTTGAAAAGGAAGTCGACGCCAAAGCCATCATTGCCAGCATCAAAAAAGGCGGCAAGTTTGAAGACATCGCCAAAAAGCAGTCCAAAGACCCCGGCTCAGGTGCCAACGGTGGTGACCTGGACTGGGCCAACCCCAGCAGCTACGTGGCTGAGTTCACCGAAGCCATGCTGAAGCTGAACAAAGGCCAGATGACCGACACGCCAGTCAAGACCCAGTTCGGGTTTCATATCATCCGGGTTGACGACATTCGCACCGCCCAATTGCCATCGTTTGAAGAACTCAAGCCCCAAATCGCCCAGCAACTCGAACAGCAGCGCCTGGCCGCGTACCAGCAAGGCTTGCGTGACAAGGCCAAGGTTGAGTAAGCTGTGTCAATGGCTTAAAAAATAAAAACGCGGCTTGCCCGCGTTTTTTTATGTCTTTGTTCAAAGGAATTCCATGTCAAACCAGCCCACTATGCTTGCTGTCCGTTCACGTTTTGGTTTTTTGTTCGCGCTGGCCAGCATGCTGACGGCCTGCGCCATGCCCGCCTCTTCACCACCGGCCCCAGCACCCACAGCAGAACTGGCCCCCACGGGCAAGCTGCGCGCAGCGATTAATTTTGGCAACCCCATCCTGGCCAGCAAAGACAGCGTCGGCCAGCCGCGCGGCGTGTCGGTAGATCTGGCGCGTGAACTGGGCAAGCGCCTGGGCGTGCCAGTTGAGCTGGTGCTTTTTAACGCGGCTGGCAAAGCGGTCGACGCCGTCAAAACCGCACAGGTCGACATCGCCTTCGTCGCCATTGACCCGGTGCGCGGCGCAGACATGCTGCAAACGCCGCCCTACGTCATCATTGAAGGCGCCTACCTGGTGCGCAATGACTCACCCATTAAAAGTAACGCCGAAGTGGACCGGCCAGGCAACCGCATCGCCGTAGGCAATGGCAGCGCTTACGACCTGTACCTGAGCCGCGAAATCAAGGCCGCAGCCTTGCTACGCGCGCCTACCTCCCCGGCTGTGGTCGACTTTTTTCTGGCCCAAGGCCTGGAGGTTGCAGCAGGCGTGAAGCAGCAGCTACAAATGGACGCCAAACGCTTGCCCGGCCTGCGCCTGCTGGACGGCCGCTTCATGGTGATACAGCAAGCCATGGGCTTGCCCAAAGGCCGTGAGGCTGGCGCGCGTTACGTGACGGCGTTTGTTGAAGAGATGAAAGCCAGCGGCTTTGTGGCAGCGGCGTTGGCCAGGCATGGGATTGAGGGCGCGGCTGTTGCGCCACCGGCTGGGCCTTGAAACGGTTTTGCACTTTTACCCGTTTGGGCGATAAAAACTCGTCTTTTCAGCGTTTTTTATCCGCTAAATCAGCCAGCGAGCCAATGAGTACGTGCGCGAGCAGCTCCTGAAATTGTAGCGGCTTGTAGCGTTTACAACGGCTTTAAGAACCATCACGCGGGTCAGCCCGGCGCTCGGCATACCAAAACTCCATGCCCTTTCGCTGCTTCAAGGCCCTGGTTCCGCGCAGTGACATCCGGGCCATGAATGTCAGTGTTTCGCGAACAGAATAAGTGCGGAGTTTGCGCGCAGAGGTGGTCACCGTCTGCTTCAAAATCACAAACCTGCCCTGCCGTTTGAGGGCCCGGCTCATTACGATTTCTTCTGCACCGTAGTATTTTTCGTCAAAGCCGCTCACGGCAGTAAAGGCAGCGCGCGTGCAAAACAAATAGCAGCCTGTGGCAATACCTGTAGCGCGAAAAATACGCACGATCACCGCCAGCAAAAACCGCGCAAATCGTGGCACAGGTTCGTCAAATCGCAAACCCGCCCCGCCACCCACCGCACCCTGACGCATGGCCTGGACAGCAGCACCAACGACGTCAGCATTGACCACGGTATCGGCATCCACAAAAATCAGCAAATCACCCGTAGCCGCCCGCGCCCCGGAGTTGCGCGTTGCAGCTATCTGCCGGTTGGTCACGCTCACCAGCAAGGCCCCTTTTTCAACAGCAACAGCGGCCGTCCGGTCAGTAGACCCATCGTCAGCCACCACAACTTCATACGCCTCGCCCAACGCCAAGCCCGCCGCATGCACGGCATCCAGCGTTTCGGCGAGGTATTGTTCTTCGTTGTAGGCGGGGACGATGAAGGAGATCATGGAAGGTTATGCAGGCTGAAGTCAAAGTGCGCAAGCGCTCGAGCGGCTGACACCCTAGGGGAAAGCAGTGAGATGGTAGCGATTCGTCATCGCCTTTTGCGGCTGCTGGTCTTTTGAAGACGGTCAGTGAGCTTGGCTTTAGTTATTGGAAAAAACAAGGGGTTTCTGACCCCGATTAGCACGTTCAGTGTTGAACAACGTATACCTTTACGACCTTGCTGTCTGAATCGAAGTGAACATCCAGCGTGTCAAAGTCAATCCGAAAGCCGCTGCACATACCAAGTAAGTATTCGTAGATAGAGGCTCTGTTGGAGTCTGGTTGTCCCAGAAGCTTCTCGACGTCCGCCTTCGTTAGGCCTACGCGAAGTATGTTCGTCTTGAGATCGTGCGCCATTCCGCCTCTGTAGCAGGAGGAGTCCGTCGTCCTTCGGGCCATCGACTTCCACTCAGTTTCTTTGAAGCTTGAAGTTCGAAAGATACCACCCTTGAAAAGCCAATACTGCCAACCAACGAACCCGATCGCAACAACCACAACGGCAGCAAATAGAGCGAGAAAAGTTCGCCAAACAGTCCAAGACTTGCGGAGAGCACGATTCATTTCCTATTACGCCTAACTTAAAGTATTTCGCAGTACCTGCGGTATGAAAATGGCGCTCCAACACAACCTAGACATCAATATCTCCTGGAACTTCTTTGCCTGTTGGCTTTCAAGGCTTCGTACTGTTTATTTGCAGAGTTATAAACACACATGAAACTACGCAACCAGCCGTTGCGTTAGTTGCCTGCACTATAGCTTGAGCACTGTAAAACTTACCTGTGTGGGATTCGTCTTTCATCGAGCAAGACACTACAAATTTAGGGGCTGCTTGCGCACGCATCTATTGGCTTGGAACACTTTTTCGCACCTAAAAATGCCTGAAAAAGCAAGAAAAACAACCCAGAACAGTCAAGTGGCAGCTATTTTGGCACCTCAAGCCCCAAAAAAAGCCAATTTTTACCCATCAAATCGCCTTCAAACCCAATAGATACGTAAACGAGCAGCTCCTGATTTAATAGTGCCTGCTACCCCACCCAGCGCCGCGCGTTGTGCCACAACTGCATCCACGGGCTGTGGGCTGCTGCGTCCAGCGGTGTCCAGCTCATCTGGATGTTGCGAAACACGCGTTCGGGATGCGGCATCATGGCTGTGAAGCGGCCGTCTGCCGTAGTGACTGCCGTTAAGCCGCCTGGGCTGCCGTTGGGGTTGGCTGGGTAGCTTTCTGTGGCCGTGCCGTGGTTGTCGGTAAAGCGCATGGCGGCGATAGCGTTGGCTGGGTTGCCGCGCCCGCCTAGTGCGGGGTCAAAATTGGCGAAGCCTTCACCGTGCGCTACAGCTATTGGCAGGCGGCTACCGGCCATGCCTTTGAAGAACAGGCTTGGCGAGTCGAGCACTTCTACCTGGCTCAAACGGGCTTCAAAGCGCTCGCTGCGGTTGGTGGTGAATCGTGGCCACGCATCCGCGCCGGGGATGATGTTGGCCAGCTCGGCAAACATTTGGCAGCCGTTGCAAACGCCCAGGCCGAAAGTGTCTTTTTCTGCAAAAAACGCCTTGAATTGATCTGCTAGAACCGGGTTGAAGGTAATCGACCGCGCCCAGCCGATGCCCGCGCCCAGTGTGTCGCCGTAGCTGAAGCCGCCACAAGCCACCACGCCTTTGAAGTCGGCCAGTTTGGCGCGGCCGGTTTGCAGGTCGGTCATGTGCACGTCGTAGGCTTCAAAGCCCGCCTGGGTGAAGGCGTAGGCCATCTCGATGTGGGAGTTGACGCCCTGCTCTCGCAAAATAGCCACTTTGGGTTTGGACAGCATGAGTGCTGGGGCTTCTGGTGCTTTGTCTGCGTCAAACGACAACTTGACATGCAAGCCGGGGTTGGCCAGGTCACCGACTGCCGCGTGCTCTGCATCTGCACCCGCCGGGTTGTCGCGCTGCTGACAGATGCGCCAGCTGACCGAGTCCCACACCTGATGCAGGTCTTGCAGCTTGGCTTTAAACACGGCTTTGGTATCGCGCCAGACTTGCACTTCGCCTTTACCGACGCTGAGCGATGCATTCTCAGGCCGGGTTTTGCCGATGAAGTGGCTGAATTTGCTCAAGCCGTGCTCACGCAGGGTTTGCATGACCTCGTTGCGGATAGCCGTGTTGACCTGAATCACCACGCCGAGTTCTTCATTGAACAGTGCCTTGAGCGTCAGCTCGTCGCGCCGTACGCCGACCTGGCTTGCCCAGTTTTTGCTATCGCCGACTTCCATCCGGCTGTCGGTGATGCCGTCGCCCTCAACCAGCAGCATGTCAATGTTCAGCGCCACGCCAACATTGCCCGCAAACGCCATCTCACAAACGCAGGCAAACAGGCCGCCATCGCTGCGATCGTGATAGGCCATGAGCTGGCTTTTGGCCCGCAGCGCGTTGATGGCGTTGACCAGATTGACGAGGTCTTTGGCATCATCCAGGTCGGGCACATTGCCGTCTTCACAGTTCAGCGTTTGCGCCAGAATGCTGCCGCCCATGCGGTGTTGGCCTCTGCCCAGGTCAATCAGGATCAGCGTGGTGTCAGCCTCGTCGCGGTTGAGCTGCGGGGTGAGCGTGCCGCGCACATCGGCTAATGTGGCAAAGGCGCTGACGATCAATGACACGGGGGACGTGACTTTTTTACTGTTCCCGCTGTCCTTCCACGTGGTGCGCATCGACAGCGAATCCTTGCCGACCGGAATCGACACGCCCAGTGCGGGGCACAGCTCCATGCCAACGGCTTTCACCGTTTCAAACAACGCGGCGTCTTGGCCCGGCTCGCCGCAAGCGGCCATCCAGTTGGCCGACAGCTTGACGCGCGGAAGCTCAATCGGCGCGGCCAGCAGGTTGGTGATGGCTTCAGCCACGGCCATACGGCCGGAAGCGGCGGCGTTGACAACGGCCAGCGGCGTGCGTTCGCCCATGGCCATCGCCTCACCGGCAAAGCCCTGGTAGTCGGCCAGCGTCACGGCGCAGTCGGCCACCGGCACTTGCCACGGGCCGACCATCTGGTCACGGTGTGTGAGGCCGCCCACGGTGCGGTCGCCAATGGTGATGAGGAAGCGTTTGGACGCGACGGTGGGGTGGCTCAGTACATCAATCGCGCTTTTTTGCAGATCGATGCCTGTGAGGTCGATGGGCTTGATGCTGTGCGTGACAGTTTTGACGTCGCGGTGCATTTTTGGCGGTTTGCCTAACAAAACCTCCATTGGCATGTCGACTGGCGCGGCTGCTTGCGCATCCGTCAACACCAGTTGCCGCTCTTCAGTCGCCACGCCAATCACTGCAAACGGACAGCGTTCACGCTCGCAAAACGCGGTGAACTGGGGCAAGGACTCGGGCGCAATCGCCATCACATAGCGTTCCTGGCTTTCGTTGGACCAGATTTCTTTGGGTGACAAGCCGCTTTCTTCCAGCGGCACGGCGCGCAGGTCGAACCTGGCACCCCGCCCTGCATCGTTCGTCAATTCAGGGAAGGCGTTGGACAAGCCGCCAGCGCCCACGTCGTGGATGGCCAGAAGCGGATTGGCTGCACCTTGTTGCGCACACTGGTTGATGACTTCTTGCGCACGCCGCTCAATCTCGGGGTTGCCGCGCTGTACCGAGTCAAAGTCCAGTTGCGCGGCGTTGGTGCCTGTAGCCATTGAGCTGGCCGCGCTGCCACCCATGCCAATGCGCATTCCGGGGCCGCCCAGTTGGATCAGCAACGTACCTGCGGGGAAGAGGATTTTCTTCGTCAGCCCGGCATCAATCGTGCCCAAACCGCCAGCAATCATGATCGGCTTGTGGTAACCCCAGCGCTGGCCGCCCACCGTCTGCTCGTATTCACGAAAGTAGCCGTTCAGGTTTGGGCGGCCAAACTCGTTGTTGAATGCCGCGCCGCCCAGCGGGCCCTCTAGCATGATTTGCAGCGGGCTGGCGATGTGGTCTGGCTTGCCGTAGGCCGTGTCGAAAAGCCTTGAAACGGTGAACCCTGTCAAACCCGCCTTGGGTTTGGAGCCGCGCCCGGTGGCACCTTCGTCGCGTATCTCGCCGCCAGCGCCGGTCGATGCACCCGGGAAAGGCGAAATAGCTGTCGGATGGTTGTGGGTTTCAACCTTCATCAGGACGTGGGTCAGTACGTCGTTTGATTTACTATACTTTTGATAGCTGCTTGCGCATACATCCGTTGGCTCGGAGGCCGATTTGGCACCTGAAAAAGCTGTTTTTGCGATAAAAACCTGCCTTTTTGAGCCTTCCATGATCGAAGCGTTGTCTGAATAGGCCACCACCGTGTGCTGGGGGTTGAGCTTTTCAGTGTTACGGATCATGCCAAACAGGCTGATGCCCTGGGGCGCGCCATCGATCGTGAAGTCGGCGTTGAAAATCTTGTGGCGGCAGTGCTCGCTGTTGGCCTGGGCAAACATCATCAGCTCAACGTCGGTCGGGTTGCGCTTGAGCTGTGTGAAGGCGTTGACCAGGTAGTCAATTTCATCAACGGCCAGGGCCAGGCCAAATTCGGCATTGGCTTTTTCAAGCGCAGATTTGCCGCCTGCCAACACGTCGATCGTGGCTAAAGGCGCTGCTTGAAGCTCTGTGAACAGCGCCGCAGCCTGGGCACGGTCAGCCATCACGCTCTCGGTCATGCGGTCGTGCAGCAGTGCGGCAACCTCGCTGCGCTGCTTGGCTGTCAAAGCGGCTTTGCCAAACAGACCCGACTTCAGCGTGACGCGGTATTCAGTGATGCGTTCGATGCGCTTGACCGCCAAACCGCAGTTGCGGGCGATGTCAGTGGCTTTGGAGGCCCAGGGCGAAACGGTGCCCAAACGGGGGGAAACGATGAACACGGCCTCCTCCAGCTTTTTACCGTCTGACGCCTTGCACGGCTCGCCGTAGCTGAGCAGCGCGGCTAATTGCGTCTTTTCTTCTGGGCTGGGGGGCTGCTCGGTGGCGACCAGGTGAACAAAACGGGCATTGACACCCACAATTTTGACGTCAATAGCTTGTAGCTTGGGTAAAAGCTGCTGGGCGCGGAAGTCGCTGAGGGCTGAAATAGGGGCGTTGGTAGAGCTCGCGCCCTCAAAAGTAGTCAGATGCAGTGTCACGGTGTGGGCGGCCTGGTGATTGTTGGCGGGCAAGGCCTGAATTTTAGCTTGTCACCGCTGCCAGCACGGCTGCTTTGACGGTGGGATAATCTGTGCATGACGATTACCTACAAAGATGCAGCAGGCATTGAAGGCATGCGGGTGGCTGGCAAGCTGGCTTCTGAAGTGCTGGACTACCTGACACCCTTCATCAAACCCGGGCTGACGACCAACGAGATCGACCGCCTGGCGCATGACTACATGACCCAGGTGCAGCACACCATACCCGCCACGCTGGGCTACCAGCCGCAGGGTTATGCGGCCTACCCCAAGTCACTTTGCACGTCGGTCAATCACCAGGTTTGCCACGGCATCCCGAACGACAAGCCGCTCAAAAAAGGCGACATTGTGAACGTGGACGTGACGGTCATCAAAGACGGCTGGCATGGCGACACCAGCCGCATGTTTTTGGTCGGCGACTGCTCAATCGCAGCCAAGCGCCTGTGCACCATCACTTACGAGGCCATGTGGCAAGGCATCATGCGGGTCAAACCCGGCATTCGGCTGGGCGATATTGGGTTTGCCATTCAGCAATTTGCTGAACGCCAGGGCTATTCCATCGTGCGCGAGTTTTGCGGCCACGGTATCGGTCAAAAGTTTCATGAAGACCCGCAGGTGCTGCACTACGGCAAGCCCGGTACGCTGGAAGAACTCAAACCCGGCATGATTTTCACCATTGAGCCGATGATCAACGCGGGCAAGCGCGACATCAAGGATGGCCCGGAAAAAGACGGCTGGTCCATCGTCACGCGTGACCATTCGCTGTCTGCCCAGTGGGAACACACCGTACTGGTGACCGAAACAGGCTATGAGGTGCTGACGCTGTCTGCAGGCAGCCCGGCCATCCCCGCTTTTGTGCCGCAAGCGAGCGCACAAGAAGCTGTGGCCGCCTGACTAAAAGCTGCTCATGGCGCAGCTTGCACAACTCGCATTGGCCCGCGAGCACTACCGAGCAGGTAAAGCCGCCCTGTTTGAATCGCTGGGCGCCAGCGGTGCATCAAGCCGGGGCATTCATGCCCGGCTGCAAAAACTGGCCAAACACACCGACCAAACCCTGCAAACCCTGTGGCAACTGGCGGGTATGCCGCCAGAAGCGGGCCTGGTGGCCGCAGGTGGCTACGGCCGGGGCGAGCTGTTTCCCTATTCAGATATTGATGTCGTGCTGCTGTTGGCAGACGACAGTGCTGTTGACGACAACCCGGCCCTGAAGGCAAAAATCGAGCAGTTCATCGGCAACTGCTGGGACACCGGACTTGAAATTGGCTCCAGCGTGCGCACGGTGGCTGAATGCGTGAGCGAGGCTGCCAAAGACGTGACCGTGCAAACGTCACTGCTTGAGGCCAGGTGGATCACCGGCCACAAAAAAAACGTTGAGCGCCTCAAAAAACAACTGGCCAGTGCAATGGATGCCAAAGCCTTTTTTGTGGCCAAAACGTTGGAGCTAAGCCAGCGCCACAACAAGTTTGAAAACACCCCCTACTCGCTGGAACCCAATTGCAAAGAGTCTCCCGGGGGCTTGCGCGATTTGCAGATTATTTTGTGGGTCGCGCGCGCGGCTGGTCTGGGCAAAACCTGGGACGAGCTCGCCAAAAGCGGGCTGGCAACGCCTTTTGAAGTCAAGCAGCTCAAGGCCAATGAAGCACTACTTTGCCTGATTCGTGCACGGCTGCATCTGCTGTCTGGCCGGCGTGAAGACCGCCTGGTGTTTGACCTGCAAACCGTGGTGGCCGAATCATTTCACTACGCCAGCAAGCAGGACGCCAACGGCAAACTGCTGCGCCGGGCCAGCGAGGCGCTGATGCGGCGCTACTATTGGGCGGCCAAGGCCGTGGCGCAACTCAACCAGATTCTGCTGCTCAATATCGAGGAGCGCCTGAACCCTGCCATGCATACGCTGCATGCCATCAACGCGCGGTTTTCAGACAAGGCCGGCATGCTGGAAGTGGCCAGCGACGACCTCTACCTGCGCCAGCCGCACGCGATTCTCGAGACGTTTTTGCTTTACGAAGCGACACACGGCATCAAAGGCCTGTCGGCCCGCACCCTGCGCGCGCTGTACAACGCACGCGGCGTGATGACGACTGGATTTCGAAATGACCCCGTCAATCGTCAGACCTTCCTGAACATCCTTCAGCAACCGGAGGGTATCACCCACGCGCTGCGGTTGATGAACCAGACATCGGTGCTGGGCCGCTACCTGTGGGTGTTTCGAAAAATCGTCGGGCAAATGCAGCATGACCTGTTTCATGTCTACACAGTGGACCAGCACATCTTGATGGTGCTGCGCAATGTGCGGCGATTCTTCATGGCCGAGCATTCGCATGAATACCCGATGTGCTCGCAACTGGCGGCAGGCTGGGACAAGCCCTGGGTGCTGTACATCGCAGCGCTGTTTCATGACATCGCCAAAGGGCGTGGCGGCGACCATTCCGAGCTGGGCTGCAAGGACGTGCGTTTGTTTTGCAGGCAGCACGGCGTTGATGCAGAAGACGCCAAACTGGCCGAGTTTTTGGTGCGCGAACACCTTAGCATGAGCCGCATCGCGCAAAAAGAAGATTTGAGTGACCCTGAAGTCATCACCGCCTTTGCCAAACGGGTCGGCAACGAACGCTACCTGACGGCGCTGTACCTGCTAACCGTGGCCGACATTCGCGGCACCAGCCCCAAGGTGTGGAACGCCTGGAAAGGCAAGCTGCTGGAAGACCTGTACCGCTACACCCTGCGGGTATTGGGCGGACGTGCGCCTGACGCTGACGCTGAAATTGAAGGCCGCAAGCGCGAGGCGCTGACCACGCTGGCCCTGCACGCAGAGCCTTTCGAAGGCCACAAGGCGCTGTGGGACACCCTGGACGTGAGCTACTTCATGCGCCATGATGCCAGCGACATTGCCTGGCACGCGCGGCAACTGTCGAGGCATGTTGGCAAGGCAAAAGCCATCGTCAGGGCTCGCCGGTCGTCGGCAGGCGAAGGCATGCAGGTGCTGGTCTACACGCCCGATGTACCGGACTTGTTTGCGCGTATTTGCGGCTACTTTGACCAGGCTGGATTCAGCATTCTGGACGCGCGTGTCCACACGGCCAAAAACGGTTATGCGCTGGACACGTTTCAGGTCAGCAGCCATGACCTTTCGGACCCATCAGATGAGGTGGATCACTTTCGCGAGCTGGCCGCCATGGTTGAAGCCGAGCTGAACCGCACCATTGAAGACCGTGGCCCGCTGCCTTCGCCTGCAGCCTTTGGCAAAGGGCGTGTCTCGCGCCGCGTCAAGAGCTTTCCAGTAGCGCCTCGGGTTGACCTCAAGCCTGACGAAAAAGCCCAGCGCTGGCTGCTCAGTGTGTCGGCCAGTGACCGGGTCGGTTTGCTGTACTTAATAGCGCGGGTGCTGGCCAAACACAATATCAACCTGCAACTGGCCAAGGTCACCACGCTCGGCGAGCGCGTAGAAGATACGTTTTTGATTGACGGCCCCGAGCTTCAGCACAACAAGGCCCAGATCGCGATCGAGACCGAGCTGCTTGACGCACTGAACGCCTGAAAGCAGCCAGGACGCACCTGCCAGTTACTTGGCTGTGGCACCAGACAAACGAATCACTTCGGTCAATCGCTCGGTGTCTTTCTTGATGCGCACCTCGAACTGGGCACTGCTACCGCCCACCATTTCACCGCCGGCGGCGCGCACGGTTTCAATCATCTCGGGTGTTTTCAGAATGCGGCTGACTTCGTCCTGCAAACGCGCCACTACCTCTGGCGGCGTGCGTGCCGGTGCCAGCAGGCCAAACCAGGCGGTCAATTCATAGTCAGGAATGCCCAGGGCTTCAGCGACCGTTGGCACATCGGGCAACAAGGGCGTGCGCTTGCTCGATGTGACGGCAAGCGCTTTCAGCCTGCCGCTTTTGACCAATTGCAAGGCCGCGGCCAGATTGACAAAACCGACCTGCAAGGTGCCGCCGATATGGTCTGTGGCGGCCTGCGCGTTGCCCTGGTAAGCCACGTGGGTGATTTTTGCACCTGTTTTCAGGCCCAGCAACTCCCCCGACAAGTGCCCGGAGCTGCCCGCACCCACGGTGCCGTAATTGAATTTTCCGGGCTCTTTTTTAATCAGCGCCACCAGCTCCTTCATGTTGTTGGCTGGCACGCTGGGGTGCACAGTCACCACATTCAGCATTTCAGCCACCTCGATGATGGGCGCGAAATCTTTGGCCGGGTTGTACGGCATGCTGGCGTATAGCGATGGGTTGGTGGCCAGCGGAATGCCGTTGATCAGAATGGTGTAACCATCCGGCGCAGATTTGGCCACGAAGTCATTGCCAATGTTGGTGCCTGCACCGGGCTTGTACTCAACAATGACTGGCTTGCCCAGCGCGTCTTGCAGCTTCAGGGCAATGGCACGGGCCAGAACATCGGACGAGCCACCGGGCGTGGCCGGCACGATGATGCGCAGCGCCTTGTTGGGAAACGGTTGCGCAATTGCCGCCGTCGGCAAAGTCAGACCTGCCACCACTGATGCGAGAGCAAACAAAACATGACGACGCATGGCAACTCCTGTTGGAAACAAAGAAAAGGGACAAGCACTTTGCATGCCGATCACGGGTACACCGCTGAATTATGCGGTGCAATGGTATTTCTTTAAAATGATATTATTTTCTTTTTTCATACATTTAAAGGTATAGCTTAATGGAATGGACCCAGCGCCTGCGCATGCGCCAGCTGTACCTGCTGGTAGCCTTGTTTGAGACCCGCAACATGAGTCACACCGCAGCGCAAATGGGCGTGACGCAGCCCGGCCTGTCCAAGTGGCTCAGCGAGCTGGAAGAAGACCTGAACGTCAAGCTGTTCAAGCGCAACTCGCGCGGCCTGACACCTACCGAGTTTTGCACTGCGCTGGTCGTCCATGCGCGGGCTGTCATCGGCGAGCTGGACCGCACCCAAGCCACCATCCGCCTGATGTCGATTGGTGCATCAGGCAACTTGGTGGTGGGCACCACGCCCACCGTAGCTACCGGGCTGGTACCCCGCGCTGCAGGCTACTTCAGAAAACGCTTTCCTGATGCCTACCTGAACATCATTGAAAACCGGCTGGACGAGCTGTTGCCGCAGTTGCAGGAAGGCCGGGTTGACCTAGTCATTACCCGCACTGACCAGGCGCGGCTTGACGCAGGCGTGCGCTGCGACATTCTGTACCCCGAGCAAATCCGGGTGGTGGTGGGCATGAAGCACCCGCTGGCCAAAAAAAGAAAAGTCGACTGGCCCGATGTGCTGCGCTACCCGTGGATCATTCCACCGCAAGTCAGCCCGCTGCGCCGCGAGCTGGAGCACGAACTGGCGCTGGCTGGCCAGCCTGCACCGCGTTACCGGGTTGAGACCGGCTCCACCCTGGTGATCGTCACCATGCTGCAGGACGGTGACCTGGTGGCTCCCATGTCCGCCAGGGTGATGCACTATTTTCAGGGGCTCAAACAACTGGTTCCCCTGCCCTTGCCCTATTTGCGGGAAGGCAGTGTGGGGGTGATTCGCAGGCGCGAATCCACCGATTCGCCGATGCTCAAGACCTTCATGGAAGGGCTGCGGCTGCACACCGCTAGCGGCGAGGTATAGCACCATAACTTTTTGGTATGGCAGGTTGTTGAATGCCTTGTCAAAAAATGCGCCGTGCATAAACATCCACATCCTGACCACTACAACTTGCCAACATGATTTTTTCAAGCGCTACCAAGCCCCAGGCTCAGCCACACGTTTTAATTGCCGGCGCGGGTCCGGTCGGCTTGGTCAGTGCACTGACACTGGCCACAGCAGGCGTGCGCGTCACCGTGTTTGAACGCGCTTTGAGCGCTCCTGAAGACCTGCGTGCGTCAACCTTTCACCCGCCTACGCTGGACATGCTGTCGCGCTTCGGTATTTCTGACGACCTTCTGCCGCAAGGGCTGGTGGCTCGCTACACCCAGCAGCGTGACCGCCAGGAGGGTTTGATTGCCGAGTTCGACATGTCACTGCTGACGGGCCTGACCCAGCACCCTTTTCGCCTGCAATGCGAGCAATGGAAGCTGAACAAACTGCTGCTGGACCGCCTGGCGAAATTCCCGCATGCGACCGTGATGTTGGGCGCTGCGCTGCAATCCGTTGAACAAAACGCAGACAGCGTTGAAGTCAAAGTTGACGTGAAAGGCGATGTACAGACCTTCAAGGGTGACTACCTGATAGGTGCTGACGGTGCGTGGAGCTCTGTGCGCCAGTCCGTGGACATTGAGTTTGAAGGCTTTACCTATCCCGAGCGCTTTCTTGTCGTGTCTACCGCGTTTGAGTTTGCGGACCATTTCCCGAAGCTGTCGTACGTCAACTACGTGTCTGACCCGCAAGAGTGGTGTGTGCTGCTGCGCGTGCCCACGCTCTGGCGCGTCCTTTTTCCGACGAAACTGGAGGAGTCCGACGAGGAGGTGATGACGGACGAGTCCATTCAAACCCGCCTGCAAAATTTGCTGCCGCAAACCGCGCCTTTCCAGACAGTGCATCGCACGCTGTACAAAGTGCACCAGCGTGTGGCCAAGCAATTCCGGCGCGGCCGGGTCCTACTGGCCGGCGACGCAGCTCACATCAACAACCCATTGGGCGGCATGGGCATGAATGGTGGCGTACACGACGCCTTTAACTTGGCCGACAAGCTGGTCGATATTCTTGTCAGTGGTGCAAGCGATGCACTGCTTGACCGTTACGAACGCCAGCGTCGCTCGGTAGCGATTGAATACATCAACGCCAACACGGCGCGCAACAAAAAGAACATCGAAGAACGCAACCCAGAGGCCCGGCGCAAAACACATGATGAACTGCGTGCCATTGCTGCTAACCCCGATGCGGCAAGGGACTACCTGCGCAAAACGTCGATGATGGACGCACTGGAACGCGCAGAGGCGACTGAATAAGGCAAACCATGAAGCAAGGCATCCACACCAAAACAGCGGCTGAACGCCGTGCAGAACTTAAAGCCCGTTTTCGCAGAGGCCACATGGTGGTTGCGCCAGGCGTCTATGAAATGATCTCCGCCAAAATTGCCGACCGCATGGGTTTTGAAGCGCTGTACATGACCGGCTACGGCACAGTGGCCTCGTACCTTGGCCAGCCTGATGCAGGCCTGGCCAGCTATACCGACATGGTGAACCGAGTGGCACAGTACGCCAGCATCACCGACACGCCGTTGATCTGCGATGGCGATACGGGTTACGGCGGGCTTTTGAATGTGATGCACACAGTGCGCGGCTACGAGGCGGCAGGCGCTTGCGCCATTCAACTTGAAGACCAGGAATTCCCGAAGAAATGCGGCCATATGCTGGGCCGCCGCGTGGTACCCATGCAAGACATGGTGGACAAAATACGGGTAGCGGTTGAAACGCGCAATGACAAAAACTTTCTTATCATTGCCCGGACCGACGCGCGTACCGTGCTGGGTCTGGACGAGGCACTGCGCCGCGCTGAAAGCTACGCCAAAGCAGGCGCAGACTTGTTGTTTGTTGAAAGCCCGGAATCCATCGAAGAGATGGAAATCATTGGGCGCAGCTTTGACCTGCCGATGGTAGCCAATATGGTGGAAGGCGGGCGCACCCCGGTGCTGAGCCACGAAGAACTCAAGCGCATCGGTTATGGCCTGGCCATCTTCCCGGCGACCGGATTTTTAGCGGCTGGCGCTGCTTTGCAAAGCGTGTACGGCAGCATCAAAAGCACCGGTTCCAGCGACCGGGTGGATGCGCCACTACACAACTTTCAGGCGTTCTCGCAACTCATGGGGTTTGACTGGGTAGCAGAGTTTGATGCCGACCATCGCTCAGAAGACAAATCATGAACGACCAAAACAATGACAGGGATGTTTACCGCAAGCAAAATTTCGGCAACGCCTCAGGCATCGGCAAGCGCTGCGCGCTGATTCTGGTGGACTTTGTGAATGGTTTTGTCGACGCTGAGCAGTTCGGCGGGCCGCATATTGCAGCGGCGGTTCAAGCCACGGTTCCTTTGCTTGCAGCCTTTCGCCAGACAGGCTTGCCCGTGGTTCATACACGGGTTGTATTTGCAGACGACGGTGCCAACAAAAACGTGTTTTGCGTCAAAGTACCGCCGCTGCTCAAGCTGACCGAGCAAGCCAATGGTTCGCAAATCGTGCCGCAACTCACACCCATTCACGGTGAGTTGATCGTGCGTAAAACGTCTGCCTCAGCGTTCTTTTCAACGGGATTGTCAGAGTGGCTGCGCCTGCGTGGCGTGGACACGGCGGTCATCGTCGGTTGCACCACCAGTGGCTGCGTGCGTGCCACGGTGGTCGACGCCATGCAGTTCAATTTCTCAACCATCGTGATTGAGGACTGCGTGGGTGACCGCGCCATCGGCCCGCACGACGCCAATCTGTTTGACATGCGGCAGAAGTACGCCGATGTCATGACGCGAGATGAATTTCTTTCATCACTTTCGATGGCTTGAATCAAAGGTAAATCATGGACCACCTCGGTTACCGCATGAAGTTTGGGGCGCTTGGCCCATCGACCAATACCATCGTTCAACCTGATTTTGACGACATGCGGCCGGTTGGCGTGACGAACCATTACAGCCGCATCATCATCCCGAACGATCCTGTCAGTACCGATGAAGATTTTTTGCGCCTGGTTAAAAACATACAAAGCAACACACTCAATGCGGCCGATGTACTTAAAAGCTGCGAAATGCAATACCTGGTGATGGGCATGTCAGCGGCCACATTTTGGGACGGGCGCGAGGGCGCCAACAAGTACCTGAACATCATGCGTGAACGCGCTGAGGTAGAGGTCTCGTGTGGCTCATTTGCCACAGAGGCGGCGCTGAATGTTTACAAGGCCAAGCGCATCGCGTTTTTCTCGCCCTACTTTCCTGTGGCCAATGCGCAGGTACGCCGCTTTTATGAAGACTGCGGCTTTACCGTGGTGCGCGACCTTTGCCTGCAGCGCCCCAGCCCGGTACAAATTGCGCACACCACAGACGCGATGTGCCGCGATGCCTTGAAGCAACTGGACGGCGACGATATTGATGCGATTGTGCAGGTCGGTACCAACCTGTCGATGGTGCGCTTTGCAGCCGCTGCCGAATTGTTTTTGGGCAAGCCCGTGATTGCGATCAACACCGCCACCTACTGGCATGGTCTGCGCGCGGTGGGTATTGATGACAAGATGCAAGGTTTCGGCACATTGTTGTCGCACCATTAGGCGCTAATCGTCCTGGCTGGCATCCAGCCCTGGGAACAGCACCTCGGTAAAACCAAACTGCGTGAAGTCGCGGATACGCATCGGGTACAGCTTGCCCACCAAGTGATCACATTCGTGCTGCACCACCCGCGCATGAAAACCATCAACCGTGCGGTCAATCGCGTCACCATATTGGTCAAACCCGGTGTAGCGGATGCTGGACCAACGCGGTACAACGCCGCGTAAACCAGGCACTGACAAGCAACCTTCCCAGCCATCCTCTTCAACGCTAGTGAGCGGCGTAATAACTGGGTTCAGCAGCACCGTGCGCGGCACAAGCGGCGCATCCGGGTAGCGCGGGTTGGGCGCGTCGGTACCAAAAATCACGAGTTGCAAATCAACCCCAATTTGCGGGGCGGCCAGTCCAGCGCCGTTGACGGATCGCATGGTCTCAAACATGTCGCCAATGAGCAGATGCAGCTCGTCGGTGTCGAATTGGGTGACGGGTTGGGCAACTCGTAACAGTCGCGGGTCGCCCATTTTCAGGATGGTGTGGATGGTCATGCACGGATTATCAAGGCGCAGAGTTATTGCTGCAGCCTAAAGGCCGCGGGTCGTCAAACTAGTATCGTGGCGTGGGCTTTATCGCCAATACCTGTAACCACGATACCCTGGATGCCCGTAGTAATAGCGCGGTGGAGCGGGAACAACAACGACAGGTGCGGGTTCAACATACACAGGAGGTGGCGCCCGGTAAACCACAACCGGACGTGGCCCGATCGGGGCAACAACGCAACCTGAAAGCAGCGTCGCACAGCTTGCTACGGCCACCAGGCCAAGTAAACGACGCAATGCGCGCGATGAAAGGTGTGTCATGAAAGCTCCAGTAGTCCAGAGCTCTTAACGTCCCACCTCATCCTTCGGGTGACTTACGTTCTGCAAAGCGCGGTAACGCCATGTAAACCGCGGAGCTATCATTCCGGTAAAACGCCCAACAAAGTAAGCAGTTGAGCCTCGTCAATCACTTTCACCCCGAGCTCCTGCGCCTTGATCAGTTTGCTGCCAGCTTCGGTGCCCGCGACCACGTAGTGCGTTTTTTTGCTGACCGAACCCGCAACCTTACCGCCAGCGGCCTCAACCCTATCTTTGGCCTGGTCGCGGCTCAAGGTCGGCAGGGTCCCGGTGATCACAAAGGTTTGGCCTGACAGGGGTTTAGGTGCGACCGCTGCGGGTTCGCCCTCCTCCCAGGTCACGCCGCAAGCGCGCAGTTGTTCAACCACTTCGCGGTTGTGTGGTTGGTCAAAGAAGGTACGCAAGCTTTTGGCGACGATGGGGCCGACGTCGTTGACGGTCAGCAGTTGTTCTTCAGTAGCATCCATGATGGCGTCCAGCTTGCCAAAGTGACGTGCCAGCTCTTTGGCGGTGGCTTCGCCCACATGGCGAATACCCAGGCCGAAGACGAAGCGAGGCAGTGTGGTTTGCTTGGATTTTTCAAGCGCGTCCAGCAGGTTCATCGCTGATTTGTCGGCCATGCGGTCCAGGTTGGCCAAGGCCGTCAAACCCAGTTTGTACAGGTCGGGCAGTGTGCGAATGATGTTGGCATCTACCAGTTGTTCGACCAGTTTGTCGCCCAGGCCATCAACCTCTACCGCGCGGCGGTGAGCAAAGTGAAGGATGGCTTCTTTGCGCTGGGCACCACAAAAAAGGCCGCCCGTACAGCGGTAATCGGCTTCGCCTTCTTCCCGAACCGCGCTGGAGCCGCACACTGGGCAACAGCGAGGCATGGTGAAGATTTCTGCATCTGACACGCGCTTGTCGAGCAGCACGCTGACGACTTCAGGAATCACGTCGCCCGCGCGCCGCACCACGACCGTGTCGCCTACCCGCACGTCCTTGCGTCGTGCTTCGTCTTCGTTGTGCAGGGTGGCATTGGTTACTGTGACGCCACCCACAAATACGGGTGCCAGCTTGGCCACGGGCGTGAGCTTGCCAGTGCGGCCCACCTGCACGTCGATGGCCAGCACCGTGGTCAGCTGCTCCTGGGCTGGGTACTTGTGGGCCACCGCCCAGCGCGGTTCGCGGGTCACAAAACCGAGCTGTTTTTGCAGCGCCAGGCTGTTGACTTTGTAAACCACGCCGTCAATATCAAAAGGCAGGCCGTCCCGCGCCTGACCCATGCGCTGGTGGTACGCTATTAATTCAGGAGCTGCTCGCGCACGTGTTGTATGGTCTGCAACCGGAAAACCCCACTTTTTCAGGGCTTGTAGCAGCTCAAAATGGGTTTCAAAGGCCGGGCCACCGCTTTCTGCCGGAGTGATGTCACCCAAACCGTAGGCAAAAAAGCTCAAGGGCCGCTGGGCCGCAATGGTGGGGTCCAGCTGGCGTACGGCACCCGCAGCCGCA
>JANNYZ010000065.1:0-8279 GCA_031410335.1 Polaromonas sp. | reverse complement strand
GGCATCAGGCTGTTGGGCAGCGAGGAGCCCAGACGGTTGGGTGCAGCGTGGTGAACGGCGGGTTTGACCGCGGAAGCCAGCACTGATTTGACCGGGCTTGGCTTGATGGGGTTGATGGCTGAAGCTGGTTGGGATGGCGATGCATCGTTGGCGGCTTGCAGCGGGTACAGCAAGGGTTTGAGCCAGTCCAGTATGGGTTCCCACTGCTTCAAGTCGGCTCCCGCCATCGACAGCGGCAAGTCAAAAATCGTCATGCCGCGCTCCAGGCTGCGCACATAAAGCTGCGTTTCGCGCAAAGCGCCCAGGTACGGCAAACCCAGGCTTTCAGACCATTCGCGCAGCGTTTGTGCGGCGTTTGTTCGTGCGTCAATCCGCATGCCAATGGTGACCAGCTTGCAGCGGCCACTGGCCACGCGCGGCAGGCTCATCAGCTCGGCGTGGCAGGCGGCGGCTGATTCACGGTCAAACATCGAGTTGCACACCGGCATGATGATGGCGTCTGCAAACATCACCACCCGCGCCAGCTCAAAGCCGTGCATGCCGCCCGGTGTGTCCAGCACCACGTGGGTGATGCCGGTGGGCACGCGCAGCATGTTCTTCTGGTCAACCGCCCAAGGCGCGATGGCCGGCAGCGCAGCATCACGGCGCTTTAACCAGGCACGGGCCGACTGCTGGCGGTCTACGTCACCGAGCATCACCGAGCTGCCCTGCAACGCGCACCATGCCGCCATGTGCGCGGCCAGTGTGCTTTTGCCACTGCCTCCTTTGCGGTTGACGACTGCGATGACTGGCATGGGGATTCCGTTGACCAATAAAAAGCACAGTTTGATACAAATACACCGGGTTGTCCAGTTAGCCAGTCGATACGTGTGCGCGCAGCTAGGATTTTTGTAGCAAATCGGTCATAAAGGGGGGGGCTGGGTATCTCTGGCTAGACAGGGCAGGCAGATCTTATTTGCTATTGAAAACGTAGCTGCTCGCGCATGTATTCATTGGCCTGGAGGTCGAAATGATGGGTAAAAAACGCCTGAAAACGCCTTGAAAGCGGCTCAAAAGCATTTTTGAACCCGCTGGGAACCGCTAAAAATGCGATCCTGAGCCGTTTTTACCTATCAAAAATGAGTTTTAACCAATGAATACATGCGCTAGCAGCTATGAAATATATAGCATCAAGAGATGAAATTCGGGTAACTACCGTATATTAATAATTGAATAATTAGTTTTTATCGATTATATTTACGGCTGATTTCAATGACAACAAGCATTTCACACATCCAAGGAAAAGCCATGATGGAGACAAAAAACCGGTTGCTGAAAATTGTTTTGGCCCTTAACTTGTCGCTGGGCCTTGCGGCATGGAGCACTGGCGTGCAGGCCGCCTACCCTGACAAGACGGTCAAAATCATTGTGGCGTTTCCGCCTGGCAGTTCAACCGACACAGTAGCGCGTCTGATGGCCCAGCAGATGTCGGTGGCGTTCGGTCAGTCGGTGGTGGTTGAAAACCGGCCTGGTGCCAGCGGCAACATTGCCACCACCTTTGTCAGCAAGCTGCCAGGTGACGGCTACACGCTGCTCATGCACAGCGTAGCCGTTGCTATCAACCCCAGCCTGTATGCCAAAGCGGGCTACGACGTGAACAAGGACCTGGAAGCGGTGGCCATTACCGGTGTGTCGCCCAACATCATTTTTGTGCACCCTGACGTGAAGGCCAAAACACTGGCCGAGCTGGTGGCTTTGAGCAAGAAAGAAAAGCTCAGCTACGCATCATCAGGTAACGGCACCACCACGCAGCTGGGGGCCGAGATTTTCTTTCGCAACCTGGCCAAGACTGAGATACAGCACATCCCCTATGCACCAGCGACTGCTGTAACAGCGGTGTTGAGTGGCCAGGTGCCAGTGGGCAGCACGTCTGTGCCGCCCGTGGTGCAACTGGCCAAAAGCGGCAAGGTACGCGCCCTGGCCGTGACCAGTTTAAAGCGCAGCAGTGCCTTGCCCGATGTGCCCACTGTGGCCGAGCTGGGCTACAAGGACTTTGAGGCCAACACCTGGTTTGCGCTGTTTGCGCCACCCGGCACACCCGCTGATGTGCTGGACAAACTGAACAACGAAATCAACAAAATCGCACTTTATAAAAGTGTTCAGGAGGTCTTTTCAGCCCAGTCGCTGGAAAGCGCCCGCATGGACCGCCCCGCAGTGAAGAACTACATCCTGCTGGAGTCCCAAAAGTGGGACAAGGTCGTCAAGCAAATTGGTGCCAAGGTCGATTGATTTTTAATTCAAGAAAGTATTTAACGTGAAGCTCATCAGCTACCAACATGACAACGCGGTGCGCTACGGCGTGCTCCTGGCCAACGGCGTGGCCGACATGCGCGACTGCATGAACGATGCGCCTGCCAGCATCAACGATTTTGTAGGGCTTGCAAGTCATCAGGCGGGTTTGATGGCGTCCATCGCAGCACGTGCTGCCAGCGCCAAAGTGCTGCCGTTGGCGCAGGTGCAACTGCTGCCCTGCATTCCGCGCCCCAGCAAAATCATTTGTCTGGGGGTCAATTACCACGACCACGCGGCCGAAGGCGGCAACACCGTGGCTGATTACCCAACAATCTTTTTCAGGGGCCCGTCATCACTGGCGGCGCATGGCAACGCGATCCCCATTCCGGCGATTTCAACGTCGCTTGACTACGAGGCCGAGCTGGCACTGGTGATTGGCAAAACCGCGCGCAATGTGTCTGAGGCTGATGCGCTGAGCCACGTGTTTGCCTATGCCTGCTTTAACGACGCCACCTTCCGTGACTACCAGCGCAAAACCACACAATGGACCGTTGGCAAGAACTTTGACCAGACAGGCGGTTTTGGCCCGCATCTGGTCACAGCGGACGAACTGCCGCCAGGCTGTGTGGGGCTGCACATTGAGTCACGCCTGAACGGCCGCGTGATGCAAAGCGCATCGACCACCGACATGGTGTTTCATGTGGCACCCACCATTGCCATGATGTCGGCCTGCATGACGCTGGAGCCTGGCGACGTGATTGTCATGGGCACACCTGCCGGGGTGGGCTATGCGCGCAAACCGCCCGTGTGGATGGTCGATGGCGACGTGATTGAAATTGACATTGAGGGCATTGGCGTGCTGCGGAACACGGTTGCAAATGCGGCGGTTGCCAACGCGGCCTGATGCTACGCAGCGGCCTGGCTTGTCAAGCTGGAGGTGCGCTGGTAATGCGCCTGCAGCAGTGCTACCGCCTGGTCTGCATTGCCCTCAATGCTCTCCTGAAACAGGGCCATGTGCTCGGCATGTTCGTCACGTTTAGCGTAGCTTTTAGAGGCCGCCACTTGTCTGAAGCGAAACGCCTCCCCCGTCAGGGTGCTGCAAAACTGCTTGAGCCAGCGCGACGGGCAATTGGCAATCAGGGCGGTGTGAAACTGGGCATGCAGGTCTTCCCACACCGGGTTGCGCACGTAAGTCTCGGCAGACAGCGAACGGGGTGTTTTGGCCAGGTGATGCACGATGACCACCAGCGCGTCTTCCCAGGCTTTGGTCCGCAGGGCAATCGACTGGCGCAGCGCCAGGCTTTCAAGCTCGCAGCGCGTTTGGGTCAGCACGGGCAGCTCGGCAAAGTCGAGCGCAGCCGCGCGAAAGCCGCGCTGGTCAATTTGCTCGACCAGCCCTTCGGCAGACAAACGACTGAGTGCCTCACGCACCGGGCTGGCACCAAAAGCGTAGCGCTGGCTCAGGCTGGCGACAGCCAGTTTCTCGCCCGCTTTCAGGTCGCCATGCAGCAGGTCTTGCCGCAGGCGCTCGTACACCACCGAGGTGCGTGACAGGCCGTCTTGTGCAATGCCCGTGCTGGGCGAGACAACGGAAAGAGCAGATTTGCGTGCCATGTGGTTTTGTTTTTGCAGTTTTTTAATCGATTATTTTTAGATTTTAACGCGAGGTTGGGGTTGGGCCATGAAAAACATCCATTGTGATAATTTGACCACTGTGGTGCAGCGCAGCTTTGCGGGCATCAGCGACGAGCGCAGCCGGCATTTGCTGGAGCAACTGGTCAAGCACCTGCATGCGTTTGCGCTGGAAGCGCAGCTGACCCACGACGAGTGGCGCTCTAGCCTTGTCTTTTTGCATGAGGCAGCGCACATCACCACCGATTCGCGCAGTGAGTTTTCACTGATGTCCGATGTGTTCGGCCTGTCGTCTCTGGTGGATTTGATGTCCTCCAGGCCAGGCACCACGCCGGGCAGTGTGTTGGGGCCGTTTCATGCCCGAGGCTCGCCGTGGATGACAACGCCTGTCAATCTGCTGGCAGACAACCCCGGCGAGGTGGTGTTGCTGCATGGGACAGTCAAAAACGAGTCCGGTCAGCCAATTACCAATGCCACGATTGATTTTTGGCAAAACGCCGACAACGGCCTGTACTGGCAGCAAGACCCTGAGCAGTCACAAGACAACCTTCGCTGCCAGTTCAAGGTCGATGCAGCGGGCGGTTTCGAGTTGTTGACGATACGGCCCAAGCCGTATTCCATCCCGACAGATGGGCCGATTGGCAAGCTGTTCAGGGCATCCGGGCGTTCACAGTGGCGGCCAGCGCACTTTCACATCATTGTTGAAGCTGCGGGCTACCAGACGCTGGTGACTGAATTGTTTGACCCCGAAGACCCGTACCTGGACAGCGATGCGGTGTTTGGCGTGCGAGAGGCCTTGGTCACAGCCTACCAGCCCCAAAACAACGCTGCCGACATGGCCCGGCTCGGTTTGAGCCAGCCTTACTTGTCAGCGCAGTTCTATGTGGTGTTGCCGTCAACACGAACCTGAGTACTGTCAAGTAACGCTTAGCTGACCACCACGCTGGCACCAGCGCCCTTGGCCGCGATCACGCCAATCGGGTAGACCTGCTCGCCTGCATCACGCAGGGTTTGAGCTGTTGCGGCGGCATGTGCAGCATCAATGACCACCACCATGCCGATGCCGTTGTTGAAGGTGCGATTCATCTCGATGTCGTCAATACCCGCCGTTTTTTGCAGCCAGGCAAACAGCTCGGTTTGCGGCCAGCTGCCTTTGTCCAGATGCGCGGCTGTGCCTTCGGGCAGCACGCGGGGAATGTTTTCCAGCAAACCGCCGCCGGTGATGTGGGCCAGCGCCTTGATCGGGTGAATGGCTAGCGCAGTCAGCACGTTTTTCACATACAGCCGTGTCGGTTCCATCACGGCTTGCTTGAAGGGTTTGCCGTCCAGCTTTTCAGGCAGGTTGTTTGCCGCACGGTCAATACATTTGCGCACCAGGCTAAAGCCGTTGGAATGCACGCCGCTGCTGGCCAGGCCGAGCACCACGTCGCCGGGCGTAACGCCAGCGCCGCTCAGGATTTTTGATTTTTCAACCGCGCCCACACAAAACCCGGCCAAGTCGTATTCGCCTGCCGGGTACATGCCCGGCATTTCTGCGGTTTCGCCGCCTATCAGTGCGCAGTTGCTCAGCTCGCAGCCCTTGGCAATGCCGCCCACCACCGCAGCGGCTACATCCACATCCAGCTTGCCACAGGCAAAGTAATCGAGGAAGAACAGCGGCTCTGCGCCCTGCACCAGCACGTCGTTCACGCTCATGGCCACCAGGTCTATGCCCACGGTGTCGTGCATTTGCCATTCAAAGGCCAATTTAAGCTTGGTGCCCACGCCGTCTGTGCCGCTGACCAGCACGGGTTCCTTGAACTTTTTCGACACTTCAAACATGGCACCAAAGCCGCCAATGCCAGCCAGCACGCCTTCGCGCATGGTTTTTTTGGCCAGCGGCTTGATGCGTTCAATCAGCGCGTCACCTGCGTCAATGTCAACGCCGGCGTCTTTGTAGCTGATGGGGGGAGTGGTGTTTGGAGTCGTCATGGGTAATTAGGAAAGCAGTGTGGTGTCGTGCGGCGCGACCCCGATAGAATTAACCCCACATTCTAAAGGCTCTATGCAGTTCACCAACACTCAAAAACGCGCGTCCGCCTGGTGCCTGATTGCCGCGCTGATGGTGCTGGCGCTCTGGCTGCTGGGCCCGGTGCTGACGCCATTTGTGGTGGCTGCGGTGCTGGCGTATGCGCTCACGCCGCTGGTCAACAAGCTTGACGACATGGGCAAGGGGCGGCTGCCGCGTGTGGTGGCCGTCATCCTGGTGGAGTTGCTGTTCATCTTGCTGGCCTTGAGCCTGCTGTTGATGATCGTGCCCATCGTGGCCAAAGAAATACCGTTGATGCGCGAACAGGTGCCGCTGTTGTTTGACAAGCTCAATACGGGTTTGACACCCTGGCTCGCACAGTTCGGCATCAAGGTGTCGCTGGACCTGGGCAGCCTGAAAGCGGTGGCGCTCAAATACCTGAATGCCAACTACGAAGAAATGTTTGGCTCGCTGCTGTCGTCGCTGCGTCTGGGCGGCAGCGTGGCGCTGGCCATCATTGGCAACGCGGTGCTGATACCTGTGGCGCTGTTTTACCTGCTGATGGACTGGGACAAGTTTGTCGCCCGCCTGCTGGAACTGGTGCCAACCCCCATGCGAAGTGCTTTTGACAGTTTTACGGACGAGGCGGACTCGGTGCTCGGCCAATACTTGCGTGGGCAACTGCTCGTCATGCTGATCATGGCGGCTTTTTATGCGATTGGCCTGGCGTTGTTTGGCCTTGATCTGGCCTTGCCGATTGGCATATTCACCGGGCTGGCCATGTTTATCCCTTACCTCGGCTTTGGCATTGGTTTGATCCTGGCCATCCTGGCCGGATTGCTGCAATTTGCGTCGATCAAGGCCATCGTGATGGTGGCTGTGGTGTACGGCATTGGCCAGGTGGTGGAAAGCCTGGTCCTCACGCCGCGCCTGGTGGGCGAGCGGATTGGCCTGCACCCGCTGGCGGTTATTTTTGCTTTGCTGGCGTTTGGCCAGGTGTTTGGTTTTGTCGGTGTGCTGATAGCGCTGCCCGCCAGCGCCGTGCTGTTGGTGGCCATACGTCGTATCAAACAGCGATACATGGGCAGCAGGCTCTACAAAGGGCAATGACGCTACCCGCATGAAGCAAATCGCGTTAGACATCGGCTTGGCGACTGCGCCTGCCTTCAGCAATTTTTTTGCCGGGCCCAACGCGGCGGCCCTGTCGCATTTGCAGCTTTGGTCGGGCAGCAGTTTGCGCTCGCCAGTGCCCACTTACTTGTGGGGCGAGCCCGGCAGCGGCAAAACCCATTTACTCAAGGCCGCGGTGGGCGCCTTGCAGCAGCAGGGCGCGCGCGTGGGGTGGCTGGACGCATCTGTTACCGAACCGCCCGAGTTCAATGAAGCCTGGGTGGCGGTGGTTCTGGACGAATGCCACCTGTACACCGCCGTGCAGCAGCAGGCCGCGTTCAACTGGTTTGTCAACGCTGTCAGCAGCCCTGACGGTCACCCGCGTGGCGTGCTCGCTGCAGGCAGTGTGCCGCCTGCCGACCTGCAACTGCGCGACGACCTTCGCAGCCGCCTGGGCTGGGGTCACGTGTATGAGCTGCATGCCCTGAGCGAGCCTGAACGCCGCGCCGTGCTGCGTATGGAGGCCGATGCGCGGGGTATTTTTTTAAGTGACGAGGTCATCAGCTTTGTGCTCAGCCGCTTTTCACGCGACCTGAGCAGCCTGATGCAGCTGCTCGACCAGCTCGATGGGTACGCCCTGCAAACGCAACGTGTCATTACCGTGCCTTTGATCAAGGCGATGCTGGAAAGCGAATAAAGCAAGTGAAGTGAGTGAATGAAAAAGAAAATTGCCCTGTTTGATCTGGATCACACCCTGATTCCCTTTGACTCTGACTACGAGTGGAACGAATTTACCATTGCGCTGGGTTGGCGTGATGGCGAGGAGTTTCGCCGTGCCAACGACGCTTTTTTTGCCCAATACCGTGACGGCACACTCAATATTCACGACTACGTGCGCTTTGCCACACAGGCCATTCGTGACAAAGGCGCTACTGAATCAATAGCTGCTCACGCACGTTTCATGGACGCTGTGGTGTTAAAAGGTATCCAAAAACCGGCTTTGAATCTGGTTCAGGGGCATCAACAGGCGGGTGATACGGTTATCGTTGTCACAGCTACCAATGAGTTTGTTACCCGTCCGATTGCTGATGCTTTTGGCGTGAAAGAGCTGATTGCGATTGACCTGGTGCGTGATGCAAAGGGCGAATTCACGGGAGATATTGCGGGCACGCCGTCTTTTCGTGACGGCAAAGTCACGCGGGTGGAAGCCTGGCTGGTCGCGCGCAACCTGACATGGCAAGACGTTGAAACCACGTTT
>JANNYZ010000064.1:0-18600 GCA_031410335.1 Polaromonas sp. | reverse complement strand
GGCTTTTAGCGCCGCAAGTTTGGGCTTCAGATCCACATTGAGCAACTGTCCATGGCGCTTTCTCCACTGGCCTGCCACCATCACGCTGTCGATGTTGGACAGGCTGGTTTGCATCACCACGGTACTGACGGCGTCGTGTACGGGCTGCATGTTCAGGTCACTGGCCCGCACCATCACCAGGTCAGCCTGCTTGCCAGCGGCCAACGAACCAATGCGGTGTGATTGCTTGAGCATGCGCGCGCCTTCGACCGTGACCCAGGCCAGCGCTTCACGAGTGGTAACGGTCGATGTAGGCGGAATGCCTCCATGCGCGCCGCGAAAGGCAAAGTTGTCTAGGCTGCGCTGCATGCCGAGCGCCACACGCGCCTGAGTGAGCATGTCGCCGCTGAGCACACTTTCCAGGTCCACGCCCAGCGACGGCGCTTTGCCTATGGCTTTGAGCCGCCCGGTAATGGGAAAGCCGTGGCCCTGGCTCATTTCACTTTCAGCCGCGGCCGAAAAGCTCATGCCGAGGTCACAAAAGCGTTTGAGCTGCTTGTCCGTTAGTGCATGGCCGTGCACGATGTTGATGTTGTCGCCCAGCAACCCTGCCGCCTCCAGCTTTTCCCAGCCATCAGGTGTGCGGGCTGGGCCGCCCCCCTGGTGCAGGGAGGCGATCAGCCCCAGGTCTTTGGCCATGGCAAAGTCATGCATGGCAACGTCTAACGTGGAGTAATGCGGCCCGAGCACAGCAGCCTGCACGCTGAGCAGTGGCTGGCCCTGGTGCGCTTGGAGCAGCCGTTCCACTTCGGCACGCGGATGCGGCACTTCCCAAAACGGTGTTTGCCCCGGCTTGGGGTCGGGCTTGGGGGTGCCATGAAAAAACGCGGCGCGTATGCCCGACTCCAGCAGGCCAGCAATGGCTGCATCGTTGTGTGCGGGGGTGGGGTTGTTATGGCACCAGTCAGCCAGTGTGGTGGTGCCACAATTGATCTGGTTCAGCGCGCCCATCAGCGTGGCGATGTGCAGGTCTTGCGGGGTAAAGACAGTCGCCAGTCCGGCATGCATCTTCTGGAAGTACTCCATCAGCGTCCAGTTGGCTGCCAGGCCGCGCAGCGCGGTTTGCCAGGTGTGCATGTGGGCGTTGATCAAGCCCGGAATGATGATGAAACCCGTGCCATCAACGACCGCAGCGTCATCTGCATGAATCACGGGGGCGATGTCGGTGAGAGTGTCACCCGTGACCAAGATATCACCCTGCGGCAAATCACCCTGCGCGTCCATCGTGATGATGGTTGCGCCTTTGATCAAGGTACGGGTCATGGAAGCTCACCGTTCGGGCTGAGCTTGTCGAAGCCGCATAAACCCTTCGACAAGCTCAGGGCGAACGGTACGTAGAGCGTAGAGGTCATGGCTAGCTTTCCAGGCCGTCGCTCATCTTCACGTTTTCAGACTTCAATTCAAGCCCCGCGTCTTTGGCTGTCTCGGCCAGCAGCACGGCAAAGTCAATGTTGTCATGGCCTCGGCCGACCATGCGCGAGACCGATTCACGCGTCGCCGCAGCAGCGGGCATGGCCACACCGTAACTTTTCGCTGCCGCCATGCCCAAATCCATGTCTTTCAGGAGCAGCTTGGGCGTAAACGTGACCTGATCAAAGGTCAGGTTGGTCAGCATGGGGGTTTTGTAGCGGGTGTACATCGAGCCCAGCACCGAGTCATTGATGCTTTCGAGAAACACATGGCGCGGAATGCCGGCTTTTTCAGCCAGCACCGTGATCTCACACAGGTTTTGAATGACCACGCCAAACATCGTGTTGTGCGCAATCTTCCAGACTCGCGCCAGCTCGCCTTCGCCAACCCACATCACCTTGCGGGCCATCGCCTGCAAGAAGGGCTCAACCTGGTCGTACAGGGCTTTGGGGCCGCTTGAGACCGTGAGCAACTTTCCCGCCTTGGCGACTTTGGCGTTGCCGGACACGGGGGTGCACAAATAGGCCACGCCAAGCGCTTCAAGCTGCGCGCGAATTTCGGCTGACCCTTCTTGGGAAATGGACGAGCTGTCCACCACCACTTTAGGCTTGGTGCTACCTGAAACCAGGCCGCCTGCGCCAAACAAAACTTCTTTCAAATCGTCCGTTGTGGACACCATCGTGAAAACCACATCGCAGCCGGACAGTGCCAGCTTGTTGGGGGCGATGGTGGCGCCGTACTCAACCAGCGGCTCCGCCTTTGCAGCGGTGCGGTTCCATACGCTGACCGGGTGACCGGCCTTGAGCAGGCGTTTGACCATTGCCTCGCCCATGCGGCCCAAACCAATCCATCCTATCGTGCTTGCCATGTCTCATTTCCTTGGAGTTTGATCGTCCAAGTGTCCGCACGTTAGGCCAGAGTATCAAGTGATGTGCGGGAAATGAGTTTTTCTTTTGGTGAAAAAGCGATACACCAGCAAAACGAACAATGCCGCCTCAACCCTGAAAGGGCGAGGCGGCATGTCTGCTAACAGTCCGCTTACTTTGGCAACAGCACTTTGTCGATGACGTGAATCACGCCGTTGGACTGGTACACGTCAGCAATAGTGACCGTCGCGGTGCCGCCTTTTTCATCCGTCACCATGACTTTGCCGCCAGCCGCTTTGGCTGTCAGCGTACCGCCTGCGACGGTTTTCAAAGTCGCCGTGCCTTTGCCTTCCATGATGGCTTTGGTCAATGCGGCTGCGTCCATCTTGCCTGCCACCACATGGTAGGTCAGGATGCCCGTCAACATGCCTTTGTTTTCAGGCTTGAGCAGGGTATCTACCGTGCCAGCTGGCAGGGCAGCAAATGCGGCATTGACCGGTGCAAACACGGTGAAGGGGCCAGCGCTCTTGAGTGTGTCAACCAGGCCAGCAGCCTTGACAGCAGCCACCAGGGTGGTGTGGTCTTTGGAGTTGACGGCGTTGTCAATGATGTCTTTTGAAGCCAGCATCGGGGCGCCGCCCACCATGACTTGGGCGAAAGAAGAGGCTGCGCCTAGGCCCAGCATGACGGCCATCGTGACAGCTGCGAATTTACGGGAAATTTTCATGTGAAGTCCTATGAAGTTAAATTGAAATGACGTTAAACAAAAGCCGAAATCAAGACTGATTCAAGCGGCTGAAATGAATACGGCAGCGTGCGCGCCACAGATTCAATTCTTTTGAATAACCTTCAATTTCAATCGGCGGACTTTGTAAGCTGTTGCAACAAGCTTCGCACCGCTTGCGGGTACAGCAGATGCTCCTGACTGAGCACTCGGGCAGACAGCGTATCTGCTGTGTCGCCCGGCAGGATAGGCACAACCGCTTGTGCCACGATGCGGCCGTGGTCAAGCTCGGCCGTGACCCAATGCACTGTGGCTCCGGCCAGCTCGCAGCCTGCATCGATGGCGCGTTGGTGGGTATCAAGTCCTGTAAACGCAGGCAGCAGCGAAGGGTGGATATTGATCAGTTTGCCCGCATAGTGCGCCACAAAACCGGGCGTCAAAATGCGCATGAATCCCGCCAGTACCACCAGAACGGGCTGGTAGTTGTCGATGGCGGTCTGCAAAGCCGCGTCAAAAGCGTCGCGGGAATCAAATTGCTTGTGGTCAATGACCTGAGTGGTGATGCCGTGCTGGGCGGCCAGTGCCAGCCCTTCGGCACCGGGCCGGTTGCTGATGACGCATGCCAGGCGGGCCCCTAGCGTATCGTGCCACTTTTCCTTTTGCGCAGCCTCGGCAATGGCCAGCATGTTGCTGCCTGTGCCCGAAATCAAAAGGACGATATTTTTGGTGGGTAGAGGGGCGACTGAGGTCATGGCACGAAAGATTATGACCATGCTGACAGTGGCCAAGTCACGACTTTGACATGGTTGCGCGCACATTCGTGCTAAAAACAGTTATCTGAACAGCCTACCTGACATACGGAGATACCGATGGATTTAGCTTTTACCCCTGAAGAACAGCAATTTCGCGAGGACGTTCGCGCTTGGGTTCATGCCAATCTGCCCGCGGACATACAGCACAAGGTGCGCAACGCACTGCGCCAAACGCGTGACGACATGCAGCGCTGGGCCAAGATTTTGGGTAAAAAAGGCTGGTTAGGCCATGGCTGGCCCAAAGAGTTTGGCGGCCCTGGATGGAACGCGGTGCAAAAACACCTGTTTGAAGAAGAATGCGCCCTGGCTGGCGCCCCGCGCGTGGTGCCCTTCGGCCCGGTGATGGTGGCACCTGTCATCATGGCTTTTGGCAACGCCGAACAGCAAGCGCGCTTTTTGCCTGGCATTGCCAGCGGCGAAGTCTGGTGGAGCCAGGGCTACAGCGAGCCCGGCTCAGGCTCCGATCTGGCCTCGGTCAAATGCAAGGCTGAACGCGCTGGCGACAAGTACATCGTGAACGGCCAAAAAACCTGGACCACGCTGGGCCAGTACGGCGAATGGATTTTTTGCCTGGTGCGCACCAGCAACGAAGGAAAGCCGCAAACCGGCATCTCGTTTTTACTCATCGACATGAAGTCGCCCGGCGTGAGCGTCAAACCGATTGTGCTGCTGGACGGTGAGGCCGAGGTCAATGAGGTGTGGTTTGACAACGTGGAAGTGCCTGCCAACAACCTGATTGGTGAAGAGAACAAGGGCTGGACCTATGCCAAGCATTTGCTCAGCCACGAACGTACCAACATCGCCGACGTCAACCGCAGCAAGCGCGAGCTGGAGCGGCTGAAAAAAATCGCCAAAGCTGAAGGCGTCTGGGAGGACACCCGCTTCAGAGACGAAATCGCCAAGCTTGAGGTGGATGTGGTAGCTCTGGAAATGCTGGTGCTGCGCGTTCTCTCCAATGAAAAGTCGGGCAAAAACTCCCTTGACATTGCAGGACTGCTCAAAATCAAAGGCAGCGAAATCCAGCAACGCTATGCAGAGCTGATGATGCTGGCCGCAGGACCCTTTGCGCTGCCGTTCATTGAAGAAGCCATGGAAGCTGGCTGGCAAGGCGACTATCCAGGCGGTATTTGGGGTAATGCGCCACTCGCAAGCACTTACTTCAACATGCGCAAAACCACTATTTACGGCGGCAGCAACGAAGTGCAGCGAAACATCGTCGCGCAATTTGTACTTGGTTAATTGACACAGGCCCACAGGAGTTAGAACATGGATTTCGATTTCACAGACGACCAGGAACAATTGCGTGACGCAGTGCGAAAGTGGGTAGACAAAGGCTATGACTTCGAGCGTCGCCGCAGCATCACCAAAGCGGGCGGTTTTTCGCCAGAAGCCTATGGCGAGATGGCCGAACTGGGTCTGACAGGCCTGTACGTGCCCGAAGACGATGGCGGTATGGGTATGGGGTCCACCGAGGGCATGGTGGTCATGGAAGAGTTGGGTCGCGGTATGGTTCTGGAGCCACTGGGTCAAACGCTGATCGCCGGTGCTGTGCTGGCAGGCTACGCGCCTGCCGCGCTCAAATCTGAATGGCTGCCCAAAATTGCCAGCGGTGAAAGTTTGGTGGTTTTGGCGTACCAGGAGCGCGCAGCCCGCTACAACGCCTCAAAATGTGAGGCAAAAGCGACTCTAGACCAGCAAACATATGCGCTGACAGCTACTAAAAGCATAGTACCTGGCGGCGACCACGCGGACGGTTTTATGGTTCCGGCGATGCTGAACGGCTCCATGGCGCTGTTTCTGGTCGAGCGCACAGCCGCTGGGGTAAGCACCAAAGGCTATGTCACCCAGGACGGCGGTCGCGCCGCTGAAGTGATTTTGAACCATGCGCCTGCAAGACTTATAACGCTGGATGGTCAGGCGGCTCTGGCCCATGCAATGGACATCGGTATTGCCAGCACCTGCGCTGAAGCGATTGGCGTGATGGACAAAACCCTGGCGATTACCGTCGAGTACATGAACACCCGCAAACAGTTTGGCGTTCTGATCAGCAGCTTCCAGGCCCTGCGCCACCGTGTAGCCGACATGAAAATGCAACTCGAACTCGCCAGGTCCATGAGCTACTACGCCAGCCTGAAACTCAACGCCCCAGCGGCCGAGCGCTCGGCCGCGATGGCCAGAGCCAAGTACCAGCTGGGCGTGTCGATGCGAAAAGTCGGTCAGGAGGCTGTGCAACTGCACGGCGGCATCGGCGTGACAGACGAGTACATCGTCAGCCATTACTTCAAAAAGCTGACCCAACTGGAGATGACATTCGGTGACACGACCCATCATCTGGGTGAAGTGTCAAGCCGTATGCAAGATACGGCCGGAGTATTTGCGTAAAAGCAACGTCATGTAGGACAATGTCACGATGACCATCCTTAGTTCAGTGTTCTCACGTGCCCCATTCTGGGTCCTGAGGGATAGTCAAAGATAGTTGAACAAATCCATGGTTGATTTATGTTTTTCCCACATCAGATGCTGAGTCTGTTTTGACAACCCTTTACCGTCTTCTGTTGGTGCTGGCTACATTCAGCCTAAGCTTGGGGTTTTCTGTTTCGGCCAGCGCCCAATCTCCATCTGCCTGCACAGCTTTCTGGGGTATTTCCAACGCAGCGGGCGCGTCGATTGCTTACTTCAACCGCACCACCAACGCATTTGTCAATGTTGCAGCTCCGCCCAACGCGGTGCTGACAGCTAACGGGGTCGTTGGTACCAGCGGAAATGCTTTGGGCGTTTTTGGGGGCACAGGGTCATTGTATTTCTCAAATGCAAATCAGCGAGTTAACGTCCCCGGCATGCTTAGAGCTACGTTTGACAATGTCAACGGCACCATCACTTTTACCAATCAGGGTGCTATCACCATACCGGCTGGTATCACATACACCACTAATTTAGGCGTTGTTACCACTGCGCCGACCGGTAACTACATCGGTGGCACGTTTGACAACTCAGACAATACCAACAGGTTGATGTACGTCCTTGCAAGCGGAACGGCAGCAGTGGCCAACGTTCCACTTGCCGGCACAAGCACAGCCGGTACGATTGTGGCCATGGTCGGGCTGCTGGATCCGGATTTCCCCGCGGCTGTTTCCTGGAAAACCATTGTCTCAACGACCGCAACAGGTACCGTAACCTACCCCATCACAGGTACCAGTGGCGACCTCTTTTTTGACCGTACCAATCAAAAGATCTACTACCTCACCAATTCGAATCCCAATCGGGTCATGTCGCTGACACCCAACCGGACGGGGCTGAATTTGAACAACGTGATGGTGGCTTCCACCGCGACCTTTTCAGCGGCCGGGGTGAGCAATGGCAACACTTTCGGACTCGCACTTGACCCAACGACCAACGGCATCTACTTTACTGATAACCAAAGTGCCAATTTCCTGATCAACTCGGCGACCCTTAATTCCAGTGCGGTGACTTCTGCTGCGGCAGGTGCAGTTGGTGCGCCCTATGGCGATACGGGCAGTTGCATAGACCAGCCCGCACTGCCGACGGTCACCAAGACTTTTAACCCAGCCAGTTCGGCATCCAGTACGGGAACCAGCACTCTCACGGTGACGATTAACAATCCGAACTATGTACCGATATTTACCAACGCAGTATTGACCGACAACTTCCCTGCCAATATGGTGGTTGCCAACCCACTTAGCACCGCTCTGGTGTGTTTTAGCAATGGTGCCGCTGCCACCCGACCGTCGGTGACGACCCTGACTGCCGTTGTGGGCGCCACCAGCTTCTCCATTCCGGCGGGTGCTTTTATTGCAGGCGGCAATCCAAATGGCGGCAGTTGCTCCTTTTCGGTGGTGGTGTCGGCAACGGTTGCCGAGATTTACCCCAACACCATACCCTCGGGCAGCCTGACCACCACTGCCGGTACCAACACTGCGGCGGCGCAAGGCACCTTTACCTTGCGCATATCAGACTTTCAGGGTGACAAAGCGCAGCGTGTTGGCACGTCTGGCGCCACAACGACCTCGCAGATCACCGTGCCTGGGGGTGGCACCATGCAGTACATCCTGACGGTGACGAATCTCGGGCCATTAACAGCAAGCACCACATTTACCGACACCATACCTTCCTTGCTGACACCGTCTGTTGCCGCTGTGACCGCCGTTGCCTCGGGAGGGGGCGCCTGTACCACCTCGACTGCGGTGGTGTCGGGTCAATTGCAGGTCACCGGTGTTTTTGCGAGCGCGCCGTCCGGTGCCTTTTGCACGATCACCATCACGCAGCGTGGCAGCAGCACATTGGCAGTCTTAACTTCGGCCACCAACACCATCACGGTGTCAGGAAGTCCTACTTTTGCCGGAGGAGCCGGCAGTGACCGCACAACCGCCAACAACACCGCGACAGTGATCACCAATGTGGGGCCCAGCACCAATTTGCAGATCACCAAGACGAACGGTGTAAGCACATTGGTAGCGGGCAGCACCACTGCCTACACGGTGACGATAGCCAACCTTGGGCCGGCATCTGCGGCGGGCAGTACATTCCTGGACCCCGCAGCTACAGGACTTGACTGCACCACTGTGACGTTCACGTCAACACCTGCCGCCTCTGTTACGGTTGCCCCCTTTCCATTGACGCTTTCTGCGCTGCAGGTCACCGGGGTGACATTTACGGCATTTCCTTCGGGTTCATCTGCCACATTTCGTGTGACCTGCGGAGTAACCGCTACAGGCCAGTAGAGCGAAAGGGGCTCACGCGTGCAGGCGTGACGTTTTCGGAATGTGTGCCATCAAAAACTCCATCTGGTCAGCCAGAATACGGCGGTTGCGCAAAATGAAGTCTTCCCACAGGCTGGGCACGTAGGGCGTGTACAGCAGCGGCATGCCGGCCTGTTCAGGTGTGCGGCTGCTTTTTCGGTGGTTGCAGGCGCGGCAGGCGGTGACCACATTCATCCAGGTATCGATGCCTTTTTGCGCGAAAGGAATGATGTGTTCGCGCGTCAGCTCTTCTTCATGAAAGTGCTGGCCGCAGTAGGCGCACACATTGCGGTCGCGTACAAACAGCTTGCCGTTGGTCAGGCCCGGCTTGAGCTCAAACGGGTTGATTTTGGGCACGCCCTTGGTGCCAATGATGCTGTTGATGGTGATGATGGACTGGTCGCCCGTCCTGGCGTTGTGCCCACCATGAAAGGTAGCGACATGCGCGCCCATTTCCCAACGCACCTCGTCGGCGGCGTAGTGAAGTACGGCTTCTTCCAGGCTGATCCACGACTGAGGCAGCCCTTGCGCTGATAGCTTCAAGACCTTCAAACCTGACCTCCATTGAAAAAATGGAAAAACGCTGTCACGTCACCCCTTCAATATACAGGTAAATCATGACAAGAGGCTCATAAGCGCTGATTAACCCGCGCCATATGCTATTAAAACGATAATCAGGCGATGAAAGTCTTTCGCGGTTACCGCCACCCCCAGCTTGCCAGTGCCTGCGCCTTGACGATTGGCAATTTCGACGGCGTGCATCGTGGTCACCAGGCCATGCTTGCCTTGCTTAAAAACGAAGCGCAGCACCGGGGGGTGCCCAGTTGCGTGATGACGTTTGAGCCGCATCCGCGCGACTATTTTGCGGCGCTGGCCAAAAAGCCTGAACTTGCCCCGCCCCGCATCGCCACGCTGCGTGACAAGCTGACAGAGCTCGCGGCCTGCGGCATTGACCAGGCCGTTGTGCTGCCGTTTGATGCGCGTCTGGCCAGCCAACCCCCGGAAAATTTCATTGACGACGTGCTGGTGCAGGGTCTCGGGGCCAGATACATCCTGGTAGGCGACGACTTTCGCTTTGGTGCCAAGAGGGCGGGCGGCTACGCCATGCTGGATGCCGCGGGCCAGCGTTTGGGTTTTGATGTGGCGCGAATGAACAGCTACGAGGTGCAGAGCACACGCGTTTCGAGCTCCGCGGTGCGGCAGGCACTGGGCGCAGGCGACATGGTGCAAACAGCCAGTTTGCTGGGCAGGCCGTACAGCATTTCTGGCCATGTGGTGCATGGCCGCAAACTGGGCCGTGATTTGGGCTTTCGCACGCTGAATCTGCGCTTTTCTCACTGGAATCCTGCGGCCAGCGGCATTTTTGCGGTGCATGTGTTTGGCCTGGCCGACAAGCCACTGATCGGCGTAGCCAATCTGGGCATACGCCCGTCGATAGACGCCAGCGACGTGAACGGCGGGCGCGTGCTGCTGGAGACCTACTGCCTGGACTGGCCAGCAGCCTTGGGCACCGAGGGTGGGTACGGTAAAATCGTGCGCGTGGAACTACTGCACAAATTGCATGACGAATTGAAATACGACGGTCTGGATGCGCTTAAAACAGGCATCGCTAAGGACTGTGACGACGCACGCGCGTTTTTTGCCAACATGCACAACGAGTGCGCCCGCCAGACCACGCGCGACCGAATTTAGACGATCGACCCATACGGGTTGGGCCCGTCATTTTTCGTCTCTTCCCCAAATTTCCGGATTGCGGATCAAGTCCGCAATGACACCCCAAGCGATTGCCATGACCGATACGACACTAGACACCACAAAGACCGACTACCGCAGCACCCTGAACCTGCCCGACACGCCGTTCCCGATGCGCGGCGATTTGCCCAAGCGTGAAGCGGGCTGGGTCAAAGAATGGGAGGACAAAGGCATCTACAAAAAGCTGCGCATCGCCCGTGCCGGCGCGGTCAAGTTTGTGCTGCATGACGGCCCGCCTTATGCCAACGGCAAGATTCACATCGGTCATGCGGTCAACAAAATTTTAAAAGACATGATCGTCAAGGCGCGCCAGCTCAAGGGCCTGGACGCGATCTACGTGCCGGGTTGGGACTGTCACGGCCTGCCGATTGAAAACGCGATTGAAAAGCTGCACGGCCGCAATTTGAGCCGCGACGAGGTGCAGTCAAAAAGCCGCGCTTTTGCGACCGAGCAAATCGCAGGTCAGCTCGAAGACTTCAAACGACTGGGCGTATTGGGCGAATGGGACAACCCTTACCGCACGATGGACTACGCCAACGAGGCCAATGAAATACGTGCGCTCAAACGCATCATGGAGCGCGGTTTTGTGTACCGGGGCTTGAAGCCGGTGTACTGGTGTTTTGACTGTGGCTCGTCGCTGGCCGAGTTTGAGATTGAATATGCCGACAAAAAATCTCAAACGCTCGACGTGGGTTTTAAAAGTGCAGAGCCCGACAAGCTGGCTGCTGCGTTCGGCCTGAAACACCTGAGCAAAGACGCGTTTGCCGTCATCTGGACCACCACCGCCTGGACCATTCCCGCCAACCAGGCCCTGAACCTGAACCCGGAACTGACCTATGCGCTGGTAGACACTGAGCGCGGTATTTTGATGCTGGCCGAGTCTCTGGTTGAAAAGTGCCTGGAGCGTTACCAGCTCACTGGCCAGGTGATTGCCACCACCCAGGGAAAAAACCTGGACTTGCTCAAGTTCATGCATCCTTTCTATGACGTGGATGCCGGTTACAAACGCCTCAGCCCGGTCTTCTTGGCCGACTACGCCACCGCCGACGACGGCACGGGTATCGTGCATTCGTCACCTGCTTACGGCGTCGAAGACTTTAACTCTTGTGTTGCCAACGGCATTGCCACTGACGACATCCTGAACCCGGTGCAGGGCAATGGCCGCTATGTTGATGACTTGCCGTTTTTTGGCGGCTTGAACATCTGGAAAGCTGCGCCGCTGGTGATCGACAAGCTGCGCGAACACGGCCGCTTGTTTGCCACCGTCAACATCGAGCACAGTTACCCGCATTGCTGGCGGCATAAAACGCCGGTGATTTACCGTGCAGCGGCGCAGTGGTTTGTGCGCATGGACGAAGGCGAAGGCGTGTTCACCAAAGACAAAGCGCCTAAAACGCTGCGTCAGCTGGCACTCGATGCGATTGAGCAAACGAAGTTTTACCCCGAGAACGGCAAAGGCCGTTTGCGCGACATGATTGCTGGCCGGCCCGACTGGTGCGTCAGCCGCCAGCGCAACTGGGGCGTGCCGCTGCCGTTTTTTATCCACACCGCCACAGGCGAACTACATCCGCGCACCATGGAAATTATGGACCTGGCTTCCAGCATGGTGGAGACAGGCGGCGTTGAAGCCTGGAGCAAGGCAACTGCCGAGTCCATCATCGGCGACGATGCGCCCAACTACATCAAAAGCACCGATATTCTTGACGTGTGGTTTGACTCCGGCACCACGCACGACCACGTGCTCAAACACAGCCACGCCGCGCAATCGACCTGGCCAGCAGACCTGTACCTGGAAGGCCACGACCAGCACCGGGGCTGGTTTCACTCCTCACTCCTCACATCGTGTGCCATGTACGACCGCGCGCCGTACAAAGGCTTGCTGACGCACGGCTTTACCGTGGACGGCAAGGGCCGCAAGATGAGCAAGAGCGAAGGTAATGTGGTGGTGCCGCAAGAGGTCTCGGGCAAGCTGGGCGCCGAGATTATTCGCCTGTGGTGCGCGTCAACCGACTACTCGGGCGACCTGGGCATTGATGACAAAATTTTGGCGCGGGTGGTGGACAGCTACCGCCGCATTCGCAACACGCTGCGCTTTTTGATGGCCAATGTGAGCGACTTTGAGCCGGCAAAACATGCCGTGCCGTTTGATGAACTGCTGGAGATTGACCGTTACGCCTTAAGCCGTGCCGCACAACTGCAAGCCGACATTCTCTCGCACTACGAGGTGTATGAATTCCAGCCGGTCGTGTCCAAACTGCAAATCTATTGCAGTGAAGACCTGGGGTCGTTCTACCTGGATATTTTGAAAGACCGGCTCTACACGACGGCTGCGGGCTCACACGCGCGCCGCAGTGCGCAAACGGCATTGCACCAGATCACGCACGCCATGCTGCGCTGGATGGCACCGTTTTTGAGCTTTACCGCTGAAGAGGCGTGGGCGACGTTTGGCGCGTCTGAGTCGATTTTTCTGGAAACGTACGCAGACTTCAAACCGCAGGATGATGCACTACTTGCCAAATGGGGCGACATCCTGCAGGTCCGAAACATCGTCAACAAGAAAATTGAAGAAAAACGTACGGCTGGTCAAATAGGCTCCTCGCTGCAGGCAAAAGTCGGCGTCATTTGTGACGGTACCGTACACGCAGAACTATCCAGTCTGGGAGCTGATCTAAAGTTTGTTTTTATAACTTCCAATGTTGAGCTTATTGAAGCTGAGGGAAGGGGTTTGACAGTCGAGGTGACTTTATCGGAAGGAACCAAATGCGAACGCTGCTGGCATTACGTTCAGGACGTAGGCAGTGACGCCGCTCACCCCACGATTTGCGGCCGCTGCACCAGCAACCTGTACGGCGCAGGTGAAACCAGGCAGTTTGCGTAATGGCTAAAACAACCTTCACAAAATCATCCAGTGGTATGTTGCCGTGGCTGGGTCTGGCGCTGTTGATTCTGATTGCAGACCAGTTCACCAAGGTGCTGATACTGGGCTACTACAAGCTCGGTGATGCCACGCAGGTGACAAGCTTTTTCAATGTGGTTCGAGTTCATAACACTGGCGCTGCTTTTTCTTTCCTCGCCAATGCAGGCGGCTGGCAGCGCTGGTTTTTTACCGGCGTTGGCATTGCTGCGGCGCTGTTTATTGTGTGGATGCTGAAGTCACACGCCGGTCAGAAGTTATTTTCGTTTGCGCTTGCCTGTATTTTGGGTGGCGCGATCGGCAACGTGATCGACCGCTCGCTCTACGGCTATGTCGTGGACTTTCTCGACTTTCATGTCGCAGGCTGGCACTTTCCGGCCTTCAACATTGCCGACAGCGCCATCACCATCGGCGCTGTGTGCCTGATTCTTGATGAGTTGCTGCGGGTTCGCCGAAGCCGCTGAGCCACTGAAACGTTTAGGGCAGTTTCATCAGGGATGCTGTCATCAGCGCCGCTTCAAGCGTGAATTCGCCGCGCTGCATGGTTGCGAGGAGCCGGGCCTCATCCATCAGCACAAACTGCGCCACCTCGCCGTCTTGGTTGATGGGCACCATGCCATCAGGGACTGTGGCCACGTACCAATCAATATATTCCTGCATGTAAGCCGCCGCACCGTCGCTGGAAGGGCGGCAGTTGCTTTGGTGGCCACCATAGCGCAGGTTCTGCAGGTCGGCGATATGCAATCCGGCCTCTTCCCAGGTCTCCCGCTTCAGCGCGGTTTCAACCGTGTCGGCGGCGCTGACCATGCCGCCCATCAGCGTGTCCCACTTGCCGGGGTCATTCGGCTTGTCAAACGCCCGCTGCTGCACCCAAAAGCGCCCATCGGGGCTTTGCCCGACCAGATGCACCGCCAGCGTGGCAATGCCCAGCGGCCGCACCGCGCCGCGCTCAACCGTGCCGATTTGTGCGCCTGCCTTGTTGCACACAGCCAGCTGCTCGCTGCGCCACGCGCCAGCCAAGCCCACATCACGTAAGAGCTCAGCGAGTTGGTTCAAACGGCTGGTCACATCGCTTTTGCCCAGCACCAGGTGCCAGCCAGATTGCTCTTCTTTTAGGAGCTGCTCGCACACGTATCCATTGGCCCGGAGGGCTAAATTATGCATGAAAACAGGCTCTACAGAACCAATTTTCATGTTTTGAACGTAAAAAGGCACCCTGGGCCGTGCCGGCGGCTGGTTGGCGTCAGCCTGAAGTTTTTGCAACCAATCTGCCATCCTTTAGGCGTCAGTTCACAAAGTCAAAATCGTGCAACCCGTGGTCTTGCGTGCTTCCAGCGCGCGGTGCGCGTCGGCCACATCTGTCAGCGCAAAGGTCTGGTCAATGGGGATCGTCACCTTGCCACTGGCCACCATGGCAAACAAGTCGTCGGCCATGGCCTGGGTGGATTCGCGGCTGGCGATGTGCGTAAACAGCGTGGGGCGCGACACGTACAGAGAGCCCTTGGCGGCCAGCAAGCCAATGTCCAGCGGCTCCACCTTCCCCGACGCATTGCCAAAATTGGCCACCAGGCCAAACGGGCTGACGCAGTCGAGTGACTTTAAAAACGTGTCCTTGCCGACCGAGTCATACACCACGCTCACGCCTTTGCCGCCAGTGATCTCCTTGACGCGGGCGACAAAGTCTTCAGTCGCATAGTTGATGGCGTGTGATGCGCCATTGGCAAGGGCCAGCGCACATTTGGCGTCAGACCCTGCCGTGCCAATCAATTGCAACCCCAGCGCTCTGGCCCACTGGCAGGCAATCAGGCCGACGCCGCCGGCAGCCGCATGAAACAGTACAAAGTCACCGGCCTTCAACCCCGACTGCGGCAGCGTCTTTTTCAGTAAGTACTGAGCCGTCAGGCCCTTGAGCATCATGGCTGCGCCGGTCTCAAAACTGATCGCGTCGGGCAGCTTGCACACACATTTGGCGGGCATGACACGCAATTCGCAGTAGCTGCCCGGTGGCTGGCTGGCATAGGCGGCGCGGTCGCCCACCTTGAGGTGTGTCACACCTTCGCCCACGGCTTCAATCACGCCCGAGGCCTCCATGCCCATGCTCAGCGGCATGGGCAGCTTGTACAGGCCGGCACGCTGGTAGATGTCGATGTAGTTCAGGCCGACGGCTTTGTGGCGAATGCGAATCTCGCCTGCACCGGGCTCGCCCACTTGCACGTCCACCAGTTTGAGTTCTTCGGCACCACCGTGCTGGTCGATGTGGACGGCTTTGGAGGTTTGGCTTGTCATGGTTGTTCTTTCTGTGAATGAGGGAAATGGTTAAAGGTCATGTGTTCGGCAAACCCTGCTATGTTGCCACGCTTGTTAACATTTCGCATTTGAGATTTTGCCCGTGAACCAACGACTGACCTTGCCCACTGCCTTGCTGCTGACCATCCCCCCGCTGATGTGGGCCGGCAATGCGGTGGTGGGCAGACTGGTGGCCGACCTGATACCGCCCATGACGCTGAATTTTTTGCGTTGGGTGCTGGCCTTTGTTTTCCTGCTGCCGTTTACCTGGCAGCATCTCTTGCCTGGTAGCAGCGTGTGGAAGAACTGGCGTCGTTATGCGGTGCTGGGCCTGCTGGGCGTGGGCTGCTACAACGCGCTGATGTACCTGGCTGTGCATACGTCCACGCCTCTGAACGTCACGCTGGTCGGGGCCAGCATGCCGATGTGGATGCTGGCCACAGGAGCGCTTTTTTTCAGGCAGCGCATCACGCGCACGCAAGTGATGGGCTCTGTTCTGTCGCTGCTGGGGGTGCTGGTGGTGTTGTCGCGCGGCCAGCTTTCCTGGCTGGCCAATATCCATTTTGTACCGGGTGACTTTTACATGGTGCTGGCCAGCATTGCGTGGGCGTTTTACAGCTGGCTGCTGTTTCAGCCAGCGGGCGCACCACTGAAAGATGCGCCTGAAATCCGCAGTGACTGGGCGGCGTTTCTGATGGCGCAAATGGTCTTTGGTCTGGGCTGGTCGGGTCTGCTGGCAGGCGGCGAATGGACTTTGACCAGCGCCAGCATCACATGGGGTTGGCCCCTGGCTGCTGCGCTGCTGTATGTGTCTCTGGGCCCAGCCCTGCTGGCCTACCGCTCCTGGGGCTTGGGCGTGCAGCGGGTTGGCCCGGCCATTGCCGGGTTTTTCTCCAACCTCACGCCGCTGATTGCTGCGGTGCTGTCAGCCGCGTTTCTGGGTGAGCTGCCGCACTTGTATCATGCAGCCGCTTTTGTGCTGATTGCAGGCGGGATTGTGGTGTCCAGCAAACGCTAGCGGGCCTAAAAAGTGCCGGAATAAGCCCCGCCGTCTGCCAGCACGTTTTGCCCTGTCATGTAGCCGGCATGGGTGCTGCACAAAAACGCACAAATCGCGCCAAACTCAGCCGGCGTTCCAAAGCGCTGGGCCGGAATGGTTTTGCGGCGTGCGTCCATCACCGACTCAATGGGCTGGCCCGACTTTTCGGCCGCGCCTTTCATGGTGGTTTTCAGGCGGTCGGTGTCAAAGGCGCCCGGCAGCAGGTTGTTGATGGTCACGCCCTGGGCGGCCAGCTTGCTGCGCGATACACCCGCAACAAAACCTGTCAGGCCAGTGCGTGCGCCGTTGCTCAGGCCCAGAATATCAATCGGCGCTTTCACGGCGCTCGACGTGATGTTGATGATGCGGCCAAAACCCCGCGCGGCCATGCCGTCTACTGTTGCCTTGATGAGTTCAATCGGCGTGAGCATGTTGGCGTCAAGTGCCTTGATCCACGCATCGCGCTCCCAACTGCGAAAGTCGCCGGGCGGCGGGCCGCCTGCGTTGGTCACGACGATGTCAAAGTCCTTGCGCACCGCAAATACCGCCGCACGGCCTTCAGCGGTGGTGATGTCGGCCGCAACGTATTGCACGCTGCCGCCAGCGTCACGAACATCATCCGCCATCAATTGCGCAGCTGCTGCTTGCAGGGCGTCAGCACCGCGCGCCACGATGAGCACATGCACGCCTTCGCGCACCAGCGCCTGCGCACAGCCCAGCCCCAACCCCTTGCTGGCACCGCATACCAGCGCCCATTTGCCTGCAATACCCAAATCCATAATAATTCCTTGGTTGATTCCATCCTGTACGGAGCTGCGCCATGATACTGAGTAAATTGACATCTCTCGCCAGGCTGGGCGTGCTGGCAGCACTGTTTTGCAGCATGGCCGTCTGGTCTCAATCCCCGGCGCCGGGCGAAACCCTGGTGATCAAACGCCCCGCCCAGTTGCGGGAAGGACCCACCGAGTCGTCGCGCGGCATGATGGCACTGGCGCTTCAGACGTCTGTGGTGCGCCTGGGCGACAAGCAGGGCGCGTGGATCAAGGTCAGCACCCCCGATAAAACCCAGGGCTGGGTTCACATGTTTGATGTCACAGCGCCGGCAAGCAGCAGCGCCTCCACAGGCAATGTGGGCACCAGTGCCCTGCGCGGCATCACCAATTTTTTTAACCGGGGCACTGCGCAGGCACCCGGCAGCAATGTCGCGACGTCCACCGTGGGCATACGCGGACTGGGTGCCGAAAACCTGAACACGGCACAGCCCAATGTGGCGGCTGTCAGCCAGGCCGAGGCGCTGCGGGTGGATGCGGCCCAGGCACGCCAGTTTGCGGCGGCTGCAGCCCTGATGGCGCGCAATGTTGACCCCTTACCAGCACCTGACGCACCCGCAGCCGCCGCACAAGCGCCTGACAGAGCACCTTGAGCCGAACGAAAGCCATCATCATGAAACAACAAGTTATTGCCGGCGTCGCAGCCGTATTGGTTTGCACCACATCAGGCATGGCTACCGCTCAGGATGCGGCCAGGGCGCTGAATCTGTTTCAATCGATGTTGGGTGGGGCGCAGCAGCCTGCAGCGCCTGCCCCTGCACCCGCAGCGCCCGCTGGTGGCCTCGCAGGCGCGTTGCTGGGCACGGCGCTGGTGCCTGCAGCAGCGCAAGTCAACCGGGGCGCCGACCTGTTTCAGTTGCTGTCCCAGTCCATCGACCAGATTGACGAGCCGCGCGAAATCCAGATTGGCCAGCAGCTCAGTGCCATTCTGCTGGGTAGCAAGCCGCTGCTGCCAGACACGGCGACGCAGCGCTATGTGAACCAGTTGGGTCGCTGGATCAGCCTGCAGTCGGCACGCCCCAACTTACCGTGGACGTTTGCTGTGCTGGACGACCCCGGCTTCAACGCCTTTGCGGCGCCTGGCGGTTATATTTTTGTGACCAAAGGCCTGATGGACCGGGTGGCCGATGAGTCCGAGCTGGCCGGCATTCTGGCGCATGAAATTGTGCAC
>JANNYZ010000063.1:0-19214 GCA_031410335.1 Polaromonas sp. | reverse complement strand
CCCAGTGTGCTGTGAACAGCGCGCCCAGCATGAAGAAGCTGCCATGGGCAAAGTTGACGATGCGCGTCACGCCAAAAATAAGCGTCAATCCAGCCGCCATCAGGAACAAAGTGGTGGCGTAGGACAGGCCTCCGAGGAGCTGGACCAGGAATGAGGTCATCTAATCACAGTGTCCAGCTACCCGGGAAGTAGATCGTTCAATCGAGCCAGGTCGTAAAGTCACTGGCCGGCACACGTGGCGTGCGAAAGGTATTGACCAGCGCCGCATCGTTGGCATAACCCAGCGACATGCCGCAGACCAGCATCTCGTCTGGCCCCGCGCCGATGTGGGGCAAGATGATGCTGGCAAAACCATTCCACGCAGCTTGTGGGCAGGTGGACAGGCCGTGACCGCGTGCGGCAACCATCAGGTTTTGCATGAACATGCCATAGTCGACCAACGACCCGCGTCCCATGACTTTGTCAAGCGTGAACATCAACCCCACAGGCGCATCAAAAAACCTGAAATTGCGCTGTTGCTGGGCGTGCATTTTGTCTTTGTCGCCCTTGGTAATGCCCAGCAGGCCATACAGGCCCCAGCCGTTTTCACGGCGGCGGTCAATAAAAGGCGAAACCCACTTTTCGGGGTAATAGTCGTAGGCCTCTTTGTACTGGCTGGCCAGTTCGGGGTTGGCGCGGATGGCGTCCCCGGCAGCACATACCTTGTCTACCAGCGTGTCGCGGCTGGCACCTTGCAACACGTAAACCTTCCAGGGCTGGGTGTTCGTGCCAGATGGCGCCCGCGCCGCCAGTTCGAGCAAATGCGTCAGGATTTCACGAGGTACGGGCGTTGGTAAAAAATCGCGTATTGACTGGCGGCTCTGGATCGCTTGGTCGACTGCGCTGGCAGCAGCATCATGAGAGAAAACAGGGGTCACTTCAAAGTCTCCAGGAGATTCGTCAGGGTTAGAGGCAGCAGGGCTGGCCTGCGGGTATTTCGATCAACGTAAACATGCACAAAGTGACCTTTGGCAGCACTGTCCAAGCTGGGGTCAGTGGGGAAGATCGCGACTTCGTAGCGGACACTGGACGATCCGATATGCGCAACCCGAATGCCCGCAACAATGTTTTCAGGGAAAGCCAGAGGAGCGAAGTAATTGCACTGGGTTTCGATCACCAGACCAATGACACCGCCTGCATGGATGTCGATTGCGCGATGCTCTAGCAGCAGCCCATTCACGGCCGTATCGAACCAGCTATAGAACACGACATTGTTGACGTGTCCGTACATATCGTTATCCGACCAGCGACTGGTGATATTCCGAAAGGCCTTGTAGGCACTGCGTGGCTCGGGTTGGGGACGCTGTGATGACATCATGGCCTTTGATTTTGCCATCAGCAAGTCGTCAGCTGCGCCCACTTGTACCAATATTCACAAGCCACCCGATAGGTGTTGACCTGCACCTGCACTGTCTCGTCAATCTTCAGGCCGTAACCGCCGGCCATGCAAAACGCCAGCGGTATGCGGCGCTGCCAGGCCCAGTCGAAGACACGGCAGTCTCTTGCTTCCAGCCCGTCGTAAGTCAGCTTCAGGCGGCCCAGGCGGTCGCCTTCAAATGGGTCTGCACCTGCCAGGTACAGGGCCAGGCCGGGCTGAAAACGCCGCTGCAGTTCATCGAGCGCCTGTTCAAGCGCCTCAAGATAAGCGGTGTCCCGGCAACCGTCGGGCAATTCGACATCCAGGTCGCTGGCCTCCTTGCGAAATGGAAAGTTCTTTTCGCCATGCAATGAAAGTGTGAACACGCTGCCATCGTTGGCAAAGATGCTGGCCGTACCGTTTCCTTGGTGAACGTCAAGGTCAATGATGGCGACTTGAAGTGGCGGACGGGTGTTCTTGTAATGCCGAGTCCACTCAGCTTGCATCAATCGGGCGGCAACCGCCACGTCATTGAAGACGCAAAACCCGCCACCTTTGTGGGAGTAGGCATGGTGCGTTCCGCCTGCCATATTGGCGGCCACACCCTGCCCCCGATCCTGCGAGTGATTGTCCCGGCCCAGCGCCACGCGTGCGGCCGCCACGGTTGCACCCACCGAGCGTCTTGCCCGTTCAGCCATGGCGTGACTCCAGGGAAACCCGATTTCGCGCTGTAAAGCTGCAGGCAGCGTGCCTTGTGCTATCGCTGCAATGTAGTCCGGTGTATGCGCCAGCGCCAGCTCGCCGTCGCTGGCGGCAGGCGCCTGAAGCAACTTGACGCCCGGCATCTCCTGCACCACCCGGTCACGCAGCAGTTTGTACTTTGCCATTGGGAAGCGATGCCCCTCGGGGAGCGGCAAGACAAAATGATCGGCGTAAAAAGCTTGCAAAACGAGACCTGATACTGAAAGGGCTTTATTGTGACCGACCCGTATGAACTAGGGCACTGAATCTAAAATGTTGCGCTGCAACATAAACCACTTGCATTGCCCCGGGTTATCCCTATAATTAAGCTCATGTTGCAGTGCAGCAATTCATCTCAAGTTGTCTTGAATGATGTGCAAAGCAGCTAACTTGACCTTTCAATTTATTTGTAAACAACACTGGAGATTAATTATGCTGACTGCTGAACAAATCATGGCCTCACACAAAGCCAACATCGAAACCCTGTTTGGTCTGACCCACAAAGCCTTCGAAGGCGTTGAAAAACTGGTCGAACTGAACGTGCAAGCCACCAAGGCTGCTCTGGCAGAAGCTGGCAACCACGCACAAGCCGTCATGGGCGTGAAAGACGCACAAGAATTGATGGCTTTGCAAGCCGGCATGGTTCAGCCTCTGGCTGAAAAAACAGCCGCTTACAGCCGCCACCTGTATGACATCGCATCAGCGGCAGGCGCTGACTTGGGCAAGACCCTGGAAAGCCAGACGGCTGACGCACAGAAAAAAGTCATGGGTCTGGTCGACAGCGCCACCAAAAACGCACCGGCTGGTTCTGAGACTGCTGTTGCCGTGATGAAAAGCGCTGTAGCCGCTGCCAACAACGCTTTCGAATCCATGCAAAAAGCTGTGAAGCAAGCCAGCGACATGGCCGAGACCAACTTCAAAACGGCCGCAACGACCGCCATGAACGCCACCAAGACAGTGGCCAAGAAGCGCTAATGAACAGCGATTCAGCCTGCTGAATAAAAAAAGCCACCCTAGGGTGGCTTTTTTTATGGGTAAAAACCTGACCGAGCAGCTTAGCGAACTACCGCGATTTGGTCGCGCTTGCCGGCCTTGTAGGTGTACAGGGTCAAAGCGCCGTTTTTCACGTCGCCCTTTTCATCAAAAGAAATGTCACCTGTCACGCCTTTGTACTTTTCAGTTTTGGCCAGAACGGGCAGGTATTTGGCGGGCTCTGACGAGCCTGCTTTGACCATGGCCGCTACCATGATGTTCAGCGCGTCGTACACATACGGCTCATACACGGTCACATCGATGCCGAAGCGCTTTTTGTAGTCTGCAACGAACTTGTCCATACCGGCTTTTTGCGCACCTTCAACACCGCCAGCCTCAGCGCACACCACCTGGCCGTCAGCCATGCCGTCACCAGCCAGTTTGACCAACTCGGTGGAGCAAATACCATCGCCGCCCATGAACTTGGCTTTGATGCCCAGGTTCTTCATCTGGCGCATCATCGGTCCCGCCACGGCGTCCATGCCGCCAAAGAAGATCACGTCAGGCTTTTTGCCTTTCAGGGTGGTCAAAATCGGCATGAAGTCAGTGGCTTTGTCGGTGGTGAACTCTGTCGCCACAACTTTGCCGCCGGCTTTTTTGACAGCCTTGGCAAACTCTTCAGCTACGCCCTGGCCATAAGCGGTGCGGTCATCAATCACGGCAATTGATTTGCCTTTGAGTGTTTGAACCGCATAACGGCCCAGGGTGCCACCCAGATGCACGTCATCTGCCACCACGCGGAAGGTGGTTTTGTAACCAGCTCGGGTAAATGCTGGGTTGGTCGCTGATGGGGAAATTTGGGGGATGCCAGCAGCGCTGTAAATTTTTGAAGCTGGAATCGATGTGCCTGAATTGAGGTGGCCAATCACGCCAGACACCTTCATGTCCACCAGTTTTTGCGCCACCGCCGTGCCCTGTTTTGGATCAGCAGCATCGTCTTCCGCAGCCAGTTCCAGTTTGACTTTCTTGCCGCCAATCATCACACCCTTGGCGTTCAGATCTTCAATAGCCATTTTTGCGCCGTTTTCATTGCCCTTGCCCAAGTGGGCAATGCTGCCGGAAATAGGGCCGACATGGCCGATTTTCACGACCATGTCCTGTGCTGATACGGCACCAGCCAGAGAAATCAAGGCAGCAACCGCTGTCAACTTAAATTTTATTTGCATAAAGATACTCCGTTTAAAAATAAAGAAAAAGACCCAAAGAACAAGAACATATTTTGTCCTGCGAGCGAACATATCGCAATTTTCACGCCTGCACCATAGGAGCGTCCCTTAGTGGCAAAAAGAAGCAAGGGACTGCAATGTAACAGTTGGCTTTACCAGTCAGACCGGCTGCTTGGGAAGCTCCTGTGCCACGGCCTGAATAACAGACTCACGAACCACCAGTTCAATTTCCTCGCGGAGGCGGGGGCCGAGTGACTGCGTGTGTGTGAGGATCACCTGCGCTACCGCTTCACGTAGTCGCCGCTCCAGTACCAAATCTACCCGCTGCATCACGCGGTGAACGATCTGATCTTCAAGTTCGCCTTCGTTGGGCTGGGCTGCATGAGCCTGAACGGGATGACTGTTCAATTGCACCACATCTGTCAGGGTAGGCACAAAGCGGGGCGGACCGGGTGCGTTGTTCATGCAGCCTCCCGCCCCGTGGGCAAATCATGCTTTCTCAAGGCATAGCCTCGCTCTTTGTAATGCTTCCAGCGGACTCTCGCAGCGAGAATATCGTCACTCGCGTCAGATGCCACCTCGATGACTCGCTGAAACCGCTCAAAATGCGCTGGCGCATGCTGTCCCAGGTTGATCAGCACACTGTCTGCCGGGCATCCCAGAAGCTGGTCGGCAAGTTGTATCGGTGTGACAGCCAGTGTGTGGGCCGGTGCGTTGCTGGTGCAATGTGGCAAAAAATCAGGCCCTGAAAAAGTCCACAACAGCTCGCCAAGCTGCGCCAGCAATGTGGGATCTGCGGTAACAACGACTCGTGTACCACTTCGGTGCGCTTTGCGCAGCAAGCGGCAGCTGTAATGCAGCTTGTCCGGCACATTAACGTGAAATTCAATCTCGGTCATGTGGTGGGAGTGCGTTTTTTCACAGGGGCTGGTTTTGACTCCTGCGCATGCTTCAACAAATAATCCACCAGCAAGGCGACGGGGCGTCCGGTTGCACCCTTGGCCGCCCCGCTCTTCCACGCTGTACCGGCGATGTCCAGATGTGCCCAGGCAAACTTGGCGGCAAAACGCTGCAAAAATTTAGCCGCCGTAACAGCCCCACCCGCCCGACCAGCCACATTGGCGACATCAGCGAAATTGGTCTTCAGTCCGTCAGCATATTCGTCGTCCAGCGGCATGCGCCAGCACAGGTCAAGCGATGTTTCACCTGCATCCAGCAATGCTTTGGCCAGACCATCATTTGTTGAAAACAGGCCGCTGCGTACAGCGCCCAAGGCAACAACACAGGCACCGGTCAGTGTTGCAATGTCAATGACAGCATGCGGCTTGAAGCGCTCCGCGTAAGTCAATGCGTCGCACAGTACAAGTCGTCCTTCTGCATCGGTGTTCAGAATCTCAATGGTTTGCCCGCTCATGCTGGTCACCACATCACCGGGTTTGATCGCCTTGCCGTCCGGCATGTTCTCGCAAGCCGGAATCAGGCCAATCACGTTGATGGCGGGCTTCAAATCAGCCAGAGCCCTGAAAACGCCCAGGACGCTGGCCGCGCCGCACATGTCAAACTTCATTTCGTCCATTTCAGCCGCTGGCTTGATGGAAATACCGCCGGTATCAAAGGTGATGCCCTTGCCTACCAAAACGATAGGCGCTTGCACTTTAGCTGCGCCGTTGTAATGCAGCACCATGAAGCGCAGGGGTTCTGCCGAGCCTTGCGCAACCGCCATGAATGAACCCATCCCCAGCTTGGCGACCTCTTTGGGGCCGAGAACGTCGACCTTGATATTTGGCAGCTTGGCCAAGGCCTTGGCTGCGCTTGCCAGCAACACTGGCGTAGCGTAATTTGCAGGACGATTCGCCCATTCCTTGGCCAGAGCTATGCCGTTGACCAAACCTAGGCCTTTGTCAAAGCCCGGTTTGGCTTTGGCTGCGTCTGGCACCGCCAAGAGCAACTTTTCAAGCTTCGGGGTCAGGGGTTTTGACTTGGTGGCAGAGTAGCTGTAGGCTGCATCACCACAGGCGACCAGCGCGGCACACACCACATCACCCGTCACGTGAGACAAACCGCACAAACTGAGCACGACACGTCTGGCGTTACTGCTTTTAAGCGTGTTCATGGCTGCCATCACTGCCGTACGCACATTTTTGGCGCTGCCATCGCCGCAACCCACCAGCACCAGCCGCGTTGCAATCACGCCTGCAGTCCGGTAGCTGCCCAGTAATTTGCCAGGTTTTGTTTCAAAGTCGCCTGACTTGACGGCGGATGCCGCCAGCTGCGATAGCGTGTCGACGGCAGTGACGGTGTTGTCTGTCATCAGCACAACCAGTGCGTCACATTTTTCTGCACAAAGCCGGGCACGCGTCAATGTCTTGAGTTCAAAGTCCATAATCAAGGGTATTTCCTGCAAAAAACAGCTAAAAAACAAAGTTCACCTGACAGTCGATGTTATTCCAATCCTCCATTCGCCGAGAACTGGCACGCAGCTTTGGTGCGACCTTTGTAGTGTTGATGACCATTGTGCTGACCATTGTTCTGATTCGCACGCTGGGTCAAGCCTCGCGGGGCGTTGTCAGTCCACAGGATGTCGTGCTTTTCATGGCCTATGCAGCCTTGGGCAGATTACCCACCATCCTGACGTTGTCACTGTTTATTTCAATGGTTAGCACCCTGACACGCATGTACCGGGACAGCGAAATGGTGGTCTGGTTCACCAGTGGCAGAAGTCTGGGCAGTTTTTTGGCGCCGATGTTCCGTTTCGCCTGGCCGGTATTGCTCATCATTTTCCTGACCGCTCTTTTCATCTGGCCGTGGACCAACCAGCAAACCAAGTCCATGCAGGAAAGCTTTGGCAATCGCAGCGACGTAGACCGCATCGCGCCCGGGCAGTTTCAGGAGTCATCCAACGGCAATCGTGTTTTTTTCATTGACCGTGATGCCAAGACTGACCAGAAGTCCAGTAACAACGTTTTTATTTCCGCCAACGAAAAAGGCAAAAGCTCGGTCACCACCGCACGCTCCGGACGGATTGAAGTGACAGCGGACAAACAGGTTTTGATCCTCACCAACGGTCAGCGGCTTGAAAGTGAAAACGGAAAACCGACGCTGAAAATCAGCGATTTTGAGGAGTACGGCAGCAATACTGGCGGCGCAGTCCCGATCAATTCGGACGCCAGCGATGCCAAGTTGTTGGCCGTCCCGTTGTTGCTCAAGACGCCCACACGGGCCAACCTCAGTGAGCTGGCATGGCGTCTGGGCCTTGCTCTGGCGGCTGTCAATTTTGTGGTCCTCGCAGTGGCGTTGGCAACGGTCAACCCCCGAGGAGGACGAAGCGCCAATCTGGTCTTCGTGGTGCTGACTTTTCTGGTCTACAACAATTTGGTCAATTTGGGGCAAAGCTGGGTTTACGGCGGTGCCATCAGCTTTGAGGGACTGCTGATGCTGCTGCATGGCGGCGTTTTGCTGCTTGGCCTGCTGTGGTTGGCCAAGCGCAACAGCAACTGGACACTGCGTGCTGTATTGCGCAAACGTGCACGAGGCGTTCGCTTGAGGAGCAGTTCATGAAGACCATCCGCCGCCTTATTTATGGCGAGGTGATGGCCTCCATTGTTCTGGTCGCAGCTGGTTTTCTGGCGCTGTTTTTCTTTTTTGACCTGGTCGATGAGCTTCAGTACCTCGGTAAAACCAATGGTTTGCCGAGCGGATTGCCGACCGCGAGTGATATTTATCAAATCAGGCATGCCTTGCTGTATGTGGGGCTTTTGATACCCAACCACCTGTATGAATTGCTGCCCATCTCGGTACTAATCGGCACTATTTTTGTGATGGCGCGACTGGCCAAAAGCTCTGAATACACCATTTTGCGCACCAGCGGGCTCGACCCCTGGCGAGCCCTGAAAATGTTGCTGAGCCTGGGCAGTATTTTTGTCGTGGCCAGTTTTTTGATTGGTGATTATTTGGCCCCCTTGAGCGAGCGGACCGCTCAATTGCTCAAAGCCAGGTACCAGGGCACGATCACGGTTGGTCAAACGGGCGCCTGGCTGCGTGAAAAGCAGGCTTACAACACCTACGTTGCCAACGTCAAAACGCTATCGCCGAGCAACGACATGATTGGAATCCAGATCTTTGAGTTTGACAACAAAGGCCTGGTCGTGTCCAGAATGCAAGCCGCCCGCGCCAACTTTTCGGAGGACGATTCGTGGCAGCTAAAAGGTGTGACGCGGGTCGAGTTCAGCGTGCCCACCAGCAGTGCCACAGCCGCGAATGTGGCTGCGCAGACAGCAGGCGTCAACAGAAGTGTGCTCGACAGTTTTCGCTGGCCAACCGAAATATCCCAAGAGATGGTGTCGGTCGCCCTGCTCAAGCCGGAACGCATGGGAACCATCGACCTGTTCAATTACATTCGTCACCTGGACGCCAATGGCCAGACGGCACAGCGCTATGAAATCGAATTCTGGAAAAAGGTGTTTTACCCGCTGAGTTGCCTGGTCATGGTCATCCTGGCGCTGCCTTTTGCCTACCTGCATTTCCGATCGGGGGGAATTTCGGGCTATGTTTTTATGGGCGTGATGATTGGCATCAGCTTCTTTTTGCTGAACAACGTTTTTGGCTATATCGGCAACCTGCAAAACTGGCAGCCCTGGTTTGCAGCAGCCGCCCCCGGACTCTTGTACATGACGATCTCACTGGGCGCCTTCGGCTGGCTCGTCTTGAGACGCTGACGAATTATTTTTTATTTTTCAAGCACCATGACCACTGGCATTGTTCTTTTTGCACACGGTTCGCGCGACCCACTGTGGCGCCTGCCCATCGAGGCTGTGGCACAGCAGATATCTGAACGCTCACCGACAGCCCTGGTGCGTTGTGCGTACCTTGAGTTGTGTTTGCCCAGTCTGCCTGATGCCGCTATTGATTTAATAGCTGCTGGCGCTCATAAAATTAAGGTTTTCCCGCTTTTCCTGGGGGTAGGCAAGCACGCCAGAGAGGATCTGCCACTTTTGATTCATGAGCTTCGGGCGGCTCACCCGCACATCACGGTCGAATTGCTGCCCACCGCAGGGGAAAATCAGGCCTTGATTTCCCTGATGGCGGATCTCGCTTTGGCTTGACTGAAACTGTGGTGCCCAAGGCGTTCTTAGCAACCTGAGGGCATAATAAAATCCACATTTAGCCAAAAAAAGATATGAACCTTCATCAATTCAGATTTGTTCAGGAGGCGGTCCGGCGGAACTTGAACCTGACCGAAACCGCACGCGCGCTGCACACGTCGCAGCCCGGCATCTCCAAGGCGATCATTGAACTGGAAGAAGAGTTGGGCGTCGAGATTTTTGCTCGCCACGGCAAGCGCTTGAAGCGTGTCACCGAGCCCGGCGCGCACGTCCTCAAAAGCATTGACCTGATCATGCGCGAAGTCGGTAACCTGCGGCGCATCGGCGAGCAATACTCCAAGCAGGACAGCGGCACGCTGTCGATTGCCACGACACACACCCAGGCCAGGTATGTCCTGCCGCAACCGGTGGCCAAACTAAGGGAGGCGTTTCCCAAGGTGAATGTCAGCATGCATCAGGGCTCGCCCGACCAGGTGGCCCAGATGCTGATGGACGAAGTGGCCGAAATCGGCATCGCTACCGAGTCTTTGGCGCACTACGCCGACCTGATCACCCTGCCTTGCTATGAGTGGCAGCACATGCTGGTGCTGCCCGTCACGCACCCCTTGGCAAGCAAGGCAGACATCAGCCTGCAAGACCTGGCACTCGAGCCACTGATCACCTACCATCCGTCATTCACGGGCCGCACCAAAATTGACCTGGCCTTTGCGGCAAAACGCTTGCAGCCGCGTGTTGCGCTGGAAGCCATTGACTCGGACGTCATCAAAACTTATGTGCGCCTCGGCCTGGGCGTTGGCATCGTTGCTGAAATGGCCATCAAGGACGACGGTACCAACGGCGACCTGATTGCCATTCCAGCGGGGCATCTTTTTGGCATGAACGTGGCGCGCGTGGCTTTCAAGCGCAGCGCCTATCTGCGTAACTTTGTCTACACGTTTGCAGAACTCCTGAGCCCTGACCTGACGCGCAGTGTGATTGAAAAAACCATGTCTGGTCACGCGAGCGATTTTTGATTTCCCAGCGATTTTTTGATTGAAGGCACGCAGTCCATGAACTCCGTCATTGAACGTACCCCGTTGCTACAGACCAAACTGCCGGCGGTCGGCACCACCATTTTCACGGTCATGTCCGGCCTGGCGCTGGAAAAAAACGCCGTCAATCTGGGGCAAGGTTTTCCTGACTTTGAATGTGACCCTCAATTGGTCAGCGCCGTGACACAGGCAATGTCTGAGGGCCTGAACCAGTATCCCCCCATGCCTGGCGTGCCGGTGCTGCGTGAAGCCATCGCCAACAAACTGCTCAAGATGCACGGCCGCAGCTACAACCCCAACACCGAGATCACCGTCACGGCTGGTGCCACACAAGCGATCATTACCGCCATACTGGCTGTCGTGCATCCCGGTGATGAGGTCATTGTGCTGGAGCCCTGCTATGACAGCTACGTTCCCAATATCGAGCTGGCAGGTGGCGTCGTGGTGCGCGTGCCGCTGATACCCGGCACCTTCCGACCAGACTTTGACAAGATCAGCGCAGCCATCACACCCAAAACCCGCGCCGTCCTGATCAACTCCCCGCACAACCCCAGCGCCACGGTGTGGACCCAAGCGGACATGCTGAAGTTGCAAGACATCCTCGCCCCTACCGATGTGTTGCTGATCAGCGACGAGGTCTACGAACACATGGTGTTTGATGCAGACAAGGGGCAAAGTCACCAGAGCGCCGCGCGCTTTCCAGCACTGGCGGCCCGGGCGTTTATCGTCAGCAGTTTTGGCAAAACCTACCATGTCACAGGCTGGAAGGTCGGCTATGTCGCGGCACCTGCTGCATTGACGGCGGAGTTTCGCAAGGTGCACCAGTTCAACGTGTTTACCGTCAACACCCCGGTTCAGTATGGCTTGGCCAGCTATATGGCCAACGAGAGCGCTTATCTGGATCTGCCTGCTTTTTACCAGCGCAAGCGGGACCTATTTCGCGCAGGACTTGCACGGACACGCTTCAAATTACTGCCCAGTGAAGGCAGCTATTTTCAGTGTGTGGACATCTCAAGCGTCAGTGATCTGAACGAAGCCGACTTTTGCAAATGGCTAACGACCGACATTGGCGTGGCGGCCATACCTCTTTCAGCGTTTTATGGCGACGGTTTTGACCAGCGCGTGGTGCGCTTTTGCTTTGCCAAAAAAGACGACACACTGAACGCGGCCCTGAGTCGCCTGGCCAAGTTGTAAACCGCACTATCGGCTTTGGCTGACGTCGTCACACGCCTTGTTCTTGCCTGATTCAGCCCCGTTGCCACTCAAAATCAGGGTCTACATAACAAGGAGTCTCTATGTCCATTTCCCTTATCCTGCTGATCATTCTTATTCTGATTCTGGTCGGCGCACTGCCCACATGGGGTCACAGCCGCAACTGGGGTTATGGTCCAAGCGGTGGCTTGGGTTTGGTGGTCATTATTTTGATTGTTTTGCTGCTCATGGGCCGCATTTAATTGCCGGACCGTTTCAGAAAAAGGGCTTGCGTTGCAAGCCCTTTTTTTATGCGCATTAGCTGTTCAGTTGCTGCCACACTTTCTCCAGCCGCTTGATGCTAACGGGCTGTGGCGTACGTAGCTCTTGGGCAAAAAAGCTCACCCGAAGCTCCTCCAGCAACCATCGGAACTCCTGCATTCGCGCATCGGTTGCGCCCTTGCGCTCAGCCACCAGACGCCAGTAGCGCTGCTCCTGGGGTTTGAGCTCCAGCATGCGGGCAGCATCGCGGGAGGGGTCTGCGCGCCACTTGTCCAGCCTCGCCGTGATGGCTTTCAGGTAGCGCGGAAAGTGTTGCAGTTGAGCGTAGGGCGTTGCAGTTAAAAAACGCTTTGGGACCAGCCTTTGCAGTTGCTGGGCGCAGTCTGTCGCCGCTTCCACAGCGTTCTTGGTGTCCTTGATCTTGCGTTGAGCGACGGTAAATTCCAGCAAAATTCCGCCCGCTAGCCGGGCAATCTCGGTGGCAATCAACGTCAAGCGCCCTCGCCCTTCTTCCAGCCGCTTTTTAAACTCTGCTTCATGGGTTGGCAAGGGGTCCAGCAGAAAAGTCCGGCTCAAGGCCACATCCAGTATCTGCTCACGCAACTCCTCCAGCGTACCGCCGCCAGAGTTGTCCGCAGCACGGCCGACCAGCATGTAGGCGGTAGCCATTTTTTGTAAGTCGGGCAGGTTTTTTTCCAGGTACTTGATGGCGTCCCTGATTTGCAATGCAAACAACCTGGCGAGTCCCGCGCGGTGTTTGGCCGCAGCCAATTCAGGCTCATCAAACACCTCAATCGTGACGGCATCACCGAGGTCAATCAGCGCAGGAAAACCAATCAGCGTTTGCGCGCCTTTGGTAATTTCCATCAGTTCGGGCAACTCGCCAAAGGCCCAGGAGGTGTAGCGTTCGGCTTTTTTGGGTGCTATGCTTTCAGGAGCTGTTCGCGCATGTATCTGTTGACCTGGAGGCCGATTTGAACTCTCAAAACGGCTTGAATCTGTCTTTTTTGCTGCTTCCGGCGCTGAAATCGACAAATTCTTGAGCCCAGCCAGCGCCTGAAACGCCCCTCGCGCCTGCACGCCCAGGTCTCCCTTCAGGCCTGCCAGGCTACGGCCCGTACCCAGTTGCCGGCCATGCTCGTCCACCACCCGAAAATTCATGAACAGGTGCGGTGGCAGCATGTCCAGTTTCAAGTCGCCGCGTTTGACATCAACCGCCGTGGCATCACGCACCAGCTTGAGCACCGCGTCTGTCAACGAGCCCGTGCCAAACGATTCAGGCTGATTGAGTTGCTCTGTCATGCGGGCAGCGGTGTCAGGCAGCGGCACCAGGCGCGAGCGTGGCCGCTGGTGCAGGGTTTTGATGAGTGCCTGCACTTTGTCCTTCAGCATGCCCGGTACCAGCCATTCGCAGCGCTCCTCATTGACCTGGTTGAGTGCAAACAGCGGTACATCCACCGTCACGCCATCCTTGGCGTCACCCGGCTCGTGCAAATAAGTCGCCACGCAATCCACACCACCCAGCCGCAAAATTTTGGGGAAAGCCTGCGTCGTGATGCCCGCAGCCTCGTGGCGCATCAGCTCTTCTTGCGTCAGCAACAGCAGCCTGGGCTGTTTTTTAACTTCTTCCTTGTACCAGGCCTCGCAGCTGGCGCCGCTGCAGACATCGGGCGGTAACTGCTGGTCATAGAAAGCGTAAATCAGCTCCTCGTCAACCAGCACGTCTTGCCTGCGCGCCTTGTGCTCCAGGTCCTGCACCTTGGCAATCAGCTTTTCGTTGGCTTTCAAGAACGGCAGCGGCGTGTCCCAGTTGCCAGCCACCAGCGCCTCCCGAATGAACACGTCCCGGGCGGCCACCGGGTCAACACGGCCAAAGTTGACGCGTCTGCCGTTGTAAACGACCAAGCCGTACAGCGTGGCGCGCTCCAGCGCAGTGACCTGTGCGGCCTTTTTTTCCCAGTGCGGGTCGAGCAGCTGTTTTTTAAGCAAATGACCCGCCACCTGCTCTATCCACTGCGGCTCAATATTCGCAATGCCCCGGCCAAACAGGCGCGTGGTTTCCACCAGCTCGGCAGCCACAATCCAGCGGCCTGGCTTTTTGCTCAGCTTGGCGCCGGGATGGCGGTAAAACTTGATGCCGCGCGCGCCCAGGTACCACTCTTCCTCATCACTTTTTTGACCCAGGTTACCCAGCAAACCGCACAGCATGGACTGGTGCAGTTGCTCGTAGCTGGCGGGCTTTTTGTTCAGTTCCCATCCTTGTTCGCCGATGGTGCCCATCAGTTGCGAATGAATGTCGCGCCATTCGCGAACGCGGCGCATGTTGATGAAGTTCTCGCGCAGCAGGTTCTCGTGTTGGCGATTCGTCAGCTTATGAGTCGAATTTCCCACCGCGTCGTGACCACCGCGTGAATCACCCAGCCACTTCCACAACTTCAGGTATCCGACAAACTCGCTTTTTTCATCATCAAATTTGGCATGCGCCTGGTCGGCCTGGGCCTGCTTGTCCATCGGGCGATCACGCACGTCCTGCACACTCAGAGCGCTGGCAATCACCAGCACTTCGTCTAAAGCGCTACGGCTTTTGGCCTCCAGAATCATGCGGCCCACTCGCGGGTCCAGCGGCAGCTTGGCCAGCGTATGGCCAACGGGTGTGAGTTCGTTGTCGTCGTCCACGGCGCCCAGCTCGGCCAGCAGTTGGTAACCGTCGGTCATGGCGCGGCGTTGCGGCGCCTCAATGAAAGCGAAGTCTTCAATTGCACCCAAATGGAGCGCCTTCATGCGCAGAATCACTGCGGCCAGCGAACTGCGCAAAATCTCGGGGTCGGTAAAGCGCGGACGACCGACAAAGTCCTGCTCGTCATACAGCCGGATACAAATACCGTCAGCCACCCGGCCACAACGCCCGGCGCGCTGGTTGGCAGCCGCCTGGCTGATGGGCTCAACCATCAACTGCTCGACTTTGCTCCTGAAGCTGTAGCGCTTGACACGCGCCGTACCGGCGTCGATCACATACCGGATGCCGGGCACCGTCAGCGACGTTTCGGCCACATTGGTGGCCAGCACAATGCGGCGGTTGTTGTGGCCAGCAAAAATCTGGTCTTGCTCGGCCGGGCTCAGGCGTGCAAACAGCGGCAGCACATCCGCGCCACGGTTCAGGGGCTGATGTGCCAGATGCTTGCGCAGGTGGTCAGCCGCTTCCCTGATTTCACGCTCACCCGGCAAAAAAACCAGAATGTCACCGGCGCTGTGCGGACTGAGCCACAGCTCATCTACCGCGTCGGCAATCGCAGCGTTCAGGTCGTAGTCACGCGACTCCTCAAATGGCCTGTATCTTTGTTCAACCGGAAACATGCGGCCCGACACCATGATCACAGGTGCAGGGCCTTTGGCAGACGCAAAGTACTCAGCAAACCGATTCGCATCAATGGTTGCCGACGTGATGATGACTTTCAAGTCCGGCCTGCGCGGCAGCAACTGCCGCAGGTAGCCGAGTAAAAAGTCAATGTTCAGGCTGCGTTCATGCGCCTCGTCAATGATGATGGTGTCGTAGGCATTGAGCAGCGGGTCGGTTTGTGTCTCGGCCAGCAAAATGCCGTCGGTCATCAGCTTGACGGATGCATCGCGGCTCAGGCGGTCCTGAAACCGCACCTTGAAACCCACCACATCGCCCAGCGGCGTTTTCAGCTCTTCTGCAATGCGTTTGGCCACGCTGGATGCAGCAATACGGCGCGGCTGGGTGTGGCCGATCAGTCTGGCGCGCTGGCCAGCAGGGTAGTTCAGCTTGCCGCGCCCCATGGCCAGCAGGATTTTGGGCAACTGGGTGGTTTTGCCAGAGCCGGTTTCGCCACACACGATGACCACCTGATGCGCAGCAATGGCGGCGGTGATTTCGTCGCGCTTGCCGGATACGGGCAGCGATTCAGGAAAATCAATCAGCAATGGGCAGGCAGATTCAGGCAAGGACGTGATGCTCAAAGCTCCGTATTATCGACCCCCGCATTCAAAGCAGCGCGCCGGCCACATAAAGGCCGCTTGGCAACGCACTTACAACAGCCGGCGATCAGGCAGTTCTACGGTTTCACCGCTGGTATGGTCAAACCAGGCGATGCGGCTGACATAGCTGATCGCGGTGCGAGACATGCGGTAAGCCATGGCAATCGCGTCAGAAGCGCGCACTTCAGGATTGGAAACCATCAAAACCCCGACACCCATTTCTGCCGCCCAGACGGTGCTCTGCATTTCCAGCTCGCGGCTGGTCTTGAGCGACAAGGGCATGCGCAAACGCGTCTCGACCGCCCGGGCGAGGTCAACGAGACTGGCGCTCTCGGTGCAATGCGGCATGACCAATACAAAACCCTCATCGCCCAAGCGGCCCATCTCGACATGGCCGGGCACCGTGCGGCGCAGGCGTCCAGCGCAGATAAAAAGCGCATGGTTCACCGCTTGCGCGCCATACAGTTTCTCCAGCGCGTAAAGGTTGGCAATCGTCAGCGCCACAATGCCCAGCTGCTGCGGCTTGTCCCGAAAGCTTTTAAATACTGCGCCGACCATTTGGCCTGTTTCATGATGGGAACGCATGCGGGTAACCGGGTCATAGCTCGGACCGTAAGCCATCAGTTTGTTCAATTCAATCAAATAGGCGTACCGCGACCACAACACCGCTGCCATGGTGCTCATGTACAAAGTGGCCGCCAACGCGCTAACGGCGTGCAGCGGCCACAAGTTCTGCCCACGCTCCAGTGCTATGGCGCTCAAGCCTGCCAGCGCCACCAGCATGCAGCAGATGGCAAACACCACAACCCAGGCCAGACGGTCGCCCTTCAATGCCTTTTTAAGCGCTGCACCCAGCGACACCAGACCCAGCAGACAGGCAGCAGCGGCGCTAAGGACAAAAAACGTTCGGGCAGGCAACAGCCAACCCAGCACCAGCACGGTCAGCAGTACACCGCACAGTGCTGTAGCGGTACGAAGGCGCATGCCGGAAGATCTCAAAAAACCCAGCACAGCAAAAAGCAGGTACGTGAGCAAAACCGAAACAATGATCGTGACCAACGCCAGAAGAACAGCCTGAGCTTTCGCGTCAGCGACGGGCAGGCCACCCAAAAAAGCAGCAACGTACAGCCCCGATGCCACCGCCGACAGGGCAGCGTTGCGGGCAATGCGGCGCAGGTTTCGCGCGTAAGCAAACGCAGAGCCGATCAGGATGACGGCCACTACACCAAAAAAACAGCCCCACAGACCAATCGCCAGTTTGTCCACCGTATTCAACCTTTTTCTGTCATGGGGTCAAGTTCAACACAGGCAACTCAACGGCTTCACCACTGGAATGGTCAAACCATGCAATCTTGCTCGCGTAGCTTACCGCGGTACGCGACATGCGCCGCGCGATTGAAATGGCTTCAGAGCCACGCACCTGCGGGTTGGCCACCATCAGTACGCCTGCGCCAATGTCAGCCACCCACACCGTGTCGCCCGCCCCAAGCTGCGACACCTCCCTGCTGGTGTTCAGGCTCACGGAGCGGCGCAGGCGCGACTCTACAGCGCGCGCCATGTCAATCACGCGCTTGCTGTCGGCACAGTTTTGCATGATCAGCAAAAACCCGTCTTTACCCAGTCGACCCATGTCCACCTGCCGCGGCACCCAGCGGCGCAATCGCCCGGCGCACACAAAAAAGGTATTGTTGACGGCTGCCACCCCGTGCAGTTGCTCCAGTGCATAAAGGTTGGCGATGGTCAGCACCACCACACCCATGGGCGCCGGCTTGTCGCGAAAGCCCTTGAAGATATCGCCCACCATCTGCCCGGTTTCCTGGTGCGAGCGCATGCGAGTGACCGGGTCATAGCCCGGCCCGTGTGCCATCACTTCGTGCAGTTCAATCAAATATTCGTAGCGCGTCCAGATGACATAGGCCAGTGTGGCCACATACAGCGTGGCAGCCACCGCCGTCACCATATGCACCGGCATCAAGGCCTGGTCGCGGTTCAGGGCAATCCAGGCAAAACCAATCAGCGCCACCAGAATACAAAACACACTGACCACCGCCATCCAGGCCAGTCGTTCGCCTTTGACCGCGTTGCGCAGGCTGGTTACCAGTGCAAACAGCGCCAGCACACAGCTGACGACGGAACTGATAGCCAGGGCCTGCAAGGGCGGCATGGCCCACCCCACCGCCAACACCACCACACTGAGCCCAACCAGAATGTAAACCGCTCGCCGTCTGGCGTTCGGCGCTTTCAAAAGACTGAGGGTGACCAGCAACTGGTAGGTCAGAAAGCCGGCCACCAGCAGGGTCAGATGGGCCAAAAACCGTGCCAGATTGTCGGCATCACCCATCGTGAAGCCGCCAAGAAACGACACAACATAAAAAGCACTGGCCAAGGCCGCCAGCGCTGCATTGAGTGCAATGCGCCGCATATCGCGCCAATAGGCCACCAGCGCTCCCGCCAGAATGACAACCGTCATCCCGAAGAAGCAACCCCACAAGCCGTGTATCAACTTTTCCATCGTCTTGGAAGATACCCTGTGCCAGCCACGTACGCAACCTCTATGTTGACGGGTATTGTCAGGAGTAGTCAGGCGATACCACCGGTAAAGGCACCCCAATCAGTGCCCGGGCGTGCCTTACACTTTCAATTTTCAAGCCAGACAAGAGAACGCCCGCCCATGTCCGCCGTCTTCAACTTCACCTTCGTGCCCTGGTTTCGCTCGGTTGCGCCGTACATTCACACGCACCGCGGTAAGACCTTTGTGGTTGGCATTGCGGGTGAGGCCATCGCCGCTGGCAAGCTTCAGCACATTGCTCAGGACCTGGCGCTGATTCAAAGCATGGGTGTGAAGGTCGTCCTGGTGCACGGCTTCAGGCCCCAGGTCAATGAACAACTGGCCGCCAAAGGCCACGAGGCGAAATACTCGCACGGCATGCGCATCACTGACGAGGTCGCGCTCGACTGCGCACAGGAGGCCGCGGGCCAGTTGCGTTACGAGATCGAAGCTGCGTTCAGCCAGGGCCTGCCCAATACGCCGATGGCCGGCGCTACGGTGCGGGTGATCTCTGGCAACTTCATCACAGCCCGACCGGTCGGCATTGTCGATGGCGTGGACTTCAAACATTCAGGCCTGGTGCGCAAGGTTGACATTGCGGGCATCACCCGCACGTTGGATATGGGGGCGATGGTGCTGCTGTCGCCATTTGGTTTCTCTCCAACGGGTGAGGCGTTCAACCTGGCTATGGAAGAGGTTGCGACTTCTGTGGCGACCGCCTTGCAGGCC
>JANNYZ010000062.1:0-7621 GCA_031410335.1 Polaromonas sp. | reverse complement strand
CTCTGCCAGATTGAATCACCGGCTTCCAACGCGCCAGCTCGCGGGCGATCAATTGGCCAAACGCTTCGGGCGTGGCGGGGGTGGCAATGGCGCCTTCGTTGTTCAAGCGGGTTTTCATTTCTGATGCGTTCAAAGCCTGGTTGATCTGCGCATTCAGCCTGGCCACCACATCACGCGGCGTGCCTGCCGGGGCCACCACGCCGTACCACTGGTCCGCTTCAAAACCTGGGTAGCCCGACTCGGCCACGGTGGGCAAGTCGGGCAGGGCGGCCAGGCGTGTGGGGGACGACACGGCTAGTGCCCGCAGTTGCCCATTTTTAACCTGCCCCAGCACCGCAGGCGCGCCGGTAAACAGCAGCTGGATTTGCCCGCCCATCAGGTCAGTCACAGCCGGTGCTGTGCCCCGGTACGGGATGTGCAGGATGGATGTGCCGGTTTGCAGCTTGAAGTATTCAGTGGCCAGATTGGCCGCGCTGCCGTTGCCGCCAGAGCCGTAGTTCATGCGGCCGGGGTTGGCCTTGGCCAGCGCCACCAGTTCCTTGACGTTGGTGGCTTTGACGGACGGGTGCACCACCAGCACATTCGGCACGCGTGCCACCCAGGCCACGGGCGCAAAGCTTTTGATCGGGTCATACGGCAGGTTGGGGTACAGCGACGGATTGACCGCCAGCGTGCCAATGTGGCCCATCAGCAGCGTGTAGCCGTCGGGTGCAGCCTTGGCCACTTTTTCAGCGCCAATGGCCCCGCCTGCACCGGGTACGTTGTCCACAATGACGGCCTGGCCCCAGGCTTTGGTCAGCTCTTGCGCCACAGCGCGGGCCAGGATGTCGGTGCTGCCGCCGGGGGTAAAGGGCACCACCAGGCGGATGGGTTTGGTGGGGTAGGGCGTGGCGGGTGTGGCTGGTGTGGTTTGCGCGCTGCAAACAGATGCTGCAAGGGCACTGGCTAGGAACAGCGCATGTACAAGTCCTGATGTCATGGTCGGTTTCAGTGGTACGGTTTCATGGCGTCCATCAGCACAGACGTGACCACCTCAATGGCCTTTTTTTGTGTCTCGGTGCTGGGGCGGCGCGCGGCGCGTACCAGCATCAGCTGGCTCATGATGCGTGGCTGGGTGATGCTGCGCACCGTGAAGGGTGTGGGGTCGTCAAAATTGCTCAGCGTGTAACTGGGCAGCACGGCGTGGCCCATGCCCTCTTTGACCAGACTCAAAATCGCGTTCAGGCCATCAACCTCCAGGCTGATGTTGGGTCGGCGGCCAATGGCGTTCATTTCGCCTTCAATCAGGATGCGGAACGCGTTGGGGCGGCTGGGCAGGATCAGCTGCAGGTCGGCGACTTCGGTCAGGGTGATGGGCTGGCGCTTTTTTGTTTTGGGTGATTTGCTGGCTAATTTGCCTAGCGCGGGGTCTGTTTTTGAAATCAGCACCAGCTCCTCGGTGTGCAGGGTGGTCATTTCCACTTCGGGCGAATGCTCGGCGTTGTACAGCACTGCAATGTCGAGGTTGCCCACCCGCAGGCCTTCGTACATCAGCACTGAAAAGCCTTCGGTCAGCGTCAAATGCGCCTGCGGCAGTTGCTGCTTGAAGGCGCGGCTGAGGGGCACGGTGATGAGCCGCGACAAACTGGGCGGCAGGCCAATGGACACGCGGCCCGCCAGCGCGCCGCGCACTGCGCCCAGCTCTTCACGCGCCAGCTCGACCTGGTGCAAAATGCCGCGCCCATGTTTGAGCAGCAGGTTGCCTGCCTCGGTGGGCAGTGCCCCGCGCCCGTTGCGGGTCAGCAGGTTTTGCCGCAGCTCGACTTCGAGCAGGCGTATCTGCCGGCTTAGCGCGGGCTGGGCAATGTCCAGCGCAATCGAGGCGCGGGTAAAGCTGCCCAGCTCGGCCACGCGCACAAAATATTCGAGTTGTTTCAGATCCATACGGTATTTTATTGGCATAGCAATTCACAAGCTATGCGTGTTTGTTCTAACTGCTAGCAGGCCTTGGCTGTTTCAATGGCGGGGTTTGCGGCGCAAAATTCAAAGGTGAAAAAAGAAACACCCACATCGTCCTTCCTTCTTTTGCCCGGCCTGATGTGCGATGCCAGTTTCTGGCAGCCGTTGGCGGACACGCTGCCTTGCCAGGTCGTTGACTACGGCGATGCCAACAGCATCACGTCGATAGCCGAAGCCGTGTTGGCAGTCGCGCCTGCAAGCTTTGTGCTGGCGGGCCATTCGATGGGTGGGCGGGTGGCACTGGAGGTGGCGCGCCTGGCCCCACAGCGTTTGCAAAAAATCATCTTGATGGACACCGGCTACCTGGCGCGTCAGCCCGGCGCAGCTGGAGATACCGAAAAAGCGGGTCGCATGGCGCTGCTGGACGTGGCGCAACGGCAGGGCGTGCGCGCGATGGCCCAGGAATGGGTCAAGGGCATGGTGCACCCTGACCGGTTAAGTGACGCGGTGTTGATTGACAGCATTCTGACCATGATGTCGCGCAAAACGGCCGAGCGCTTTGCACGCCAGCAACACGCGCTGCTCACCCGACCTGATGCAAGCCCTGTGCTGGCCGCATTGCGCATGCCCACCCTGCTGCTGTGCGGCAGACAAGACAGCTGGGCCAGTGTGGCGCAGCACACCGCCATGCAGGTGCTGGCGCCGCATGCACAGCTGAGCGTGATTGAAGACGCAGGGCACATGGTGTTGATGGAGCGGCCCGAGGCAACGGTCCGCGTCATCCGTGATTTTTTGGAGGCTGCGTGATCAAAATTATTTCATCGATGGCCACGCGTCAGGTGCTGGCTGAACTGGCGGGGCAGTGGCAAGGCGCCTCTGGCATACCCGTCAACATTGAATCAGTGGGTGGTGTGGACGCCGCCAAACGCGTGCAGGCAGGCGAAGCGTTTGACGGCGTTGTGCTTGCGTCGGATGCGATTGAAAAGCTTGCGGCTGCTAGCCATGTGCTTCAAGGTAGCCGGGTGGACCTGGTGCGTTCTAGCGTGGCTATAGCGGTGAAGGCGGGTACATCTGCGCCCGACATCAGCACTGAATCAGCGCTGCGCAGCGCGATTGAGGCAGCGCCCACGATTGGTTATTCAACCGGCCCCAGCGGTGTGGCACTCGTCAAACTGTTTGAACACTGGGGCATCTGGGACGCCCTGCAGCCGCGCATCGTTCAAGCCCCGCCAGGGGTGCCGGTTGGCACGCTGGTGGCGCGCGGCGAGGTGGCGCTGGGCTTTCAGCAACTCAGTGAGCTGATGCACCTGGATGGCATTACCGTGGTCGGCACGCTGCCTGAAGCGGTGGCTGTCACCACTGTGTTTTCAGCAGCGACCTGCAGTGCATCAGCCCAACAAGAAACCGTCGCAAAATTATTCGCTTTCATGGCAGCAGCTGAATCTGCTCCTGTCAAACAAAAACACGGCATGCAAGCCGCCTGAATTTCAACAACCAACAATCTACTTCGAGACCAGACATGAGCCTTCAAAAACCCCTCATCATCGACTGCCACGGTCACTACACCACGGCGCCCAAAGCGTTAGAGACTTGGCGCAACCAGCAGATCGCTGGCATCAAAGACCCGGCTGTGATGCCCAAAGTCAGTGACCTAAAAATCAGCGACGACGAGCTTCGCGAGACGATTGAACTCAACCAGTTGCGCCTGATGAAAGAGCGCGGCAGTGACCTGACCATTTTCAGCCCACGCGCCAGCTTTATGGCACACCACATTGGCGACTTCAATGTGTCGTCGACCTGGGCGGCCATTTGCAACGAGCTGTGCTACCGCGTCAGCCAGCTGTTCCCCAACCACTTTGTACCCGTGGCCATGCTGCCGCAAAGCCCGGGTGTTGACCCGAAAACCTGCATTCCTGAACTGGTCAAATGTGTGGAGCAGTACGGCAACGTCGGCATCAATTTGAACCCTGACCCATCTGGCGGCCACTGGACGTCACCGCCCTTGAGCGACAAGCACTGGTACCCGATATACGAGAAGATGGTCGAGTACGACATTCCGGCCATGATTCACGTCAGTACCAGCTGCAACGCCTGCTTTCACACCACCGGTGCGCATTATTTGAATGCCGATACCACGGCATTTATGCAGTGCCTGACAAGTGATTTGTTCAAGGACTTCCCGACGCTGAAGTTTTTGATTCCACACGGCGGCGGTGCCGTGCCTTACCACTGGGGGCGTTTTCGCGGCCTGGCGCAAGAGCTGAAAAAGCCGCTGCTGCAAGACCACCTGCTGAACAACATCTTTTTTGACACCTGCGTGTACCACCAGCCCGGCATCGACTTGCTGACCAAAGTGATTCCGGTCAAAAACATTCTGTTTGCCAGCGAAATGATTGGCGCCGTGCGCGGCATTGACCCTGAAACCGGCAACTACTACGACGACACCAAGCGCTATATTGAGTCGTCCACCCAACTGAGCGCTGAGCAGCGTTACCAGATTTATGAAGGCAACACGCGCCGCGTTTTCCCGCGCCTGGATGCTCTATTGACCAAAAAAGGACTGTGACATGAGCACCCCTATGAACAACCTCGGTATCGTCAAACGCAACATCTTCCGCGCCGACAAAGCCGCCGTAGCCCGCCTGGCCAAACTGGGTGTGGCCACCATCCACGAGGCCATGGGCCGTGTGGGTTTGATGAAGCCTTACATGCGCCCCATCTACAAAGGTGCCAACATTTGCGGCACGGCGGTGACGATTCTTCTGCAGCCCGGCGACAACTGGATGATGCACGTGGCCGCCGAGCAATTGCAACCCGGCGACGTGGCCGTAGCGGCCTGCACTACCGACAACGACGACGGCTTTTTTGGCGACCTGCTGGCCACCAGCTTTCAGGCACGCGGCGCGGTTGGCCTGATCATTGACGGCGGTGTGCGCGATGTGGTGGACCTTGAGAAAATGGGCTTTCCGGTGGTCAGCAAAGCGATTCATTCAAAGGGCACGATCAAGGCCACGTTGGGTTCGGTCAATATTCCCATCATTTGCGCAGGCGCACTTGTTAACCCTGGCGACGTGGTGATTGCCGACGTTGACGGTGTGGTCGTTGTGCCCGCAGCGATTGCCGCTCAAGTCGCTGATGCGGCTGAAAAACGCGAAAGCTTCGAAGGCGAAAAGCGCGCCAAGCTGGCAGCGGGCGTGCTGGGCCTGGACATGTACAACATGCGTGAGCCGCTTGAAAAAGCGGGTTTGAAATACATTGACTGATCGATTGAAACGGAAATATGCAATTTACTAAAACTCCTGGCTGGCTTGACTGGTACACCGGCCCCGCCAAACCTACCTTCAAACTGCCGCCCGGCGCGGTTGATGCGCATTGCCACGTGTTTGGCCCTGGCGATGTTTTCCCCTATGCACCAGAACGCAAGTACACGCCCTGCGATGCGTCCAAAGAGCAGTTGTTTGCTCTGCGTGACCACCTGGGTTTTGACAAAAACGTGATCGTGCAGGCCACCTGCCACGGCAGCGACAACCGTGCGCTGGTCGATGCGCTCAAGGCATCAAATAACAAGGCACGCGGCGTGGCCACGGTCAACCGCAACGTGACCGATGCCGAGCTGCAAGACATGCACGCTGCCGGTGTACGGGGCACGCGCTTTAATTTTGTCAAGCGCCTGGCCGACTTCACACCGCGCGATGTGCTGCTGGAAATTGCCAACCGCATCGCACCGCTGGGTTGGCACGTGGTGATTTACTTTGAAGCGGTGGACTTGCCTGAGCTGTATGACTTTTTTACTGCGCTGCCCACCACGGTGGTGGTTGACCACATGGGCAGGCCCGACGTCACCAAGCCGGTGGACGGCCCCGAGTTTGAGCTGTTCGTCAAGATGATGCGCGAGCACACCAACATCTGGAGCAAAGTCAGCTGCCCCGAGCGCCTGAGCGTAGGTGGGCCGAAAGCCCTGAATGGCGAGCAGCGCGCCTACCAGGACGTGGTGCCGTTTGCCAAACGACTGGTGGAGGCCTTCCCCGACCGTGTGCTGTGGGGCACCGACTGGCCGCATCCGAACCTGAAAGACCACATGCCAGACGACGGCTTGCTGGTGGACTTTATTCCGCAGATTGCCACCACGCCTGAGTTGCAGCAAAAGCTGCTGGTGGACAATCCCACCCGTCTTTACTGGAGTTGATGACATGTCACTGAACAAGAATTACCTCGACGTGCCCGGCACCACGATTTTTGATGCCGACGAAAGCCGCAAGGGCTATCACCTCAATCAGTTTTGCATGAGCCTGATGACGCATGAAAACCGCGAACGCTTCAAGGCAGACCAGCGCGCCTATCTTGACGAATGGCCGATGACCGAAGAGCAGAAGCAGGCGGTGCTGGATGTTGACTTGAACCGTGCCATTTCGCTGGGCGGCAACATCTACTTTTTGGCCAAGCTGGGTGCCACGCATGGCAAGAGCTTTCAGCAGATGGCGGGCAGCATGACGGGCATGACCGAGATGGAATACCGCGACATGATGATTGGCGGCGGACGCTCGGTTGAAGGCAACCGCGTGGTCGGCGAAAACGGTACGGCGCAAGCGCAAAATCAGCCCCAGGGTCAACGTGGCGCGGCAAACAAAGGATCGAATTAAATGGCAAAAATCACCGCCAGCGTTTTTACATCGCACGTACCAGCTATTGGCGCAGCGATGGACTTGGGCAAAACGCATGAGCCGTATTGGCAGCCGCTGTTCAAGGGCTACGAGTATTCCAAACAATGGATGAAGGACAACACACCTGACGTGATTTTTCTGGTGTTCAACGACCACGCCACGGCTTTCAGCCTGGACATGATTCCTACCTTCGCCATTGGCACGGCTGCGTCTTACCAGCCCGCAGATGAAGGCTGGGGCCCGCGCCCTGTGCCTGTGGTGCAGGGGCATCCTGAGCTGGCAGCGCACATTGCGCAGTCAGTCATCCAGCAGGACTTTGACCTGACCATCGTCAACAAAATGGATGTGGACCACGGTTTGACCGTGCCTCTCAGCCTGATGTGCGGCCAGCCGCCGGAGTCCAACTTCAAGTGGCCTTGCCCGGTGATCCCGTTTGCCGTGAACGTGGTGCAGTACCCGGTGCCCTCAGGCCAGCGCTGCCTGAACATTGGCAAGGCCATTCGCAAGGCCATTGAGTCGTACGACGAAGACCTGAATGTGCAGATTTGGGGTACCGGCGGCATGAGCCACCAGTTGCAGGGTCCGCGTGCGGGTTTGATCAACAAGGAGTTTGACTCGGCCTTCATGGACACCATGATCAGTGACCCCGAGCGCCAGGCCGCTGTGCCGCACATTGACTATGTGCGTGAAGCAGGTAGCGAGGGCATTGAGCTGGTGATGTGGCTGATTGCGCGCGGTGCGATGTCTGATTTGAACGGCGGCAAAAAGCCCACCGTCAAGCACCGCTTCTACCACGTGCCCGCATCCAACACGGCTGTCGGCCATCTCATCCTGGAAAACAATCTATGACTAAAACCATCAAAGTTGCGCTAGCCGGTGCTGGCGCATTCGGCATCAAGCACCTGGACGGCATTAAAAATATCGACGGCGTTGAAGTGGTCTCGCTCATCAGCCGCGACATTGAAAAAACCAAAGAAGTCGCTGCCAAATACGGCATCCAACACGTCACCACCGACCTGGCA
>JANNYZ010000061.1:0-3470 GCA_031410335.1 Polaromonas sp. | reverse complement strand
TGCGCACTTGATGGAGGCCAGCGATGCGGATGTGGAGTTTGCCAACGGCGAATTCACCATCAAGGGCACTGACAAGAAAGTGACTTTTGGCCAGGTGGCGTTGACCGCCTATGTGCCGCACAACTACCCGCTCGACAAGCTGGAGCCGGGCCTAAATGAAACCGCGTTTTATGACCCAACCAACTTCACCTTCCCGTCAGGCACCTACATTTGCGAGGTTGAAGTAGACCCGGCCACCGGCACCGTCAAGGTTGAGCGCTTCACTGCGGTTGATGACTTTGGCAACATCATCAACCCGATGATTGTGGAAGGCCAGGTACACGGTGGGCTGGTGCAGGGCATTGGCCAGGCGCTGCTGGAGAACTGTGTCTACGACGAAGAAACCGGGCAGTTGCTGACCGGCTCGATGATGGACTACACCATGCCGCGCGCCGACGACATGCCCAACTTCACACTGGACACACTTTGCACACCGTGCAGCCACAACCCACTGGGTGCCAAGGGCTGCGGCGAGGCGGGCGCGATTGGCTCACCGCCAGCCGTTATTAACGCGGTGCTGGATGCGCTCAAACCGCTCGGCGTGGTGGACTTTGACATGCCCGCCACCCCTGGCCGCGTGTGGGAAGCCATTCAGTCTGCAAAACATTAAAACGTGAAGGACACATCATGTATGCATTTACTCTAGAGCGCCCAACCACAGTGCAAGATGCCGCCAAACTGGCTGCGGGCGGTGCTAAGCCACTGGCCGGTGGCCAGACTTTGCTGGCGTCGATGAAGCTGCGCTTGTCCAGCCCGGACAAACTGGCGGACCTGAGTGGCATCAAAGACATGGCTGCCATCAAGCGTGATGGCAATAACCTGGTGATAGGTGCCATGGCGCGTCATGCCGATGTGGCGGTCAACGCGGATGTGCTGGCGGCCATTCCGGCATTGGCGCACCTGGCGGGCAATATAGGCGACCGGCAGGTGCGTGCCATGGGCACCATGGGTGGCTCAGTGGCCAACAACGACCCTTCAGCCTGCTACCCCAGCGCCGTACTGGCGCTGGGCGCAACGATTCACACCACGGCCCGCAAAATTGAAGCGAAGGACTACTTTCAGGGCATGTTCACCACGGCGCTGAACGATGGCGAACTGATCACCGCTATCAGCTTTCCCATTCCCAAACGTGCTGCTTACATGAAGTTCAAGCAGCAAGCCTCGCGCTTTGCGATGGTCGGTGTGTTCATCGCCCAGTTTGATGGCACTTCTGGTCATGACGTGCGGGTGGCGGTCACGGGGGCTTCGAGCGGCGGCGTGTTTCGCCATGCGGGGCTAGAGGCGGCTTTGAACAAAAGCTTCACACCCGAGGCAGCAGCAGCCGTGAAGATTGACCCGACCGATTTGAACCACGACATTCATGCCACAGCTGCCTACCGCGCCAACATCATCAGCGTGCAAACGCAGCGTGGTGTGGCGATGGCGCTGGCTTGACGGGCAAAATTTGGCTGTTTTGGGCGTTTTTTCAGGTATGTTTTAGTGCTCCAGACCAATAGATATATGCGCGAGCAGCTCCTGAATTGATAGTAAATGACAGCTTTCCCCACGATTGACACCCTGACGGCTGCGCTGCAAGACGCCGGGTATTTTGCAGACCGTCGCCTGGCAACGGCTGTGTTTCTGGCCCTCAAGCTGCAGCGCCCGCTGCTGCTGGAGGGCGAGCCCGGCGTGGGTAAAACCGAGCTGGCCAAGGCCTTGGGCAAAGCACTGCAACGCCAGCTGATTCGCCTGCAATGCTATGACGGTCTGGAGCAGCGTGAAGCGCTGTACGAATGGAACTACGCCGCCCAGTTGCTGCATATGCGTGCAGCAGAGGGCAAAGGTTCTACCTCTGACATCGAGCGCGAGGTCTATCAAGACCGATATCTGATCCGCCGTCCGTTGCTGCAAGCCTTGCAAACGCCCGCACCGGGTGCGGTACTGCTGATTGACGAGGTAGACCGGGCCGACGAGCCGTTTGAGGCGTTTTTGCTCGAATACCTGGGTGAGTATCAGGTCAGCATCCCGGAAATGGGCACGGTCAAGGCCGTCAGTCCACCGGTGACGATTTTGACCAGCAACCGCACCCGCGAGCTGAACGATGCTGTCAAGCGCCGCTGCCTGTATCACTGGCTCGACTACCCGGAGCGCGAACGCGAACTGGCCATTGTGCGGGCCCAGGTGCCGCAGGCAAGCCAAGCGCTGTCGGCGCAGGTGGCTGCATTTGTTGACAAGCTGCGCCGCTCACCGTTTGGCAATGCTTTTCAGCGCGCCCCCGGCATTGCCGAAAGCGTGGAATGGGCCAAGGCGCTGGTGGCGCTGGACACGCTGGCGGTTGACCCGGAAGTCGTGATGGACACCGCAGGCATTCTGTTCAAGCAGCGTGAAGACGTGACGGCGCTGACGCAGGAGATGGCGGCGCTGCTGCTGGCCCCTGAAGTTGCGGACACCTGATGCTGCTGGGTGATTCGCGTGTTGGCAAGCTGGCCGACAACATCACCGGCTTTGGCCGGGCCTTGCGGCGTGCAGGCGTCAAGATTGACAGCCACCGCATCGTTCTGGCCCAGAGCGCAGCAGAGCATGTGGGCATCACTGAAAAACAAGATTTGAGTGCCGCGTTCGAGGCCGTGATGATCAGCCGTGAGCAAGACCGAGGGGTGTTCCGCGAGCTGTTTGACGTGTACTTCTCGGACCCGAAAGTTGCCAACAAGCTGCTGGCGCAACTGCTTCCCAGCGCCGAAGGCAAGGCCGAACCCAGCAAACGCCGACCACGTGTGCGTGAGGCGCTGGCACCACAAAAAAAGTTTGGCCAGCAAGCCAAGCCCACAGCTGAAGACCAGAAAGTTGACTTTGACGCGGCCATGACGGCCAGCGACATTCAGCGTTTGCAGCATGCCGACTTCAACGCACTGTCGGCCACCGAATACCGCCTGGTGGAGCGGCTGGCGCGCGACATCAAGCTGCCGCTGCCGCAATATGCATCGCGCCGCACCCGGCCTGGCGACACAGGAGTACGCATGCACTGGCCCGCGGTGATGGCGCATGCTGCCCGCACGGGTGGCGAGCTTTTGCGATTGCCCCGACTGGCACGCCAGCAAAAGCATTTGCCGCTGCTGGTGCTGGTCGATGTGTCGGGCTCGATGGAGCGTTACGCTCGCCTGTTATTGGCTTTTCTGCACGCTGCCACCCGCCGCCATCCGCAGCGTGATGTGTTTGCCTTTGGCATGGGCCTGACAGATTTAACCCAGGCTTTCAAGCGCGCCGACACTGACGACATGCTGGCCCATGCCAGTTTGGCGATAGAAGATTTCGCAGGTGGCACGCAGCTGGGTGCATCGCTTGCCAGCTTGCGCACGCAGCACGCACGCCGACTGGTTGGGCGGCGTACCATGGTGCTGGTGATTACCGACGGGCTGGACACCGGTGAGCCTGCTGAACTGGCCAATGAGCTG
>JANNYZ010000060.1:0-27564 GCA_031410335.1 Polaromonas sp. | reverse complement strand
AACGATTTGCGCCTGCAGATCAAACTCAATTCGCAACGCGCCAAGTCGATTGACCTGGCCGCGGGCACTGAAGGCTTTGCGATTGTTTAATGGCGTGGCTGCTCAGACGGGTCTGGCTTGAAGTCTGCAAAACACAGCGCCAAAAAGTCTACCGTTGCGCGGATTTTGGGCGCACGGTGCCTTTCAGCAAGAATCGCCGCATACACCGGGTATTGCCCGGGATCGCTGTAGCGCGCCAAAACGGGCGAAAGCTGGCCCTGCATGACCAATTGCTTGCCCACCACATCATTGATGCGCCCAATGCCTGCGCCTGTCACGGCCAGAGACACCACAGCTGCACTGCTGTTGACGCGCACATGACCACGTACTTCCTGAACAATGGTCTGGCCCTTGGCTAGAAATTGCCAGCGGTTATGCGCAGCGACAGCGGTGTTGGTGATCAGGCTGTGCAGCAAAAGATCGTCAGGCTTGCGCGGCGTGCCGTGCTTTTTGAGATAACCAGGCGCCGCATACAGCGCGCGGCCATGGCCGCCCAGGTTGCGTGCAATCAGCGTATCGACGGGCTGTACGCCAGCCCTCACGGCGATGTCGATGCGCTCATCGGCCATGTTGACCATCCTGTCGTCAATCTGCAGATCCACACACAGGTTGGGGTGGAGGGCCCTCAACTCGGCCAGGCGCGGCATGACCACATATTGGGCAAACAGCTGACTGACACTGATGCGAACAGTACCGTTTACCGCCTGGCGGCGTGCGCCCATGCTGTCCTGCAATTGCGCGTGTTCGCTGGCAATGCGCTTTGCAATCTCAAGAAACATCTCACCATCATCTGTCAGCGACAAGCTATGTGTGGTGCGATGCGCCAGCAGTAACTGGCACTGGGCTTCAATACGGGCGAAATGCCTGGACACAAGACTGGCCGCAACCTGCCTGTCGCGCGCTACTTTCGACAGTGACTGCGCTGCTGCTACTTCTGTAAACAGCGCGAAATCATCAAAGCTCAGATTCTTTAAATTTTTCAGATTTTTCATGCATGGCGGTGTTGGTTATTGCTTGTGCATTTTCTGCACAAGCGTTGTGCTGTGCAAGGGGTTTCGCTTGCAGCTCGAAAAAAGCACACTTGGCAGGCGCTCGCAAAACCAGGCATCACTTTGGACGCGGCGCTGCCTTCACAAAGGAATTCCCATGCCTCTCGTTCGCATCAGCCTGCCGCAAAATACCCAGCCTTCAGATATTGCGGCTGTCTCGGCAGCCGTACACCAGGCGCTGGTCGCCACCTTCAACGTACCTGAACCTGATCGCTTTCAGGCCATTCACCGACACAGCCAGCAAGAACTGGTCTGCTCGACCGAGTTTTTGGGCATCCGGCATTCGCCGCAAGTGGTGTTTGTACAAATCAGCTGTTCACCGGGCCGCAGTCTGGACATGAAAAAAGCCTTGTACGCCAAAATGGCGCAAGACATTGCGATCACCAGCAGTTTCAAGGCCGAGGATGTGATCATCAACCTGCTGGAAACCAGCCGCGAGAACTGGTCTTTTGGTCTGGGTATTGCACAATATGCCATTTGATCTGCAAGCTGATCAACAAGCCCATCAACCATCCCTTTAACCATCCACCATCAAGAGTCCAACATGCCATCCATCAATGCCCGAACCTACGAATCTGTTGCACCTCAAAAAGTAGCCTTTTTAGGCTTGGGCGTGATGGGTTACCCGATGGCTGGTCACCTGGCCACAGCGGGTCATCATGTCAGCGTGTACAACCGGACGGCAGCCAAATCTGCTGCGTTCTGTGCTGAATTCGCAGGCAGTACGCACGGCTTGACACCCAAGGCTGCCGTCAAAGACGCCGATATCGTGTTCTGCTGCGTTGGCAATGATGCAGACTTGCGCAGTGTGGTGCTTGGAGCGGATGGTGCGCTGGCCGGCATGAAGCCCAGCGCCATCTTTGTAGACCACACCACAGCCTCTGCCGACGTGGCGCGCGAGTTGTATTCAGCGGCCCAGGCCATGGGTCTTCATTTTGTCGATGCACCCGTATCAGGCGGTCAGGCAGGTGCACAAAATGGCGCGCTGACAGTGATGTGCGGCGGTGATGCAGCCGCCTTTGATGCGGTCAAACCAGCCGGAATGGCATTTTCAAAAGCCTTCACGCTGATGGGTGCCAGCGGCTCTGGTCAGCTCACCAAGATGGTCAACCAGATCTGTATTGCCGGACTGGTGCAGGGCTTGAGCGAAGCCGTGGCCTTTGGCCAAAAGGCCGGCCTGGACATGAACCAGGTGCTGGACGTGATTGGCAAGGGCGCAGCGCAGAGTTGGCAACTTGACAACCGCGGCAAGACCATGGTGGCCGACAAATTTGATTTTGGTTTTGCGGTGGACTGGATGCGCAAGGACCTGGGGCTGGTGCTGGATGAAGCCAAGCGCAACGGTGCTCGCTTGCCAGTCACGGCGCTGGTTGACCAGTTTTATGCAGATGTGCAAGCGCTGGGTGGCCAGCGCTGGGACACTTCCAGCCTGGTCAAACGCCTGAAATAGTACCCCCACACTCTCTCACTCCGTGTAGCTCGTTGCCCCCCGTGGGGGCTAATTTTTCTAAGGGCGGCCTGTCGAAAAATTGACTAATTAGCCGCTGGCTTGGTGCCAGCAGGTGGCGGCTTGGTCGGTGCGGGCAGCAAGCGCGCCAGTTCATCTTCGCTGATGATGTCAAAAATCCGGATCACTTTTTGAACGCCCGAAGTCGCACGAACCAGATTGGTGGCGCGGTCTGCCTCGCGCTGCGTGACGCGGCCCATCAGGTAAGTTGTGCCGCGCTCTGTCACCACTTTGAACGCGTTTGAAAACAGATCTGGTGCATCAATCAATTGAGCCTTGATGCGGCCCGTGATCAATGTGTCAGACGAGCGCTGGGCCAGACTGGAATTGCCTGCCACCACTAACTCATTGACCACCGACGTGACGTTCTCGACGCGCGACACAATTTGTTCTACCAACTGCTTGTCCTGTGCGGTCGGCACCTCGCCCGTCATCAGGACCTGGCGGTTGTAACTGGTCAGATTGACATGGCCACGCTCTCCCAGGCTGCTGCGGATACGGCTGGTGCCGCGCAGCTCAATGCCTTCGTCTTCCAGCTGCGCGCCTGACGTGCGGCGGTCAGTTGCTACCAGAGAGCCGCCTGCGGCTGCGCCGCCAATGACCAGCGGCACGCACGCGGTGAGCGAGCCCACCAACGCAGCAGCACACAAGGACAAGGCCAGAGGTTTAAATAAAACATGTTTCATACGGAAGACTCCTGATCGCCAAGTAACTGGGCATCCACACCGTCACATATACAGTGCAGCACAAGAAGATGAACTTCCTGAATGCGCGCAGTACGTTCATGCGGTACGCAGATATGGACATCGGTTTCACGCAAGGCGTGGGTGATTTTTCCGCCGCTTCGGCCGGTCAGTGCGACCACGGTCATGTCCCGCTCGTGTGCTGCTTCAATCGCAGCCAGAACGTTGCCGGAGTTTCCGCTGGTGCTGAGTGCCAGCAGTACATCACCAGCGCTGCCAAAGGCGCGCACCTGTTTGGAGAAAATGACGTTGAAGTCGTAGTCGTTCGCAATGGCCGTGAGGATGGAGCTGTCAGTTGTCAGCGCTATGGCGGCCAGCTCGGGCCGCTCACGCTCGTAACGGCCTACAAACTCGGCCGCAAAATGCTGTGCATCGGCAGCCGAACCGCCATTGCCACAAGCCAGCACCTTGCCACCGCTGGTCACGCTGGCCAAAATAGCCTGAACGGCTGCGGCAATGGGTTTGGACAAAACCTGTGCCGACTGGTATTTCAGGTCGGCGCTGTCAATAAAGTGCTGTTCAATTCGTTGTTCAAGCATGCACTAATGATAGCGGGTCATCTTGAAGGCTTAAAACTGGCAGCCAACACGTCTGGTAACAAAAAATCACTTTCTTGACGCCGGCGTTGTGGCCATGGTGCCAGGGTCCAGCGCGTTCAAATGGTCGTAGATTTCCACCATTCCTTTTTTCAGGCTGGCGACTTCTTTCAAGCCAAAGCTGTGAATGGCCATGTTTTCAAATTCAAGTGCCAGGGGAATCAATTTCTCCACCAGCTTGCGCCCTTGAGGCGTCAGATTGATGGCGACCACTCTGGCGTTGTCTTCAAGGCGGTGCCGCGTGACCAGTTGCCTGTCCTCGATCACCCCTATCAAACGCGACAGGGTCGACAGTTCCAGGTTGGTCACGTCACTCAGCTCGCTCAGCCGCTGGTCACCCCGTTCATGCAGCGACGCCAGTACCCGGTACATGGGCAGCGTGATGTCATAGGGTTTGAGCCGCTTGCTGAACAACTCACTCATGCGTGCACCCAGCCGGTTTAGCAGGTAAGGAAAAGAGTGGGCTAATTTATACATGGGCTGGTCGCAAGTTTAAAACGCATCAAACGCCGAGAGCAGCCATTCGATAGCAGGCTTGCCTCCTGGGCCAAGCCCGCCCTCAATCAGCACCACATCAAAGCGGCACGGCGGCAGGGTTTTGTAGCGCATCAGATAGTGGCGTGCTGCAAAGACGATGCGCTGCTGTTTGGTGGCGCTGATACTGGCCCCCGCGCCACCGTGTGATGCACCAGCGCGCTGACGGACTTCCACAAACACCAGCGTGCCGTCTTTGTCCTTCATGATGAGGTCGATTTCACCGCCGCCCCGGCCAGGTGTTCGATAATTGGTCTCAAGCAGCTTCAGGCCAGCCTGCCCAAGGTGCGCCAGTGCCAGCGCTTCAGCCGCATCGCCGCGCTCCTTGGTGGTGACTTTGGTGGTAGGCTGACCGACTGGCGCTGCTGCCCCCTCTTTTTTGGAAAACCACATTGAACGCTTCCTTCGACTTGGCCTTGAGCGCAGCTATTGCTGCTGCCGGCATGCAGCATTATCCGCAAGGCATGCTGTATGTGGTGGCCACGCCGATTGGCAACCTGGCCGACATCAGTCTGCGGGCGCTGCATGTGCTGCAACTGGTGGACGCCATCGCCTGCGAGGACACGCGCCACACACAAGGCTTGCTGCGCCAGTTTGGCATTGAAAAGCCCTTGCTGGCGGTGCATGAACACAACGAGCTGGAAGCCGCCGTGGGTGTACTGGAACGCCTTCAACGCGGCGAGCGCGTGGCCTATGTCAGCGATGCCGGCACGCCTGCTGTGAGCGACCCTGGCGCAAGGCTGGTGGCGGCTGCACGCAGCGCCGGGTTCAGTGTGATGCCCTTGCCAGGCGCGAGCAGTGTCACGACCGCCCTGAGTGCGGCCGGCATGTCGGGTGATTCAGGATTCGTATTTGCAGGCTTTCTGCCCAGCAAGGCCGGTGAGCGCGACCAGGCGGTTGCTGCCTTGCTGCATGAGGTCAAAGCCGTGGTCATCATGGAGGCGCCCCACCGCATTGAGGTACTGGCGCAAGCCTTCAGCCTGCTGGGGTCGCGGCTGGTCACGCTTTGCCGCGAATTGACCAAGCAGTTTGAAGAGATCGCCACCGTTGCTGCTGACCAGCTGGCCGCCTGGCTGGCCGCTGGGGCGCAGCGCACGCGGGGTGAATTTGTACTGGTGCTGCATCCCATGCCTACAGCAGCGCCCAAAGAAGATGGCCAGCGCGTGCTGCAATTGTTGCTCGCAGAGCTGCCGCTGAAGACAGCCGTCAAGCTGGCTGCCGAAATCACGGGTGCGCCGCGCAATGACTTGTATGACGCCGCTCTCAAGCTAAAAAATCAATGAACCCGAACGCCGACAAACTATGGCCCGGCCCGCGCTGGGCGTTGGCCGTGTTGTTGGCCCTCTTGGGCATGCTGGGGCCGTTTTCGATTGATACCTACATTCCCGCATTTGCCGGTATCGCCAGGTCGCTGGGCGCAACGCCTGTGCACATGCAGCAAACCCTGTCGGCGTATCTGTTTGGTTTTGCTTTCATGAACCTGTTTCATGGCGCGTTGGCCGACAGCTTTGGCCGCCGTCCGGTAGTGCTGTGGGGCATTGCGATGTTCACCATTGCTTCGGCGGGCTGCGCGCTGTCGCAAAGCATCGAGCAGCTGGTGTTTTTCAGGGCGTTGCAAGGCCTGTCAACCGGGGCGGGCATTGTGGTGTCACGTGCCGTGATACGCGACATGTTTCCACCTGCGCAGGCACAGCAGGTGATGAGCCAGGTCACCATTTATTTTGGCGTGGCGCCCGCGCTCGCTCCAATAGTCGGCGGCTGGCTGTTTGTCCTCCTCGGCTGGCACAGCATCTTCTGGTTTTTGACGGGCGTGGGCTTTTTGTTGTGGGCGGCCAACTTCAAGTATTTGCCAGAAACCCTGCATGCGGGCGACCGCCAGCCGTTTGAAGTGAAGCACTTGCTTCGCGGCTATTGGCAGCTCACGTCTAACCCCCGGTTTTTGCTGCTGGCGCTGGCCAGCGGCGTGCCTTTTAACGGCATGTTTTTGTATGTTTTGGCGGCGCCCGCTTTTTTGGGTGACCTGCTGCATCTGCAACCTACGCAGTTCTTTTGGTTCTTTATTCTCACCATCAGCGGCATCATGGCGGGCGCCTGGTTAAGCGGCCGGCTGGCGGGCAAGAAAGCTGCCAAGCAGCAAATCAAATACGGTTTTGTCATCATGCTGACGGTGTCCAGCCTGAACCTGGTCGCTAATCTTTTGTTCACGCCGCAGGCATGGTGGGCGTTGCTGCCAATTGCCATCTTTGCCTTTGGCTGGGCGCTGATGGTGCCGGTGGTCACGCTGCTGGTGCTGGACATGGCCCCCGACCGGCGCGGCATGGCCTCGTCATTGCAGGCGGTGATTGCGTCCACCGCCAACGGCATCGTGGCGGGCGCGCTGGCACCGCTGGTGATGCACTCAGGCGTGGGCCTGGCGGGCGCATCGCTGGGCATGATGTGCATTGGCTTGGTGGCCTGGCTGTACCTGCATCGCCGCTGGCCAGAAATTGGCCGTAACATCGCCAGCAGCCAGTAACCCACCCGATTGCATGCATGACAACCGCCAGCAGCCCGCGACCCAACGTCAAGTTTCTTCTCGCCCATCCGGCGCACTTCATCGCTCTGGGTTTTGGCTCGGGTCTGAGCCCAGTTGCCCCCGGAACGGCCGGCACCCTGTGGGCCTGGCTGGCCTATCTGGTGATAGCGCCCAGCCTGTCAACCGCGCAAATGGGCTGGCTGATCCTGTGTGCGACGCTGGTGGGCTGGTGGGCCTGCACCGTGACGGCCAGAAACATGGCGGTTCTGGACCCCGGCAACATTGTGTGGGACGAGGTGGTGGCCTTCTGGCTGGTGCTGTGGCTCACCATGCCTGCCAGCTTGACCGGCCAGCTGGTGGCGTTTGTGCTGTTTAGGTTTTTTGATGCGGCCAAGCCCGGCCCGGTGGGATGGGCCGACCAGGTGTTCAAAGGCATGGGCGCACGGGGCGGCTGGGGCATCATGTTTGATGACTTTGTGGCGGCATTCTGTACGTTGTTGGTGATAGCGTTGTGGAGGTTCTGGTGAATCACGAATCCAACAAGATGACACTATCAAATCAGGAGCTGCTCGCGCACGAGTCTATTGGTCTGCTGGCCAATTTGATGCTTGAAAAAGGCCTTTTTCTGGCCACGGCAGAAAGTTGCACTGGCGGCATGATTGCCGCCGCCTGCACAGACTTGGCAGGCTCCAGCGCCTGGTTTGACCGCGGCTTTGTCACCTATTCCAACGCGTCCAAAACGCAGATGCTGGGCGTGGATGCCGCGTTGATTGCGCAGCACGGCGCCGTCAGCGAGCCGGTAGCGCGCGCCATGGCCTTCGGCGCGATTCGCCAATCTGCCGCGCAGGTGTCTGTGGCTGTCACAGGCGTGGCCGGGCCCACGGGCGGCAGCCCGGCCAAGCCGGTGGGCACGGTATGGTTTGGGTTTTCTGTTTGCGGTAGCCTTCAAAGCGAAATGATGTGTTTTAGCGGCGACCGCACCAGCGTCAGGTTAGCCACGGTCCGCCATGCACTTGGCAAGCTGGTGCGTTTGCTTGATAAAGTCGCTGACCAGGCATGACATGGCATCCTGGTCAGGGAGTTTTGGCTGGACTACTTAGCGGCAGGGGCTTCAAGCAGGGCCACAAAATCTTTGGCGGCTTTACGTATTGCTATTTCAGTCGGCTCAAGCTTGGAGAAGCGGGCTCTCAGATCTGAAATGGGTGCGTAGTGCCCCAGCTTCATGGCAGCCAGTTGTGCGCCGTTGACGGGGTCAACCGCTTCAATTTCAAGGGCAGCGCCACCCCGGTCTAACGGGCCAATCAGTAACAGCGTGCCAACCGTATTCAGCCCTGGAGACACAGTTTCAACCTTGGTGATGGCGGCGCGCAGAACAGCAGCTTGACCCGCTGGATTCTTAGGCATCTCTTGGACGCGCTGCTGAAGTTGTTGACGCAGCAAGGCTGCCAGCTGGTTGCGCTCTTCCGATGACAATGCAACACCTACGCCGGCCTGCATGATGACTTCACCCAACTGGACACGTGCCGGGTCAATCCCTGAATGTGCACGCCGAATTGCCTGGGCTTCATCGGCACCAGCCGTCAGACCAGAATAGCTGCTTAAAAAACCACTTTTCTCGGTAATCATGGTGGTACCACACGCGGCAAGGCTGACGCAAAGAACAAGTGAGGATGAAAGTAACGTGAATTTCATGGTGAGTTTCAATCGGTGGGTTAAAAAGTGAGCTTGTCAATACGGTGTGCAGGGTCGTGCAATTCAGGTGGTTTTGATAAATACCTCCGTTGGCCTTCTTGGCGTTGCCGGTACCGTGCCTGCTGAATAACCCAGTCTGCAAAACATTTGCAGTGTCTCGTCAGTCGCCGCTTGCGGCGCAGACTTGCCCAGAAGCAACTGATGGGCCATGTCGTAAAAGGGCTTCATCTCGGTGAACTCTTGCAAGGCCTGGCTCATGGGGTGCACGCCCAGACCGATGGCTGTGGCTTGAAGTTGCAGGCGCAGGTAGCTTCGGCCTGCTTCAATTTGCTGACTACGGCTATTACCGGGCGTGCTGAGCCAGACAAAACCCATCGCGGTGCGGCTGTGGCCCTCAAACCGGTCCATGGCGCTTTTGTAGCCTGCACTGCCTTCGGGGGGTGGTGCGCTGCGGTCAAACATGCCAATGCTGTCCATCGCGCGCAAAAAGTGACTGTTGATGGAAATGCCGTCGCGGTGTTGCAAAATTTCATCAGGTCCCAGACGAATCAGCCTCATGCTTTCCATCATGGTTCGCGGTGTCAGCAGTTCTACTTTGGCTGATTGCCAGCAAATCTCGCGCATGCGTTGCAGGCGAGTTGCATCCACCACCCCGGCTGCACGAACGCCGCTGCGATTGCTGACGCTGCTCACCAGTGTTTGCAGTGCACCAAGGCTCACCTCCCGGCTGATATCAAAGTCGGTCTTTGGTGTGTGGCGGTTGAGGATGTGTGAGAAAAGAACGTCCGGCGGGCTGCCAGCAGCTAAGGGAGTCAGGCTAATCAGTGCAATGGGCCGACTGTCCCAGTCATTCAAGTTGGCTGGCAGTTCACCCTGCGGCCACAGTAATACTTGTGTTCCCAAGCCTTGACTGGCGAGCGCGATGACCAGCAATTCCAGAAATGCGCCGTGCCCGACCAGAATTTGCCTTCCAAACGGGTCGGTCTCTGGCAACACCCGTTCAGGGTCAGTGTAAAGCGTGATGGTGTTGGTCTCGCGCAGATCAACCAGCCAAGGCTGGAGGTTGTGTGGATTGGGCGCAGTGATGGCGTAGGCGAGGGCGCGGCGACGCGGGTCGGTCTCGCTACCGGGACCCTGCCAGGCCTGCAAAGCTTCCGCTGGGAAGCTGCTGGACGGCAAAGAACAGCCAGACTGGCTGGCAAGCGCAACAGCCATCACGCTGCCACCCCCTGCGGTACGGATGAAATGACGACGGTTCATAAAGATCCTGGGTAAAAAAATTCAGCGGTGAGTGAGGATGTGCTGGTTCTAAGCGGTTGAGGGGATTGTCAAAACAAGCTCTTTATTACACAATTGGCTAACGACTCATAGCAGAGTTTCATAAATGAATAACAACTTTGACTGGACGCTGGTGCGCTCTTTTCTTGCGGCGCTTGATCAGGGCAGCTTGCTGGGGGCGGCGCGCATGCTGAAGTCCAGTCAACCGACCATCGGACGGCACATAGCCGAGCTGGAGTTGCAGTTGGGCGTGGCGCTGTTTGAGCGCACTGGGCGTGGTTTGAAGCCGTTAACCATGGCACTGCGCCTGGCTGATTCAGCCCGCACGATGGAGGCAGGCGCGCATGAGCTACAGCGCAAGGCTTCAAGCGTTGAAGATGCGGTGCGTGGCACGGTCCGCATCACAGCCAGCCAGCCTGTGGCCTGTGTGCTGCTGCCGCCGCTTCTGGCTAGGCTGCAGCAAGCGTTACCCGAGGTGCAAATCGAGCTGGTGTCCAGCAACGAAGTCAGCAATTTGCTGCGGCGCGAAGCCGATATAGCCATCCGCATGGTCCAGCCCGACCAAGCCAGCCTGGTGGCCAAACGCATCGGCAAGGTAACGCTTGGGGCGTACGCCCACCGCGACTACCTGCAGCGCTCTGGCACGCCGCTTGACCCGTCTGACCTGACAGCACACGCGCTGCTGGGCAATGACAAAAATGAAGACATCATTCGCGGCTTCGGCGCTTTGGGCTACCCGATGGCCCGCGAGCAGTTTGCCTTTCGGTCTGACGACCTGATGGCTTACTGGCAGGCGCTACGCAACGGTGTGGGCATCGGCTTTGTGGCAGATTACCTGGCGCTTACCGATTCAGGCGTTGTTCGTTTGCTGCCAATGCTGAAGATTCCGCCGATTCCGGTCTGGCTGGCTGTGCACCGCGAGATTCGCACTAGCAAGCGCATCCGTGCGGTGTACGATTTCCTGTCCGAAGAATTGCCCCGGGCCCTTAGCCCTTAGCCCTTAGCCCTTAGCCCTTTAACCTCTGGACCCACAATGCACGCCAACCAACTCACGTTGGAAAAGTTTTACAACGCCTTCGCACACCTGGACGTGGACACCATGGCCGCCTGCTACGCGCCCGATGTGCAGTTTGACGACGAGGCGTTTTCGCTGCGTGGCCACGAGCAGGTCACTGGCATGTGGCGAATGCTGTGTGAGACCACCAAGGCCAGAGCGCTGGCTGACTGGAAACTGGCCTACAACGGCATTCAAGCCGACGCCACAACGGGCAAAGCCCACTGGGAGGCCGACTACCGCTTCAGCGCCACCGGCCGTCTGGTGCACAACGAGATTGACGGCGTGTTTGAGTTCAATGACCAGGGGCTCATCACTCGCCACCGCGACCGTTTTAACTTCTGGAAATGGTCCCATCAGGCACTTGGCACCCCTGGCCTGCTGCTGGGCTGGACGCCGTTCTTGCGGCAAAAGGTCAGAACCACGGCGGCCGCCAATCTGGCAAAGTTTCTGGCTTCCAGAAAAACGTGAAAGGGTTTGACATGAGCTGGTTTGACAACTTTGAGCAGCGCAGTTTTGAAGTCAATGGCGCCACCATCAATGCACGGGTGTCCAAAACCGTTCTGGGTGCTTTGCCCAAGCCTGCGCTGCTGCTGCTGCACGGCTTTCCGCAGTCACATGTCATGTGGCACCGCGTCGCGCAGCATCTTGAAAAGGATTACTTTCTGGTGCTGCCTGACCTGCGCGGCTATGGCGACTCAAGTAAAACGCCGGGCCTGCCCGACCACAGCAACTACAGCAAACGCAACATGGCGCACGACATGGCGCTCGTCATGGATGTATTGGGCATTGGCAGCTTTTACCTGTGCGGCCACGACCGGGGCGGCCGTGTGGCCCACCGCCTGGCGCTGGACCACGCCGCCCGGGTCAAAAAGCTTTGCGTGATCGACATTGCGCCCACGCTCGACATGTATGACGGCACGACGTTGACTGCACCGTACATGGAGTTTGCACGCGCTTACTACCACTGGTTTCACATGCTGCAGCCCGCGCCGCTGCCCGAGATCATGATGGGCGCCAACCACCCCGAGACCGCCAAGGCCTACCTGCACGCCAAGCTGGGCGGCTGGGGCAGCGCAGGGCTCGGCTACATCGAGCCGCAGGCCCTGGCGGAGTACGAGCGCTGCTTTTGCAATGCCGAGGCGCTGCACACCGCCTGCGAAGACTACCGTGCCAGCGCTGGCATTGACCTGACGCATGACCGCACCGGCCGCGAGCATGGCCACAAGCTGGCCTGCGACACGCTGGTGCTGTGGGGCGCACGCGGCGTGGTCAACCGCCTGTTTGACCCGATGGCCCTGTGGCAGGCTCAGTGCAGCGGCGTGGTCAGCGGCCACGCCATGCCAGCAGGGCACTTTATCCCTGAAGAGTTGCCAGAATCCACGGCAGCAGCGCTGGGGGAGTTTTTCAGCTAGTTTTGACGCCGCAAACCGGAAATTTACTTAAAACGCTCAAAATTGAACGTTTTTAGAGGGTGTTTTAGCCCCTAAAGCCAATAAATACATGCGCAAGCAGCTATAAAAAATATAGCAAATTGCGAATTACTCGGGTCGTAGCTGTGCGGCGACGGTTGTGTCGCCAGCGGGCGGAAAGCCGTGTTCTTGGGCGAGGGTCGAGTTAAAGAAATTCTGCGAACTCCCCGACGCGTCACGCACATGCTTTTGCGCCCGCTGCGCTTTGCCTGCTCCGGCGGCTTTTGCGGGCGTTGTTGTCAAGCTGGCGGCAAAAAACAGGCTGGCCAAACCTCGGGTGAGTTCTTCGTAAGACAGCTGTGTGCGCTCTGCCAGGTTCTCAAAGGTGGCGGGCCGCGTCGACAGCTCGTGCAGCAGCAGCAAATGTGAATCGGTCAGCCATGAAAGCGGAACCTGTGGCGACTGGCGAAGATAGATAAGACTGTGGAAGTAGCGTCTGGGCAACACATAACGCAGCGTGTGCCGCGAATAAATCCATCGCAGTTGAGCGATGTTCGTTCTGAAAAAATTGCCAGGTATGGCATGGGCTTCTGTCGGGCGCTTTTCCCAGATCGCAGTTTCCAGTTGCTGCGGATCTGCGTCTGGCCGCATGCCAATTTTCCACGACACAAAGTCCATCACGGCGAGTAATTTACCGCCATGGAGGACATGATAAGTCGTGGCTTTCAGCTCTTTTTCGCGTTCGATCAATTGCTTGCCCAACGTGAACTGTGAGCGCAGCGACTGCAGGCACACCTCCAGTTGTTTCAATACTTTTTGCACGCTCTCCGGAGATGCGGCTTCAAAAGTGAACAGCGGCTCCATCGCGGGGTCGTGCAGGGGCAGTGAAAACGCCAGCGGGCGATCAATCTGGTGCAAATTCAGGGTGACGGCCCGCTCTGACGGCAAGCCAGCCAGAATTCTCAGGCTTTCAATGTCGGTGGCGGCTGCTGTGGCTGAAGCACGTGTTTTTTCACCACAGACCAGCCAGGCGTCGGCTTCTGCCATCACACCAGGTTGCCACAGGGCTGTTTGTGTGGGTAGCGCGGCCACCATCCCTTCAATTTGCTGGCGCTGGCTGGCGTTAAAACCGATCATCCCAAAGCGCAAAAGGGGTATGTCGGCATTGTTGCTGCCGTACGGCATGTCTAATGAAAAATACAAGATTTTTTCCTGGTACAGAAGTCCCTACAAATTGGGTGATTGGTACGCTTAAATATCATTCTTACCTAAAGCCTCGGCTTTGACATCCCCCAAATTGACTAGTCACATGGTGTATTGCTTGTGTCAAGTTTTGCTGCTGTAGCTCGTGCGGGCGCTTAAAACCGTGACCTTGCCGTCCGCTCTGCGGCTCGAAACGTCAAAGCCTGCGAGAGGGCGTTGTGAGCAAGACGGGGCTAGAAGCCGACGGCCTGGTTTTTGCCAACACCCTATGCCGACAATCTGGACATTTTTTAGAATTTCTACCTTTTCACCGATAACGGTTCTTTCAGCCTGCATGTGACAATAAGTAAGTATGAGTAAAAAGGGCTATATTCGCCCTTAATGAAACCTTAAACGTTCTTAAATCTGCCCTTTAGACACAAGCGCGATGAAACAACATTTGCTTTTGGTAAACCCGCCATACTCGGCCTTGCCATGACGTTCGAGCTGACTTTCTCGAACTTTGTCTTGCGCACCAACGAACGCCAACTGCTGGCTGACGGCCTTCCCGTGACGTTGGGAGCCCGGGCGTTTGACGTGCTGTGCGTGCTGGTGGAACGTGCGGGTTTACTTGTCAGCAAGACGCAGCTGTTTGAGCTGGTTTGGCCTGGGCTGATCGTTGAAGAAAACAACCTGCAGGTGCATATCTCCACACTGCGCAAGGTGCTAGGCCCCGAACTGATTACCACGGTGCCAGGCCGGGGATACACGTTTACCGGGCTCGTCAGCGGCATGGACAAAAAACCTGGGTTAGCTCATGGGTCGCCAGTGGTCACCGCCGCACGGTCTATCGCTGTACTACCGTTCGTCAACCTGAGCGGTGACCCCGAGCAGGAGTATTTTTCAGACGGGCTGGCTGAAGACATCATCTCCAAACTCTCGCACTCGTCCTGGCTGTTTGTCATTGCGCGCAACTCGTCGTTTGCCTACCGCCAACCGTCGCTGGCAGCGGCTGAAGTGTGCCGCGCACTGGCGACCCGCTACCTGTTGACAGGCACCGTACGGCGCTTCGGCGCCATGGTTCGCATCACTGCTGATTTGGTGGATGGTCATAACGATGAAACCCTGTGGTCGCAGCGATTTGACCGCCCGCTCGCAGACCTTTTTGAAGTACAAAACCAGATTTCAACCAGCGTTGTCAGTGCAGTTGAACCGGTGTACCTGCGGCGCGAAGAGCTGCGTACCAGTCAAAGCGAAGCACCCGACATGCAGTATTGGGAGCTTTTGATGCGTGCCCGCTGGCATTTCTGGCGTACCACCAGCGAGAATATCGACGCAGCGCGTGCCTGCCTGGCCAAGGCGCTGGAGGCCAAGCCGGATGACCCGCAATGCTTGGCCTTGCTGTCGTTTACTCACATGTCGCGGGTCTGGTCGGGTTGGGCCGCAGACCCGAAGCAGGAAATCCTAGAAGCCAACCGCTTGGCACTGCGTGCAGTTCGCCAGGACGCTACAAGTAGCTACGCCCACTTCGCCTTGGGTACGGCCTTGTCGTGTGCGGGGAACCTGCCCCAGGCCATTGCCGAACTCGAGCATGCGCTGGAGCTGTACCCGCAGTTTGCCGCTGCTGCGGGCGAGCTGGGCCGCTTGCTGGCGTTTGCTGGCCGCACCGATGAAGCTGTTGGATGGGTTCTGCAGGCCATGGACTCCAGCCCGCATGACCCGCACCTTAGCTTGTGGGTCCGCAGCCGGTCGATTGCCTGCTTCGTGGACGGCGACTATGCGGCCGCTGTCAAATACGCCTACCAGGCCACCGCCAAACGGCCTGACCGTTTCTACAACTATTACCTGCTGGCCGCGACTCAAGCGGCTTCAGGTGACCTGGAAGCGGCGCGCAAAAGCCTTGCCCAAGGCCAGCGCGACCATCTTTACAGCTTACAGGAACTGCGCATCGGGCACCCGTTTGCAGACGAAGGCATGTTCAGCTTTTTTGTAGAGAATCTGCGCAAAGCTGGATGGCCTGCCTGACTTGTTTTGAAGGTGTTTTAGGCCTCAAGACCAATGGATACATGCGCTAACAGCTACTGAATCAGTAGCAAAAAACTCAATCACGCGCGCAGCGCACCACGACCGGTTGCAGCCAGTAGCGCAAGATGGCCTCGCGGCCTGTGGCCCCAAGACCAAATTCAGCGCGCATTCGGGGGTTGCTGTACACCGTCTGGCTGGGGGTCAGGCCGCCTGCGGTGCGCAACAGGACTTCGTAGCCCCGGTTGCTGTTGATGGCGGCGCTGTCATCTACAAATTTGACGGTGAAGGCGATGTCGTTTTCACAACGGTAGCGTTCGCCCTCTGGCTTGCTCTGAACCGTGGCGTCGCTGGCGCAGCCTGCCAAAGCGATGCACAGCAAACAGCGGGTAGCGTGTTTCATGCGTGCCGCTTTCACTTGGGCCACAGCACCCACAGGCGCAATGACTGGTTGACTTTGGCCGCAAACTCGCCCGCCTCGGGGCCCGTTCCGGCAAAGTAGTCAGCCCGCACCGCACCCACAATGGCGCTGCCTGTGTCCTGCGCAAACACCAGTTTTTGCAGGTTGCCTGCCACGCCGCGTGAGGCTAGCCACACCGGCGTGCCATAAGGCATGCTGCCGGGGTCCACGGCTATTGAACGGCCCGGCGTCAGCGGCACGCCCTGTGCGCCCCGGGGGCCAAAGGCGGCGTCCAGGTCGCTCAAGGGTTCTTCCCTGAAGAACACATAGCGCGGGTTGCTCCACAGCAGTTGTTGCACGCGCTGCGGGTTTTGGGCGGCCCAGGCTTTGGTGGCGTCTGGCCAGGGGTTGATTTTAGTGACGCCCTGCGTCAAGAGCCACTGGTTGACGCTGCGGTACGGCTGGTCGTTGGTCCCCGCAAAGGCCACGCGAACGATGCGCTGCTGGCCATTGGCCTCCAGCATGTTCAGACGGCCCGAGCCCTGAATGTGCAGCAGCAGCACGTCAATCGGGTCGGCCAGGTAGGCGATTTCGCGGCCCCGCAAGGCGTCGCGTGCCTCCGGCAGGGTGTCAATCTCCTGGCGGCTGTACCAGGGTTTGCGGCCGCCCAGGCCAGCCGGCGCTTTGTACAGCGGCACCTCGTAGCCGTTGCCTTGCTGGCGGCTGGCCTTGAGCAGGGGCTCAAAATAGCTGGTCAGCAGGCCTTCGGCCACGCCCTGAAGCGATTCAACCCGGTACGGATGCAGGCGCGACACCATCCAGGCGCGTTGTTCTTCGGCGGTTGCAATGCTCAAGCGCCGTGCTTCGCCGCAGAGCGGCGCAAACGTCGGGCCAGGGCGCTCGCAGCTTTTCAGCCAGGCGTTCCAGGCTTCAAACAGGGCGTCGTCTTCAAAGCCCGGCAATTCAGCCCAGCGCACGGGCACCCAGCGGCTTTTGGCTTGGATGATGACGGGCGGCAACGGGCCGTTGTCGTCGCCCCGGCTGATGCTGGCAGGCGGCGCTGTGGCAGTAGAGGGCGGCGCCGGAAAGCCCGGCAGTGGCTGCTGGCGCACGGCGCACGAGGCTAGGCAGAGAATGCTGGCGATAATTGCGCCTGCGTTCAGCCATTTTTTAAGCCATTTGTGAAGGTGTGTCATGTCCTTATTGTTGCTTGAAGCGCTGGGCGCGCTGCTGCTGCTGGTGTTCATTGTGTGGTGGACGATGTTTTCGGGCCGCAAAAATGGTGAACTGAAAGACAGCACGCCTGACAAAGATAAAAACGAGTCTGAAAAGCCCTGACCATGCTGTTTTGGGGTGTCAAATATGACCTCAGACCAATAAATATATGCGCAAGCAGCTCCTGATTTAATAGCAAACAAGGGGCCAAGTCAGCACATCACTTGGTGGCATCGCGCAAAAAGTTGGTCAGCTCGACGGCTGATTTGACACCCATTTTGTCAAACACCCGGGCGCGGTGGACCTCCACCGTGCGCACGCTGATGTCCAGCAGGTCGGCCACCAGCTTGTTGGGCAAGCCGTTGATGACCAATTGCATCACGGCTTTTTCGCGGTCGGTCAGGCTGGCCAGGCGGGTTTGCGCGCTGCTGCTGGCGCTGTGCTGGGCCAGCGCGGCGGCAGACAGTGCCAGGGCCTGCTCGATGCGGTCCACCAGCGCGTTGTCTGAAAACGGTTTTTCACAAAAATCAAATGCGCCCTGTTTGACGGCTGCCACGGCAGTCGGCACGTCGGCATGGCCAGTTAAAAAAATCACCGGCAGCGTGGGTAGCAGGCCGTAGCCAATCAGCTTTTCAAACATGGCCAGGCCGCTCATGCCAGCCATGCGCACGTCCAGCAGCACGCAAGACGGCGTGCTCACCACAAAGCCCTGGGACACGCGCGCATCAAAGTCTTCGGCGCTGTCATAAAGCTCGCTGGGCAGGCGGCGCGAGCGCAGTAGCCAGGCCAGTGCTTCCCTCACACTGCTGTCGTCGTCAACGATATAAACGGTCGCGTCTTGTACGGGTTCCATGGTTTTGTCTTGATCAGTCTTGGGAAAGTGCGCCGTCAACAGGCAGGGTAAATCTGAAGATCGTACCCCTGGGCTGGGCGGCTTCAAAGCCCAGAAAGCCGCCGTGCTGCTCAATGACAGTGCGGCACAAACTCAGGCCGAGGCCCATGCCTTCGACTTTGGTGGTGAAAAACGGCGTGAACAGCTGGCTGGCCACTTCGGGTGCAATCCCCTCGCCCTGATCGGTGACGGTAAATTCAACCCAGCGGCTCGCGCCTTTGGAGGCAGCGGGCCGCACCTGTAGCGTCAGCACACGGTTGGCGGTGCGTTCGAGGTTTTGCATGGCCTGCATGCCGTTGCGTGCCAGGTTCAGCAGCACTTGTTCAACCATGGTGCGGTCGCATAGCACGGCGCCTGCCTGGGTATCGACCGTCATCACTACCGTGACTGACAACTTCCGTGCCTGCAAACTGACCAGCGGCATGACGGCATCGAGCAGCGCCTGCGGCGTGACGGCTTCGCGCTCCTGGTCGCGGCGGCGCACAAAGTCGTGCACGCTTTTGATAACCTTGCCCGCGCGCTCGGCCTGCTCGGCAATGCGGCTGACGGCCAGCTGCAGGTCACTCGAGAGCGCGTCGGGCGGCGTGTGCGCGGTGTCTTTCAATAAATTCAATGACCCGGTGGCGTAGCTTGAAATCGCTGCCAGTGGCTGGTTCAGCTCATGGCTGAGCAGCGACGCCATCTCGCCGACCATCGCCAGCCGGGCGGTGGCTTGCAGGCGGTCCTGGCTGGCGCGTGACAGTTCTTCGACCCGGCGCTGTTCGGACACGTCCAGAATCGCGCTCATCCAGCCGGTATGTTTGCCTACCGCGTTGATCAGCGGCGCTTCCATGATCAGGACCGGAAAGCGCGTGCCATCGGGTCGAATGAATACCGACTCGTGGCCCTCCCGGGGCAGGTTGTTGCCGGCCAGGCGAATGGTCTGGCGCTGCTGGTAAATATCGGCCAGCTCGGGCGGCCAGTAGGGCGAGGGAAAGCTCTGGTTGAGCAGGTCCTTGGCCGACATGCCCACCATCTGGCAAAAAGCCGGGTTGACGTAAGTGATGCGGCCCGACAGGTCCCGCGCACGCAGGCCGGTCACGACCGAATCTTCCATGGCCTTGCGAAAGGCCAGCGCCTCGCCCAGGTCATGCTCGACCTTCAGGCGCCTGCGCATGTCACGTGCCAGCAGAAACAGCACCGCCATCAACGCCAGCGACATCGCGGTCACCAGGGCTGTCAGCACGTTGGGGAACAGCCCCGGTAGCCCCAAGCGGCTTTCCAGCCGCAGCACCAGCGTGTTGCCCGGCAAGTCGAGCAGCTGGCGCGCCACAAACACCCGGCTGCCGCGTGTGCTGGGGCCATGCAGTGCCAGCCGCGTGCCATCAGCTTCGGTGAACGACAGGCTTTGTCCGCGTACCAGTTGCTTGTTGACCAGCTCTGCCAGCACGTCTTGCAGCGCGTAGGTGGCCACGGTGTAGCCAGTCAGTCTGCCGGCAGTCACGATGGGCAGGCAGACGTCCATCACCTCCATGCCCAGACCATCGGCCTGCGGCACAAAATAACTCGACGAGTACGCCGCGCCGCTGAGGCGCCTGGCGCTGGCGCAGGCAGACAGCACGTCGGCCTGGGCGCTGTCCCGGCCAAAGCGCTCAAAAATCGCAGTGCGGTAAGGTGTGCTGACCGGGCTCAAAATGGCCAGCGTGTCGCTGCGCCATTCCAGCCGCATGATTTCGCGGTGCTCACGCAGCAGCTCGGTAGCGGCCAGCAGCCAGGCATCCACGCTGGGCCCACCGGACTGGATGGCCTGAAAGCTTTGAATGTTGCGCGTCATCCCGGTGCGGATGTCCAGTACGGCCTCTGCCGCGTCGCGCTCCAGCCGGTTTTCGATTTCACTGTTTTCATAGCGGCCAGCAAGCCACACCAGCGTGACCAGCAGGCTGAGCACCAGCGCCACCAGCAGCGCCCACAACACCGACCGCCGGATGCGCAGCATAGGCCGCAGGATGTTGCGGACTGAACTCACAACAGCCTGTGGTCAAGCGCTGGCAAGTGCAAGCGCTGCGCCGCCAGCACGGCTTTGTCTATATCGGCCAGCACTACGCCCGGCCCCTCAGCCTGCTGCGCCATCACGCGGCCCCAGGCATCAACCACCATCGACTGACCCCATGTACGGCGGCCGTTCTCGTGCCGCCCACCTTGCGCGGCGGCCACTACGAAGGCCAGATTTTCAATCGCGCGGGCGCGCAGCAGCACTTCCCAGTGAACCAGCCCGGTGGTGTGGGTAAAGGCGCTGGGCACCAGCAGCAGGTTGGCACCCTCTTTGGCCAGCGCCCGATACAGCTCGGGAAAGCGCAGGTCGTAGCAGATGCTCAAACCCACGTGCCAGAGGTGCCCGTCGGCAGACGGCAAGTCAAAGCTGATGGGGGTCTTGCCCGGCACCAGCACGCGTGACTCGTCATAGCGCTCGGTGCCGTTGTCAAAGCAGAAAAGATGCATCTTGTCGTACCGTGCCACGCACTGGCCCAGCGGGTTGTACACCAGCGTGCTGTTGTAAACCTTGTCGGCCTCACTGGCCCTGAGCGGCACGGTGCCGCCCACCAGCCAGAGCTTGAAGTCGGCCGCGCACTGGCTTAAAAAATCCTGCAGCGGGCCCTGGCCATAGGCTTCGCTGATGGCCAGCTTGTCGGTGTCGTGGCGACCCAGCAGGCAAAAATATTCAGGCAGCACCGCCAACTCGGCTCCCGCGTCCCGCGCCTGAGCCAGCAATTGCCGGGCTGCTGCAAGATTTTGTGCCACGTCTGGCGTGGAGACCATTTGAATCGCGGCAACTTTCATGCGATGTTCCTCAGGGTGTGCGTTCGACTTTGGTGATTTTCGGGTCAGCCCAACTGCCGTCGATATGGAACTCTTGTGTGTTGGCCTTGATGAGTGGCTGGCGCAAAAAGTACTGCGCCAAAAATGTTCCCAGGCCCACCACCGGGTTGATGACCGCCGTGATCAGCGACGCCGTCCCCGCATTGATCTCGGGCACCACCACCACCCGCAGGTCTTGCGTTTCTTTGGCAATGTCGGCGCTGCCTTCCATCAGGACGGCAGCATTAACGCCCTTCATTTGCAGGTTGTTGGTCGCTGCAATACCCTGGTTGATGCCGACATCACCACGCACAAAGTCAAAGGCAAAACCTTCTGAAAACACATCCCGAAAATCGAGCGCCAGTCGGCGCGGCAGTGACTGCAGGCTCAGCACGCCCAGCAGCTTGGCAATGCCGGGATCAGCCTTTAAAAATTGGCCGGACTCAATATTGACGTTGAACTGCCCGCTCATGCTGGGGTAGTCCAGGCTCAGCGGCGAGCCCAGCCAGGCAATCTGGCCCTCCATCTTGCCTTTGCCGCGCCGTATCACGTCCACCATGCCAAAGCGCTTGAGCAACTCGCCCGAGTCAAGGATGTCGAGCTTGAAATTCATGACCGTGCGTCTGCGCTCGGCCAGTGTGGGCAAGCCGCGCGGCTGCGCTGCGGGGGCGTTCGCGGGAGCCTGCGCATTGACAGCAACCCAGTTGCCGGTGGCTGTCAGTACCGCCTCTGGCGTGATGACATTGAACTTGTTCAGTCGCCATTCGCGCAAGGCAGCCGCAGGCGCTGAAGTGGCTGATGTCGCCGCGCGATTGACCGCATCAATTTCAATTCGCCCCAGTTTTTTGCCGCGCAGTTCCAGGTCATTGACCACAATGTCCAGCGCCGGAATACCGGCGGGTTGCTCATCAAGAATGGTCTCCACATCGCTGGCAGTACTGGCCGCCAGGCTCAAACGCGACAGGCGCGCAATCACCCGTCCGGCAGGTGTGCCGGGCTGCCTGAACTCCAGGTAGCCATTGAGCTCGGCAGCGTCAATGTTGGCGCGCCAGTTCTGGCCTTCGCGCGTGCCGCCCACGATCATGTTGTTTAATTTGCGGCCACCGATGACCAGTTCTTTGGCGCGGATGGCAATCAGGGTGGGGAGATAGCTTTGCGCCTGCGAGCCACCCGTGACCGACGCTGTCATGGCTGCAGGGGTGCCCACGGCGCTCGAAAACACCTTGTCCCAGGCATCCAGATTCAGGCTCGCCAGGTTGACGTTGGCGGCCACGCCGTTGTCTGGCGTGGCGGTAGATTCGCCTGGCTCCAGCCCTACGCCGATGCTGCCCCGAATCACCCGCGCAGGATCTGTGCTGACATCGCGCACATACACCAATGACACCTGACGGCCGATGCCCAAAGACAGATAGTCCTGGAGTTTTTGGCCAGGCGCCATCGACTCGCGCAGCAGGGTGTTTTCAAACCTGAGCGGCAATGCAGCCTCTGCGGTTTTATTCAGTGGTGCCGGCAAGGCCAGGGCCATGCCTTGCAGATTGCTGGTCACGATGACTTCGGTCGCGCCCCGGTTAAACCCCAGCGCGGCTGTATACGCGGTATTGCCGGTGGCGCTTTGTGCCAGGCGTGACACGAGCCCCAGATCTTTCGCTTGGCGCAAACCTTCTGCCGACACCGTGCCTTGGGCTTTGAAGAGCACGGGGCTGTCCAGCTCGCCGGGTGCTGCTTTGCGGTTGGCTGGCCGCATGCCGCCTTCAAAGCGCACATCACCGCCGAGCAGGCGGGCCTGCGCGCCGGGCACGTTAAAGCCAGTCTCGGTAAAGGTGGCCATGCCCTTGAGGCGCGCCAGCAGCGGCGAGTCGGGCGTGAATTGCACATCATTGCCCGGCAGGGTCACGCTGCCCTGCACACGTGTGGAGTTGACAGCGTTCAACGGCACGCTCAGGCGCAAGGCGTAGTCGGCCAAGCCGTTGGCGCTAGCCTTGGCCAGCACGTTGCTGGTCATGCCAGCCAGTGGCGATGTATTGACAAAACCGAGCGCTTCGCTGAGCGGACCTTTGAGCTTGGCTGTCAGGTCGAGCGTGGCCGAATGCATCAGGTCAGGGATGCGTGCATCGGCCTTGAGCAACTGCAGGGCGGGCAAGCCGCTCACGCGGGCCGCCGCGTTTTTGATGTCCAGTGCTGCACGGTTAAAAAGCAGCTCGCCGGTCACATCAACCAGGCCTGGCCAGGCGGCAGACTGAGGGGACTGAATCAGTTTGGGCGCATAGTCGAAGCGCCCATTTTTGATCTTGGCCGATATTTTGAAATCACCTTTGGACGGGTCAGAAAACGGGATCAGGTCCACCGGGCCCTTGACCAGAAACTTCACGTCGCTGACGTCGCCCTGCACCACTGCATCGCGCACGTAGTGGCGTACCGGGTCTGGCAGCACCAGTGGCAGGTAACGGTGCACGCGCGCACCGTTACCGCGGCTGAGCACGCCCTTCAAGTCCAGAATGCCCAGCGAGGTGTCATCCTTCGAGCCGGGCTTGCTGTCGCCAGAGCGCCAGCTGGCCTCAGCGGTGCCCTCGGCATCTGCGCCGCTGAAGCGGATGTTTTTGAAGGCAATGTCCAGCTTGTCTTTGTTGAAAGTCCACTGCGTGTCCATGGCCAGTTTGTCGAACAGCACGCGCGGGTCTTCAAACACGCCTGGCAAATCAAGATAGCCCTGGCTGATGTTGACCAGCGCCTTGCCGCCCGCCTCAGTGATGTCAAAGTCAGCCGCTCCGCCGTTGATGCCAGGCCTGCCCGGTTGCTGGTGCAGTGTGCCTTGCGACGATTGGCTGCGCAACTCACCGCTCGCCAAAGCGGCGACTTCCAGACCCGTCACGCGGCCCTTGGCGCTGTAGGTCGTGACCCGGGCTGAGCCGTCGGCTGGCATCTGCCAGCGCGCATCCAGCGTCTCGACCAGACCCTTGGGCGCAAACGAAGCAATCAGGGCGTGCGTGGTGGTGCCCAGCGGCAGGCGGCTGGCAATCTGGGCGACTGCGGCCAGATCCAGCCTGTCGGCTTTCAGCGTGTTTTTCTGGTCTGTTGTGCCTGTCGTGCCCAGACTGCTGAACGCCAGGTTGCCGCCCGGCCACCGCATGCCATCAGGTGTATCAAAGCGCAGGTTCTGGGTTGAAAACTCAAAGCCGCCAGCCAGCAACTGGCCTCCGACCCGGCCCGTGACAGAACTGAAAGCCAGCGGCTGCAGGGTTTTGCCCAGCTGCACGTCAACGTCACGCATGGCCACATCCAGCGTGGCACCGCTGAGTTCCCCTTGGGTTACATCAGCCCAGGCGCGCAGGCTGCCGCTGCCCGCACGTGGGTCCACGCCAAAGGTGTTTGACATGTATTTTTTGATTTGAGAGACATCGGCAAAGCGGCTGAATTCAGCATACAACTGACCCGACCACTCGGCCCACTGACCCGCTCCTTTGGAAAGGAAGGGCTGTCGAAACTGGCCGCGCAGACTGAAGCGGTCACCCCAGGCGGCGGGGGGCGTGGCGTCCATGCGAAAGGCGTGGCGTCGCGCGCTGTTGCGCATCACTGCATCGACCTGGCCCAGCACCAGCATCGGGGCTGATGCGCGCTCATCAGTCCAACGCAGCGTGCCGGCCTGAATGGCAAACTCTGTTTGAGAGAAAAACCAGTCGAATATCGCGTTGTCGCCGGATCGGCCCTGACCGACTTCTATACCGCCCACATACAGCTTGCCGTCCAGCGCCCGGCGCATGTCCAGCACCGGCTGGTCAATCACGAGTTGCTCAAATCCACCGCCCCACAGCGACGTGGCCGACAAGGCTACCAGCACACGCGGCAACAGCAGCGCCTGCCGACCGGCGCTGTCTTGCAGGGTCACAGCGCGCAGTTCAAAAGAGGGAATCAGCCCTTGCGACTGCGCTGTTATCTGGCCAATGCGTACCGGCACCCCCAGTGCGTTGCTGGCGGTGATTTCAAGGCGTGGGCGAAATTCTTCAATACGCGGCACAATCCAGCCGTGAAGGATTGCCAAGGTGCCGCCCACCAAGAGCCAGAAAGCCAACAGCATCCACACCGCAATGCGCGCTGCCAAAGCAAGCCATCGCAAACGTCTGGGCGCATGGGTAGGCACTGAAGGTGAATGTTGAGTCATCGGCATCAGAATTATGACTGTCTGTATTGCTTAGGGAGTTCCCGGGTCTTATGAAGTTTTGTGACTTACTGTGATGAGTTCCAGCCCAAGTCAGCTTGACGTATCCTGCTATTCGCGCTTTGTGCAGCGTATTCGCCGTCGCTATGACGCGCAAATGTCTTTGCTGGACCCAGGCGCCCCCGTCCATGCCAACATGCAGACTGCCTGGCAGGCCTTGCGCCAGCAGGGCCTGGACACCAGCGCATCACTGCGTGTGCTGCGCCAACTGGTGATGGAGCGGCTGGTGGTGCTGGACTGTGAAGGCCAGGCCAAACTGAACGTGGTGACCCGCGCCATGACCGAGCTGGCCGAGCTGACCCTGGATGCAGCGATGCTTGAATCGCGATCCAGTCTTGATGCGCAGTATGGGCAGCCGCTGGCACCTGACGGCAGCCGCGCCCAGATGTGGGTGGTAGGCATGGGCAAGCTGGGCGCGCGCGAGCTGAATGTGTCCAGCGACATTGATCTGATTTACGTTTACGACCATGACGGTCAAACGGCCGGGCGCACGGACAGCGGCACAAGCCGGCGCGGCAGCATCTCCAACCACGAGTATTTTGCGTATCAGGTCAAGGCGATTTACGCGCTGATTGGGGAGACGACCGAACACGGTTTTGTCTTTCGCCTGGACTTGGCGTTGCGACCGCACGGCAGCTCAGGACCGGCGGCGATATCGCTGTCAGCACTTGAGGACTACTTTCAGGCACAGGGCCGCGAGTGGGAACGCTTTGCCTGGCTGAAAAGCCGTGTCGTGGCACCGCAAGCGTGTGTTCAAAACGGCTCTGCACTGGCTTTGCGCACGGTGGTGTTGCCCTTTGTTTTCAGGCGCTACCTTGACTACGGGGTGTTTGATGCGTTGCGGATCCTGCACCGGCAAATCCGCGAGCACGCGGCCAAGCGCAGTGCTGGCCGGCCCGAGCGTGCCAACGACGTAAAAATGTCGCGCGGCGGCATTCGTGAAATTGAATTTACCGTGCAGTTGCTTCAGGTGGTGCGCGGTGGGCAGTTCCCCGAACTGCGCACGCGCCGCACGGTAGATGCCTTGCCGCGCCTGGCCAAAGCGGGACTGATGCCGCAAGCCACCGCCGACGCGCTGGTGGCAGCGTACGACTTTTTACGCCGCGTGGAGCACCGCATTCAGTACCTGGACGACCAGCAAACCCACGCCTTGCCTACCCGTGACGATGACCTGGCCTGGATTGCGCAAACCATGGGCTACCCCAACTGTTGCCCGTTTTTGCATGACCTGGATGCTCACCGCGAACTGGTGGCCGAGGAGTTTGACAAGCTGTTGGGCGGCAAGCCAGACTGCAAGGGTTGCGCCAAAAACCCGCCCGCGCCCGAACCGCTTGACTCATTGCTCGAGCATCTGTCGCAGCAGTGGCCGCAGAAGTTTCGTGTTCGTCTGCAGCAGTGGCGCACCCATCCCAAGGTGCTGGCCCTGCGTGACGATGCACGCGCCCGCCTGAGCCAGCTGGTGCAGCGCACTGCCCAATGGCTGGCTGAAGGCAGTGTGAGCGAGGAGGCCGCGCTGCGCGTCATGGACTGGATAGAGCCTTTGCTCAGGCGCGAAAGCTATCTGGCCCTGCTGCTGGAGCGCCCACAGGTACACCAGCGGCTGCTGCGACTGCTGGGGGCTGCCAAATGGCCCGCGCGCTACCTGCTGCTGCACCCCGGCGTGATCGACGAGCTGGCCAGCGAGCAGATGCTGCATGAGCGTTTTGATGCGGTCAGCTTTGAGCAAGAACTAAACGCAAGGCTGGCATCATTCACCCGCACCGGTGAGGACGACGAAGAAACCTGCCTGAACCTGCTGCGACGCGCGCACCATGCCGAAGTGTTTCGCACCCTGGCGCGCGATGTGGAAGGCACCCTTAGCGTCGAACAGGTGGCCGACGACCTGAGCGCGCTGGCTGAAAGCACCCTGGCCATCACGCTTGACTGGTGCTGGCAGCGCCTCAAAAACCGGCACCGTGACACCCCGCAGCTGGCGATCATCGCGTACGGCAAACTGGGCGGCAAAGAGTTGGGCTACGGCAGTGACCTGGACATTGTGTTTGTCTACCAGGACGAGCACGAGCAGGCGTCTGAGGTTTACGCCTTGCTGGTGCGCAAACTGATCAACTGGCTGACGGTCAAGACTGGCGAGGGCGACTTGTTTGAGATTGACACCGCCCTGCGCCCCAATGGCAATTCAGGTTTGCTGGTGACGAGTTTTGAGGCCTATGCCAAATACCAGCAACAGCGCGGCAGCAATACCGCCTGGACCTGGGAACATCAAGCCATGACGCGTGCAAGATTTGTGTTGGGCGCCGAGCCGCTGCGTCAGCAGTTCGAAAAAATCCGTGAAGGTGTTATCACCGCGCCACGCGATGCGGCCTTGCTGCGCGCGGAGATTGTGGCC
>JANNYZ010000059.1:0-21913 GCA_031410335.1 Polaromonas sp. | reverse complement strand
ATTCAGCACGGCCATCGCCTGCCCGCCCTTGAATCGGTCGAGTAAACCTGCCCAGACGCGCGACGATGCCATCACCGCAATACCGAGCAATGCATAAAAAGCCGCGATGGCCTGCGGCGCAGCGCCCTGCTCTTTGAGCAGCGCCACGACAAAAGTCATGTAGCCGATGTAACCCGTGCCAAACAGCAGGTAGCCCACCAGGCCGGGCGCAAAGTCACGCCACTTAAAATGCCGCGGCGGCGCGGTTTGAGCGCCACCAGCCGCAGGCACCATCAAGACCTTGACCAAAGGACCCGCAGGCCGCGCCACCCATCCCAGCACGCAGGTGGCCAGCAGACACGACGCCGCCAACGCCCACCAGGCCCACGCCCAGCTATGCGGCACGCGACTGGCCGCCTGCAGCATGGCGGGCACCAGCAGGGCCGACAGCACGATGCCCAGGCCGGTGCCGCCGTAATACACGCCCAGCAGCAGCCCCATGTGCCGGGGAGCCAGCGCACCCAGGCGCGCGGCTAGCAATCCGCCAGCAATAAACACCAGCGCACTGGCCACACCTGCCAGCAACCGCTGCACCAGCAGCGACGGTGCATCGACAAAAAACCCGCTGCCCGCCATGAAAATACTGGCCAGCAAACTGCCCAGCACCAGCGCCGATGCTGGTTGGAAGCGCCGCAGCAGCCACGGCGTGACCAGCGCACCCAGCAGATAGCCGACAGCGTTGAGCGTGTTCATTGCCCCTGCCAGGGTGTAGCTCCATGCCAAGTCAGCACGCATGGCCGGCAACAGCAGGCCGTAGGCAAAACGGGTGATGCCGAGCGACACAGCAGCGCCCAACGACAAGGCGGCGGCGAGTGCCAGCAGTTGAGGCAACGTGGGTTTGGAGGTAGTCAACGGGTTGTTAAGCGGCAGCGAACGGGGATAACTCAATTCAGTGATCGTAGTGTCTGGACAAATGTTCAGGATATTTCGGTCTGGTCACCAAGCCTAGCTTGACGCTGAACGCGTTCTTCGAGGAGGCAAACTCCAAAGACTCTCGCCGATTGATTGGAGTCTGGGGCGACTCCAATTTTCCCCCGCCATCTACTTTGCACCAAGACCCATGGATAGGGCTGATTCGGGCGCGGCTACCGGTTGCTACATAATTCATAGCTGCTTACGCATGTATTTATTGGTTTTGAGGCACTTTTTATGCCCTAAAACCCCTAAAAATCACTCCACCCGGGTCACAGACGTTGGTTTGAAGCCCAAATCAGCCGCCTTACCCTTACGGGCACGCGCGGCTCTGGCGTTATTCAGGCTGCGGATTTCCAGCGTTTCGTCACGTGCCTTGCCGCCACGGCCAATGCCGCTGATGCGTATGCTGCGGGTGTAGGCCGCTGCGCCTGCCAGGGTGTCTTTGTCGTCCAGATCGATCAGCATCAGGCCGCGCCCGCCGCCTGCCATTTGTTTGAGTTCTGTGATTTCAAACGTCAGGATTCGGCCAGCCGTTGATGCACACGCCACGTGGGTGGCCGGGTTAAGCGGTGTGCTGCCAGATGTGCCTGATGCATGTGAGGGTTTGCAGATGGATTCGCCCTCGGCGCAGCTGATGAAGGCCTTGCCCGCCTTGGGCCGGGAGGTCATGGTCTCGACGCTGGCCAGGAAGCCGTAGCCGCCGCTGCTGGAGAGGAGCAGGGTGGCAGTCGCCGGGCCTGCAAAATAATGCAGGGGCTGGGTGCCTGACTCCAGTTCAATCAGTGTCGTCACAGGCTGGCCATCGCCGCGTGCGCCGGGCAGCAACGACACGGCTACTGAATAGACGCGACCCGTGCCTTTGGCGGCGCTGCCAAACACCAGCAGCGTGTCAACCGTGCGGCATTCAAACGTGCCGTACAGGCCGTCGCCTTCTTTGAAGGCAAAGCTGGCAGCGTCATGGCCGTGACCGGATCTAGCGCGTATCCAGCCTTTGCTGCTGACCACCACCGTCACCGGCTCGTCGATGACCTTGACTTCGAGTACAGCTTTTTTGTCGGCCTGAATCAACGTGCGGCGCGGGTCGGCAAACTGTTTGGCATCTGCCTCGATTTCCTTGACCATCAGGCGTTTGAGCGCTGACGGGTTACCCAAGATTTCTTCGAGCTTGCCCTGCTCTTCGCGCAGGCTTTTCAGCTCCTGCTCAATCTTGATGGCTTCCAGAAGCGCAAGTTGGCGCAAGCGGATTTCAAGAATGTCTTCGGCCTGCCTGTCGCTGAGCTTGAAGCGTTCGATCAGCGCGGCTTTGGGCTCGTCCGACTGGCGGATGATGGCGATCACCTCGTCAATGTTGAGCAGCACCAGCGCGCGCCCTTCCAGAATATGGATGCGGTCCAGTACCTTGGTCAGGCGGTGCTGTGAACGGCGGGCGATGGTGGTTTGCCTGAACTCAATCCATTCCGTCAACATCTGCCGAAGTGACTTTTGCGCGGGCCGGCCGTCCAGTCCAATCAGGGTCAGGTTGATGGGCGATGAACTCTCCAGGCTGGTGTGCGCCAGCAGCGTGGTGATGAGTTCGCTTTGCTCGATGCGGCTGGTTTTGGGTTCAAACACCAGGCGCACGGCGGCTTCTTTGCCGGACTCGTCACGCACCACATCCAGCACCGCCAGCAGGGTTTGCTTGAGCTGCAACTGGTCAGTGCTGAGTGCTTTTTTACCCGCCCTGATTTTTGGGTTAGTCAGCTCTTCAATTTCTTCCAGCACCTTTTGCGTGCTGACGCCAATCGGCAGTTCAGTGACGACCAGTTGCCATTGGCCGCGCGCCAGGTCTTCAATCTTCCAGCGGGCACGCACCTTGAGCGAGCCGCGCCCTGTGCTGTAAGCCGCGGCAATCTCAGCGGCAGTCGAAATGATCTGGCCGCCGCCGGGATAGTCTGGCCCGGCAATGATGCTGTAAAGCTCGTCGTCTGGCAGCTTGGGCGTTTTGATCAGCGCAATGCAGGCGTCGGCCACCTCGCGCAGGTTGTGGCTGGGGATCTCCGTGGCCAGGCCGACCGCAATGCCGCTGGCCCCATTGAGCAAAGTGAACGGCAGGCGCGCAGGCAACTGGCGCGGCTCTTCAAACGAGCCGTCATAGTTGGGGATGAAGTCCACCGTACCTTCGTCCAGCTCGTCAAGCAGCAGGCTGGTGATGCGGGCCAGGCGTGCCTCGGTGTAGCGCATGGCGGCGGCACTGTCGCCGTCACGGCTGCCAAAGTTGCCCTGGCCATCAACCAGCGGGTAGCGCTGTGAAAAGTCTTGCGCCATGCGCACCATTGCATCGTAAGCCGCGCTGTCGCCGTGCGGGTGGTACTTGCCCAGCACATCGCCCACCACACGGGCGCTTTTAACCGGCTTGGCACCCGTAGCACCATTGGTGCCGCCAAAGCCCAAGCCCATGCGCGACATGCTGTACAAAATGCGGCGCTGCACCGGTTTTTGGCCGTCACAGGCGTCGGGCAGCGCCCGGCCTTTAACAACGCTTAAAGCGTATTCAAGGTAGGCACGCTGGGCGTAGGCGCTCAATGAATCCTGGTCGGCAGATTCAGGAGTGGCAGGCGCGTTGTCTGGAGTAAAAAGATCCATCTGGAATAAGAACCTGGAAAGCTTGCGGTAGCGTGAATGTTAATAATTGGAGTCGATTTCAAACGGGTCGGCCACGTCGTCATGCACTTCAATCACCAAAATGCTGCGTGAACGGTGACTGGACGGCCAGGCCTGAAAGCGGCTGACCAGACTGTCCAGCCAGGTTTGCGCCAAGGTCAGTGAGAGCGGCGCAGAGTGTTTCAGATTCAGCACAATCACGCGGAACTTGAGCTCCACGCCAGTCAGCAAGGGACTGTCAATGCGCAGACCGCTGACGACCAGACGAGTGGCCAGGGCAGTGATGTCGTTTTGATTGGCCAGGCCCTGCGCCACCACAGCAAACCGGCCACCCGCGATACGCGCGACCATGTCGTCGTCGCCGACCGACCGCCGAAGCCGCATGGCAGCCTCCAGCAACAGTTTTTCATTGAAGTCAGCGCCCAGTTCAGCCAGCAAGCCATGCCAGTTTTGCACCTCAATCAAGTACAGCGCATTGCTGGTCTGGCTCGCTTTGAGATGCTGGGAGCGCGCCATGATGCGCATCAGACGTTCAATCAACACAGGCGTGGTGGCCAAACCGGTCAGGGGGTCCGCCACGCCAGCCGCAGCGCTGCGCAGCCTCACCTCATTGAGCAAGCGGCTACGCCACACCAGCGACAAGTAAATAGGCGGTATCTGGACCAAAAGCATGAGCACCACGGGCCAGTAAGCCTGCCGCGCGTCCGCGACGTCGGTCAAAAATAGCAGAGCCACCACCAGACCAGACCCGTGCCCCAGCATCAGCCACCACTTCCACGGGCCCGCTGTATAAACGGCCTGGATGGATCTGTAGGCAAAACCAGCGCCCAGCAGGCTGCCCCAAATCAGACAAAGCAGTGCAGGCAGGCCCGGCGCTGCATCCACTTTGACCAGACCCCATCCGGTAACGACAAAATAAGCCAATAAAGCGAGGTTGGCACATGACAAAACAACAATCAGGGCCTTGTCCAGAAAGCTGTTGGTTCGTTTTCTAAAAAGCCACATCACAAACGCGCTGACCAGCGCCGGGCCAAGCACCAGCAGCATGGTTTGCACCCACATGCCGTCGAGCTGCATGCGCTGCCCCACCACCAAGCCAGCCACCATCAGGGCCAGATAAGCCGCTAAAAACAGCAAGGTCGATTCGTCATAGGCATAAGACACGACCAGGCTGAGCAGCAGCACCAGGCCCAGCACGCCTACGGCGATGCCTAGCGCGAACACATCGGGATTGAAATCGAGCATGATCCCGGACTTATTTGACTTTGGGCTCGGGGAAAGACGCTGCGTCTGCGGGCATGGCCACCAGCAGTGGCGGCATGTTGCTGCGGCCCTGAGCGGTCGTGACACCGCCCATCATTTCCATGCGCACCCGGCCCGATGTTTTGCGCGCTTCAAGCAACACCGATGGTGGCTTGAGGTGGCCGTACAGCTGCATCACGGTTTTGACATAGTTTTTGGTTTCAGGGTAGTTCGGTACTTTGTTGCCGGCACGTTGCACAGCTCCCTCACCCGCGTTATAGGCGGCCACGGCCAACTCCAGCTGGCCAGGAAACATCCTGATCAAATCGCGCAGGTAACTGGATCCCGCCTTGATGTTGGTTTTCGGGTCGGTCAATTTTTTCTCAATCGGTGTTTTTTTGTCGGCTTTGACGCCATAACGCTCTGCCGTGGGAGGCATCAACTGCATCAAACCTACAGCTCCCTTGGGTGATACGGCGAAAGTATCGAAACCGGATTCAGTTGCAATCAGGGCTTGGAGTAATTCATAGTCAATACCGTGCGTTTGTGCCGCATCCTTGAGCAAATGCTTGACGGCCTTGTAATTAGGCGAGACGTCAAAGTAGGCCAGCAGCTTGGTCGGGGCGTGTGCGCTGCCTGCGGACATGGCGTAGTCACTGCTGGTTTTGCCAAGCGGCGCCAGCGACGATCTGTCGGACTTTTCAGTCGAAAAACTATCACCCCCCTTGAAGAACAGCTCATAGCGTTCGTCAAGCTTCTCGGTCGAAAAATGCGCCACGCCTTTGGCATCCACGTAACCCCAGACATCCGCAATGGCAGGCAAGGTGCACAGCCCAAGCCCAAGCCCCAACATCAGCGGGACGAAAAAGCCAGCGAATCGATTTTTCAGGGAGTTCAGGGCAGGAGGCATCAAACGTCAATTTCTACGGCATCACCGTGTAGTTCCATCAGTTCGCGGCGTGCCGCAGCTTCGCCTTTGCCCATGAGTTTGGTGATCAGGCCTTCGGTTTGCCCGAAACTCTGATTACCCAATTGCACAGGCAGCAAGCGGCGGGTATCTGGATTGAGCGTGGTTTCCCACAATTGTTCCGCATTCATTTCACCCAGACCCTTGAAACGACTGATGCTCCACGAAGCCTCTTTGACGCCTTCTTTGCGCAACTTGTCAAGAATGGCGGTTAATTCGCCCTCATCTAGCGCGTACGCCTTCGATGCAGGCTTTTTACCGCGCGCCGGCGCGTCCACTCTAAAGAGCGGCGGGCGGGCGACAAAAACGTGCCCGGCTTCTATCAACTTGGGGAAGTGCCTGAAAAACAACGTCAGCAGCAATACCTGGATGTGCGACCCGTCCACATCCGCATCGCTCAGAATGCAGACCTTTCCATAGCGCAAACCGCTCATGTCGGGTGAATCATCGGGCCCGTGCGGATCCACACCGATGGCAACGGCAATGTCATGTATCTCGGTATTGGCAAACAGGCGGTCACGTTCGACCTCCCAGGTGTTGAGCACCTTGCCGCGCAGTGGAAGGATAGCCTGGCTTTCCTTGTCGCGGCCCATCTTGGCGCTGCCGCCGGCTGAGTCACCCTCAACCAGAAAGACCTCGTTATGAGCCAGATCCTTGCTTTCACAATCGGTCAGCTTGCCCGGTAGCACGGCAACGCCTGAGCCCTTGCGTTTTTCGACCTTTTGACCGGCTTTCTGCCGGGTTTGAGCAGCACGAATCGCCAGTTCAGCCAGTTTTTTGCCGTAGTCCACATGCTGGTTGAGCCACAGCTCAAGCGCCGGCCGCACATAGCTGGACACCAGCCGCACAGCATCACGCGAATTCAAACGTTCCTTGATTTGCCCCTGAAACTGTGGGTCCAGCACCTTGGCGCTCAACACATAGCTGGCACGTGCAAACACGTCTTCGGGCAGCAGCTTGACGCCTTTGGGCAGCAGCGAATGCAGCTCGATAAAGCTCTTGACGGCGGTAAAGAGGCCATCACGCAGGCCGCTTTCATGGGTGCCGCCTGCACTGGTGGGGATCAGATTGACGTAGCTTTCGCGCACCGGCTGGCCGTCTTCGGTAAAGGCGACGCACCAGTCCGCGCCCTCGCCTTCGGCAAAGGTTTCGTGCGAGGCATCGGCAAAGCCTTTGCCCTCAAACATCGGAATAACCAGGTCGCCGTTGAGCGTTTGCGCCAGGTAGTCGTGCAGACCGCCCTTGTACAGCCAGGTCTGGCTGTCTTTGGTCTTTTCGATGGTCAGCGTGACCGACACGCCGGGCATTAGCACCGCCTTGCTGCGCAGCAAGTGCGTCAGCTCGTTGATGGGCAGCACTGAAGATTCAAAGTACTTGGCATCTGGCCAGGCGCGCACCGAGGTGCCCGATTTGCGGTCGCCTTCCACGGCTGCATCAAACTTGCGCAGGTGCAGCTTTTCAATCACGTCGCCGCCTGAAAACACCAATTTTGCAACCATGCCTTCGCGGTAGGACGTGACCTCCAGCCGTTTGGACAGCGCATTGGTCACACTGACACCCACGCCATGCAAACCGCCTGAAAAGCTGTACGCCCCACCCTTACCCTTGTCAAACTTGCCACCAGCGTGCAGCCGGGTAAAGACCAGTTCCACCACCGGTGCCTTTTCTTCGGGGTGCAAGCCGTAGGGAATGCCGCGGCCGTCGTCGTCCACGCTCACCGAGCCGTCGGTGTGCAGCGTGACTTTGAGTTTTTTGCCGTAGCCCGCCAGCGCTTCGTCGGCCGAGTTGTCCAGCACTTCCTGAATGATGTGCAGGGGATTGTCAGTACGGGTGTACATGCCCGGCCGCTGCTTGACGGGCTCCAGGCCCTTGAGCACACGGATCGAGCTTTCGGAATATTCAGGCACTGCTGCCAATGAAACGGCTGATGAAACGGAAGAGGGTTTGGATGCCATAAGAGGTCGGTATTTTGCCGCCATTGTAGATGGCAATCAAAAACAAGCTGTATAAAAAAACAGTTTCTACTGCTGTGCGTTTGTTGGGTGACAGCACCCTAGCATCAGCCAAGTTAAAGTCAGGGGCATGACTCCAGACACCACAACGCAATCCCAAAAACTCTCGATGGCCCAGGTGCTGGTCTGCGGCGCTGCCATCGTGACCCTGTCCATGGGCATTCGACACGGCTTTGGCCTGTGGCTACAGCCCATCACCCAGGCCCAGGGCTGGACGCGCGAAACCTTTGCATTTGCCATTGCCATACAAAACCTCTCATGGGGCGTTTGCGGCATTTTTGCCGGCATGCTGGCGGACAGACTGGGCGCCTTCAAGGTTTTGCTGGGTGGCACGGTGCTTTATTCGTTAGGCCTGGCGGGCATGGCTTTGTCGCCAACAGGTTTTATGTTCACGCTGACGGCGGGCGTGCTGATTGGTGCTGCGCAGGCGGGGACGACCTATGCGGTGATTTACGGCATCATCGGCCGCAACATTTCTGCTGAAAAACGCTCGTGGGCCATGGGTGTGGCAGCAGCGGCGGGCTCTTTCGGCCAGTTTTTGATGGTACCGATTGAAAGCTTTTTGATCAGCAACATCGGCTGGCAGCAGGCGCTGTTGATTTTGGCGGGCGCGGTGCTGCTTATCACGCCGCTGGCGCTGGGCCTGAGGGAAGGCGGCTTTGCAGGCGGGCAAGCCCCCAAGCGCGACCAAACCATCGTTCAGGCGCTGCGTGAAGCCTTCAAATACCCCAGTTTTCAGTTGTTGATGGCGGGCTACTTTGTGTGTGGCTTTCAGGTCGTGTTTATTGGTGTGCACATGCCCAGCTATCTCAAAGACAAGGGCCTGTCGCCCCAGGTGGCGGGCTATGCATTGGCGCTGATTGGCCTGTTCAACGTGTTTGGTACCTATGCCGCGGGTGCACTGGGGCAGCGCATGGCCAAAAAGAACATCCTGGCCTTTATTTACTTTGCCAGAGCGGTGGTGATTGCCGTGTTTATTGCAGCGCCGCTCAGCCCCATGAGTGTGTATATCTTTGCCAGCGTCATGGGTTTGCTGTGGCTGTCAACGGTGCCAGCCACCAATGCGGCTGTAGCGCAGATTTTTGGCGTGGCGCATTTGTCCATGCTCAGCGGTTTTGTGTTTTTCAGCCACCAGATCGGCTCTTTTCTGGGGGTCTGGCTGGGCGGCGTGTTGTATGACAAAACAGGCAGCTATGACATCGTCTGGTACATCACGATTGCGCTCGGCGTGTTTGCCGGGCTGATCAACCTGCCGGTGCGCGAAGCGCCGATTCATCGCCCAGCGGTGGGGCAACAGCCGCAAGGTGCCTGACATGCAGCGCCAGCGCCTGACCCGACTCAGCGCCTGGCTCGCCGCCAGCGCGGTGCTGCTGGGTGTGTTCGCGCTGTACACCCAGCCAGACTTTCTGGTCGTGCTCGCAAACCAGGTCTGGGCCTGTTTTTAGTGCCTTTTCAGGCATCATTTAAGCTTTCAGACCAATAAATACAAGCGCGAGCAGCTATGAAAATAATAGTAATCACAGGCGCTTCCGACGGCATAGGCGCTGAGATGGCGCGTCAACTGGCCGAGCGCCACGGCGCACAAGCGGGCCTGGTGCTGGCGGCCAGGCATGAGGCGCGGCTGGCGCAGGTTGCCAGCCAGTGCGCGGCTTTCGGCACGCAAACGCTGGTGGTTCCAACCGATGTGGCGCTTGAACCTGCCTGCCGCGCCCTGATAGCTCAGACGGTGACTCGTTTTGGCCAGATCGACGCATTGATCAACAACGCGGGGATGTCGGCCCAAGCGCTGTTTGGCGATGTCAAAGCCGGTGACCTGGGCTGGTACGAGCAACTGATGCGCGTCAATTTGTGGGGCAGTGTGTGGTGTACCCACGCTGCGCTGCCTTACCTCAAACAAAGCCGCGGCAGCATCGTGGCCGTGTCCAGCCTGGCCGGTTTGTTTGGTGTGCCGGGACGCACCGCCTACAGCGCGACCAAATTTGCCATGACAGGGTTTTTTGAAGCGCTGCGCGCCGAGCTGAAAACGGCTGGTGTCAGTGTCACAACGGCCTACCCCGGGGTGGTGGCCACGCAAATTCGACACCACGGCCTGAATGCCGCTGGCCAGACGGCGGGTTCCAGCGGCTTGAAAGAAGACAACGCGATGTCGGTGGAAGAATGCGCGCGCTTGATCTTGCAGGGCATGGACGCACGTCAGCGTGATGTGGTGATGTCGGCCAAAGGCAAGCTGGGCAGGTGGCTGAAGCTGATCGCTCCCGGGCGGGTAGAGGCCATGGCGCTGGCGGCACTGAAAGACGAGGTCAAGCCGTCTTGACTGCTGATGTTTTACACGGCACAGAGCCCCCCTCAGCATGGGTCAAACGCTGGTCGCATCTGGTCAAAGCCGAGGGCACGGTGCTGGATGTGGCTTGCGGCCACGGTCGCCATGCCCATTGGTTTTACGGTTTGGGTCACAGGCTGACGCTTGTCGACCGTTCCCAGGCCGCCATGGATTCCATCGTCATTGCGCCGCAGGCCTGCGACAAGGTGGTGGCCGATATTGAAAACGGCCCCTGGCCCTTGACCGGCAGGCAATTTGACGCTGTGGTCGTCACCAACTATTTGTGGCGGCCTTTGATGCCAAGGCTGCTGGCCAGCCTGGCACCGGGCGGCGTGCTGATTTACGAGACTTTTACATCGGGCCATGAAACGGTGGGCAAACCTTCACGCCCGGATTTTCTACTGCGCCCCGGCGAGCTGCTGGACGTTTGCAAAAACCTGCGGGTGGTGGCATTTGAAGACGGCTTTGTCCAGAGTTCAGGCGGCACGTCGCCGCGTTTTGTCCAGCGCATCGTGGCTATTCTTGAAGAGGCCATCAGCACCCCTCCCGCCCGCTACCCGTTGCGGTAAAAGTCGCTGCCCGACTAGGTAGAATGGTGGTTTGCCTCTCCTGTTCAACACAGACGATCAGCCCAAGACATGAACCCAATTATCGGCAGCATTGTTGCTTTGGCAACGCCCCTCCACCCCGACGGCAGCGTGGACTACCCCACGCTGCGCAAGCTGGTGGACTGGCATGTGGCCGAGGGTACCGACTGCATCGGCGTCGTAGGTACCACGGGTGAGTCGCCCACCGTCAATGTTGAAGAACACTGCGAAATCATTCGCGTGTCAGTCGAGCAAGCCAACAAGCGCGTGCCCATCATGGCAGGATGTGGTGCCAATTCAACGGCCGAGGCAATTGAGCTGGCCCGGTTTGCCCGGCAAGTAGGCGCTGATTGCCAGTTGCAAGTGGTGCCCTATTACAACAAGCCCACACAAGAAGGCCAGTACCAGCACTTCAAGGCGATTGCCGAGGCTACGGGTGACTTGCCCTGCATCCTGTACAACGTGCCGGGCCGCACGGTGGCCGATATGCTGCACTCGACCGTCATGCGCCTGGCCCAGGTGCCAGGCATTGTGGGTATCAAGGAAGCCACAGGCAACATCGAGCGTGCGCAGTGGCTGATCAAAGAAGCACCCAAAGGCTTTGCTGTGTATTCAGGCGATGACCCAACCGCCGTTGCCCTGATGCTGTGCGGTGGCCAGGGCAACATCAGCGTCACGGCCAACGTGGCACCCCGGCTGATGCACGAGCTGTGTATGGCCGCTGTGGCTGGCGACGCCAAAAAAGCCATGCAACTGCAGATGAAACTATTGCCCTTGCACAAACACCTGTTTGTCGAAGCCAACCCGATTCCCGTCAAGTGGGCGATGGCACGCATGGGGCTGTGCGGTCCCACACTGCGCCTGCCCATGACCCCGCTTGAAGCATCCAACGAAGCCACGGTTGAAGGCGCGCTGCGCGCCTGCAGCCTGATCTGATTTTTAAGGACCACCACGTGATGACTTTGCACAAACGCAACTCCCGCCACTCTTTTTTCAGTCAGCTTTTTGCCGTCACCCTGGCCGGCTCTGCACTGCTCTCGGGTTGCTCGACCGTGAGTAATCTGATGCAGGGTGACAAGATCGATTACAAATCCAGCGGGAAAGCTGGACCATCGCTGGACGTCCCGCCTGATTTGAACCAATTGAGCCGTGAGACACGCTACGTGGTTCCTGGTTCGACGGTCAGCGCCAGCGCATATCAGGTCGGACAAGTGTCCCAGACGGTTCCTGTAGCGGCCATGACCGTGGGTGATGTGCGCATTGAGCGTGCAGGCAACCAGCGCTGGCTGGTCGTGAATCGCCCTGCGGACAAGCTCTGGACACCCGTACGCGATTTCTGGCTGGAAGGCGGCTTTTTGCTGGCACTGGATCAGGAAAATTTGGGCATCATGGAAACTGATTTCGCGGAAAATCGGGCCAAAATTCCACAGGACTTCATCCGGTCCACGATCGGCAAGGTATTTGACGGCTTGTATGCAACGGGCGAGCGCGACAAGTTCCGTACCCGTCTGGAACGCAACGCGGCTGGCGGCACTGAAATCTACATCAGCCATCGGGGCATGATCGAAACTGTCAATGTGCGCGGCGGTACAGGCGGCAAGAGCGCTGAATCTGGTGCCGACACCATTTGGCAGCCACGACCGGCCGACCCAGAACTCGAAGCCGAGTTTTTACGACGCCTGATGGTCAAACTGGGGGTGACACAAGAACAGTCCAAAGCGCTGCTTGCCTCCAACCCACAACGAACCATTTCCCGCATCGGTAATGTCAATGGTGCTCCGGTCGTACAAATCGACGAGGGCTTTGACCGTGCCTGGCGTCGGGTTGGCCTGAGCCTGGACCGAACCGGTTTCACGGTGGAAGATCGCGACCGGGCTCAAGGCACCTACTTTGTGCGTTATGTCGACATCACATCCGACAAAAAAGAACCTGGGTTTTTGTCCAAGATTTTCAGCAGCGTGACGCCGTCAGCACCGCCGTTAAAGTACCGCATCGCCGTCAAGAGCCAGGGGGAGGCAACGGTGGTTTCCGTGCTGAATGCACAAGGCGTGCCTGAAAACTCCGTCAATGCGCAGCGCATCGTTCAAGTCATCGCAGACGACCTGAAATAAGGCGACTGGTTGCGCTTCAAAAATCTGGGCAGCGGCAGCACAGGCAACGCAACAGTTGTTGAGACGTCGGGCAATCAACCACTCAGGCTGCTTGTCGATTGCGGTTTTGGCCTAAAGCAACTGGCAGACAGGCTGGCCCAGGCTGGCCTGGCGCCCAGCGACATTGACGCTATTTTCATTACTCATGAGCACGGCGACCACATTGGTTGTGCTGCGGCGCTGGCCTTGCGCCACGGCATACCCGTGTGGATGAGCCAAGGCACCTATGAAGCCATTGCATCGCCCGACCTGAAAGGCCTGTTAAGAATTGCCAAAGACTCCGAAGTCTTTCATCTGGGAGGCCTGCAGGTCACGCCTTTTACAGTGCCGCACGATGCCAGAGAGCCGCTGCAACTGACGTGCCAGGAAGGCAGCAGCAAGCTGGGGGTTTTGACGGATTTGGGCCATGCGACAGCGCATGTGCTTCGCCATTTGCAGCATTGCCATGCGATGGTTCTGGAGTGCAACCACGACAATGTGATGCTCGACAATTCAAGCTACCCCGTTTTTCTAAAAAAACGTGTCGGCGGCGCGTATGGTCATTTGTCAAATACAGCGGCTGCTGATATCGCTGACCTGACCAGACACCGCGATCTTCGGCTGGTCGTGGCAGCACACCTCAGCCAGCAAAACAACCGGCCAGAGCTGGCACGCCACTGTCTGGGCCAGGTGCTGGACTCATCAACAGAAATTGTCGTGGCCACGCCAGAGGCGGGATGCGCATGGATGAGCGTTTAGGCCGGTAAACGACCAAAAGTACAGACGTAAAAAAGCCGCCCGGAGGCGGCTTTTTCAAGAGACGTTAAGAAATTACTTCTTCACGGCGTCTTTTGCTGCATCAGCTGCTTTTTTGGCAGCGTCGCCAGCAGCACCAGCGGCGTCTTTAGCAGCGCCGGCAGCATCTTTAGCAGCGCCCATTGCGCCTTTGGCTGCGTCCATTGCGCCAGAAGCAGCAGAAGCGGCACCGACGGCTGCGGAAGCAGCGCCAGTAGCAGCAGAAGCTGCGGCTTCGGCAGCCACTGCAGCAGGTGCAGGTGCTGGTGCTGGAGCAGCAACCGGTGCTGGTGCTGGAGCAGGAGCTTCTTCTTTTTTACCGCAAGCAGCCAGAGCAACGGCAGCAACCAGGGCGGCCAAAACGAGAGATTTGTTCATTTCACTATCCTTAAAATTAAAAAAGAAAACAATTTCCGGAAATTGTCAAAAGCGTGCCGGTTAAGAGCTAATCGGGATCTGTTTGACCGGACAAAAGGACTCGAGCTCTTTTGTCCAGCTTTCTATTATAGCCCGGATTATCCAAACCAAAAAAAGTTGCAGAAGCAGGAAATAAGTCTGTCAAACGCGGCCTCCCCCTACAAACCCAGGGTGGTAGCGGCAAAAGAAGGCGAACTGAGCCGCAAGCATTCATCCAGCCGCTCTTTCAGGGCAACTTTTCGTGCAGGCTCGCTACCGGACACCCCCGCGCAGCGAGCCACATCGAGCTTTTGAAACACCCACACAGGGCTCCAGAATGCGCTGGGCATGTCGTCATCCGACAGGGCCGCGTTGGCCCGGCAGTCCACCACATGGGCCCAGGTTCGCCGCCAGCTGACAAAGCGGGCGTGCCTGCGTGTCACTTCGTTGTAGTTTTTGGCCAGCATGGTCAGCCTGCGGCCAGATTTTGACCAGTCCTGCAGAGACTGGGCAACGACACGCTCACCCAACGGCCAGGCTTCAAAGGTGCTGTCACAAATGATGATCTCGCGCCAGCCTTGAGCTGCTGCAGCAGCAAAAGCAACGCGCACCAGCTCGGCAAATTCTGTGGGCCCGCCAAAGCGTCCTTGCGGCAAAGCGCCGGGGGTCTCAGTGCTTGAGTTGTTTGTTGTCACCAGATGGCTCCACAAATAAATGCACCCAACCTTCGGCATGCCAGTCGGCCAGCAACGCCCGCGCGCCGCTACTGGCCTTGGCCAGCGCCGTTGCTGGCAACACGCGCTGGTCAGCCAACAACTGCATCAGTTGCGCATCACGGCCTTTGGCACGGTAGCTTTCACCGTTGATGAACACATGGTTCGCGTCGTACATCATGCGGGTTTTCGCGTCCAGCATCAGGCTTTGCCCTTTTGCTGTGCTGTCCCAGTCAGCGCCCGTCTGTTCAAACCACTCCTGCGCTTTGGGTGCTGTCATGACCTCGCCCAAAGCACACGCCAGCGCCAGCGGGTCTTGCAAGGCCTGCCGTACTGCATTGCTTGCAAATGTGATGAGCGCATCGGGAACTTCAGCGGGATGGGGCGTTGCGGCTTGACCAGGGTCACGGTACATTTTTTTCAAGCGACCGCTGGATAAATCCGTATCGTCGTTTTCGCCGAATTCTGCCAGCTTGTGCAGCAGCTCGGCCGTCAGCTCCGACTGCACAGGCGCCTTGAAGCCAATCGAATAGGTCATGCAGTCTTGCGCCTTGCCATATTGCCCTACGCATGCCTCGGCCATGCCATCATGGGCATAGCGTGGCGGCAGGTACAGCATGTCGCCAGCTTCGAGCACAAACTCCTGCTCAGGCTCAAAATTTTGCAAAATTTTGAGCGGCACACCGGTTTGCAGCGTCAAATCTTTTTGCTGGCTTATTTTCCATCGACGCCGGCCACTGGCCTGGAATAAAAACACGTCGTAGCTATCAAAGTGCGGGCCAACACCACCCCCAGGGCTGGCGATGGAAATCATCACATCGTCCAGACGTGCATCCGGCACAAACCTGAACTGCTGGAGCAACTGATGCACGCCACTGTGATGCCCGTCCACACCCTGCACCAGCAAAGTCCATCCGGGCTTGCTGAAAGGCGGCAGGCTGCGGGGAGCGAAAGGCCCGTTTTTCATGCGCCACCCACCAGCCGTTTTATCGCCACCTTTGACAATCAACCGCGATTCCACCGCCTCACTGCCCGCCAGCTTGAAAAGCTCTGCACGGCTAAGCAGCGGTTTAAAGCCGGCAATGGCACCACGCACCAGCAACGGCTTTTTTTGCCAGTGACGGCGCATGAATTGTGCAGGCGACAGACCTGCAAGAAGGGGCAAAGCGAGATGGACATCCATGGGACAATTGTCGGATGAAAATCACTCCTAACTGCGTTGTTGGCCTGAGCTGGACGCTAAAAGATACTTTAGGCGAAGTACTGGACGAACTTGACGAGCCGGTTGAGTTTTTGATGGGCGGCGACGACCTGCTCGCAAAAATCGAGCAGCAACTGCAAGGCCACGAAGCTGGTGACCAGTTGGCTTTTCAGATGGAGCCAGAAGAGGCCTTTGGCGACTACGACGAAAACCTCGTGTTTTTAGAGCAGCGCGTCATTTTCCCGGCCGAGCTTGAAGAGGGCATGACCTTTGACGGTGCGGCACTGCCCACCGGGGCCAGCCACGACACGCCCAAGGACAAAATTTACACAGTCACTGAGATTTACCCAGAGCATGTCGTGCTCGACGGCAACCACCCATTGGCGGGCATCGCGTTGCGCCTGAGCCTGAAAGTGGAATCGGTGCGCGAGGCCACCGAGGCCGAGGTCGGCCAGGGCTCGCTCGGCACCGGATTTTTCAAGCTGGAGGCACTGGACTCATTGCCGCCCGACACGACACTTCATTGAGCGCCGTTACATCACGCGAAAAAGCTGTCCGTTTTCAATTCTGACCCGATCGCCAATGCGCAGTTCTCCGTAGGACGTCGTGTCATAAGACCGCACCGTGCCGTTGTCCATCTGGACAGACACCCGGTAACTTTCGCCGGCACTGGTGTTGGCGGTCCGGCTTCGTTCAATGGCATTGCCTGCCACCGCGCCGCCCACTGCGCCAATGACCGTGGCAGCTGTGCGCGCCCCGCCAGTACCGACCTGGTTACCCACCACGGCTCCAGCCACACCGCCAATCACAGCGCCAATGCCGGGGCCTGTGCTGGGCTGCTGCATACGTACGACTTCCACGTTGCTGACGCGTCCATATTCAACATAAGCACCCTGGTTGTTAGGGGCTGGGTACGTCCCCGCCGGATAGGTCGCGGGGTAGCTGGACACTGGGCCCGGCGGGTTCATGGGTGCGCAGGCCATCAGGCTGGCCAGGGCCACAACCGATGCGGCCACTGACATGAAACGTGTCGTGTGAAGCATAAAAATCTCCTGTGTATAAAAGTTTGCTGAGCCTTGCCCCGTTTACCCTTGGCCTTGGATGCCAGGAAAGCGATGGGTACAAGCCCTCGTTCCATTACAGGAGCGATTCAGCAAGTCCAGCGTAGGGGCGAGCGCCGTCAAGCAGTGGGACAACGCTGGTACGGCAAATTCGGCATGTGACAGGGCATGTCGTAACGCTATGTATTGAATAGCTGCTTACCCTTTTATTCATTGGCTTTAGGCCACTTTTAATACTTGAAAACAGGCATTTTCAGGTCTGGGATGGCGTTGACAAGTTCTTTTCGACCGCAGGCAGCCCTGAAACGCTGTTTTGATGCCATTTTCAGCAGTCTTTTAAGCTTCCAGGCCAATGGATATATGCGCGAGCAGCTATTATTTAAATAGCATTGACACGCCTCTCAAAACTCGTCATGACCTCACACAGCGCGGTGATTGGGCCATGCGAGTTGACGGCGTCAAGTCAGCGCTTCCCCGTAGACCCATAGCCACCCTCCCCGCGCTCACTCGCAGGAAAGTCTTGCACCACATTGAACTCGGCCTGAACAACAGGCACGATCATCAGCTGGGCGATCCGCTCCATCGGCTCGATGGTGAAGGGCACATCGCTGCGGTTCCAGGCGCTGACCATCAGTTGACCCTGGTAGTCGCTGTCGATCAGCCCCACCAGATTGCCCAGCACGATGCCGTGTTTGTGACCCAGGCCAGAGCGCGGCAGGATAAGGGCGGCGTAACCGGGGTTGTGCAGGTAGATGGCGATACCGGTGGGAATGAGTTGCCAGGCGTTGGCTGCCAGGGTCAACGGCTCGCTGAGGCAAGCCCGCAAGTCCAGCCCTGCGCTGCCGGGTGTGGCGTAATCAGGCAGGTTATCTTGCAGACGCGGGTCGATAATTTTGACGTCGATTTTCATTTAGCAATGCAAGATTGGTTGATTCGGTTCGCAATTTCTTTGACCAGTTGCCGCGCCAACGCCAACTTGCTGGCTCTTGGCATTTCTGTGGTGGCCTGGCTGTCCACCAGCAGCAGCGCATTGTGGTCCTGGCCAAAGGTGTCAGGGCCAATATTGCCGACCAGCAGCGGCACGTTTTTACGCAGGCGCTTGGCCTGGGCGTTTTCATGCAGGTCATGGCTTTCGGCGGCAAAACCAACGCAAAATAATTTACCCCCCTTAGCTGCTGCTGACTGCGCAACGGTGCCCAAGATGTCCTGGTTTTCAACAAAGGCTAATTGCGGTGTCTGGCCTGAGCCGTCTTTCTTGATTTTTTGGTTTGAAGGCGCATCAGGCCGCCAGTCAGCCACCGCCGCAGTTGCTATAAATACAGTAGCCGCTTGCGCACGTGAAATAACGGCTTCAAGCATATTGCTTGCTGATTTCACGTCAATTCGGGCCACGCCCCGCGGTGTCGGCAAACTGACTGGGCCCGCGATCAACGTGACAGCGGCTCCTGCCTCGCACGCTGCACGTGCGATGGCAAAACCCATCTTGCCGCTTGATAAATTGGTGATGCCGCGCACCGGGTCGATAGCCTCATAAGTTGGCCCGGCGGTCACCAGCACGCGCTGGCCAGCCAAAACTTTGGGGGTGAAAAAAGCAATGATGTCCTGCAGCAATTCATCAGGCTCCAGCATGCGGCCATCGCCGGTTTCGCCGCAGGCCTGAAAGCCGCTGCCCACGCCGAGCACGGTAGCGCCATCAGCTTGCAGTTGCGCCAGGTTGCGTTGAGTGGCAGGGTGGGCATACATTTCGCGGTTCATGGCTGGTGCGACCAGCAGCGGCACGGTGTCAATCGGCCTGGCCAAGCACATCAAACTCAACAGGTCGTCCGCCCGACCGTGCAAAAGCTTGGCCATGAAGTCAGCACTGCAAGGCGCAATCACGATCGCATCAGCTTCGCGTGACAAATTGATGTGCGCCATGTTGTTGTCTTGCCTAGCGTCCCATTGGCTGGTAAAAACCGCGCGGCCACTCAAGGCTTGCATCGTCACCGGCGTGATGAACTGTTCGGCCGCCTCGGTCATCACCACCTGCACAGTGGCCCCGGCCTTGATCAGCGCGCGGCACAGCTCGGCTGCCTTGTAGCAGGCAATACCGCCAGACAGGCCCAGCACAATGTGTTTGCCAGTCAATTCAAAAGCGTCTGTGCCACCGACAAAATTGGATAGAGAAGTCATGTCCCGCAATGTATCAGTTCGTGCAATAGCTGGGGCGTCAAAGAGTCACCGCCTATAATCAACATTTCCCACCTGAGCAGACGCCAGTCTGTGCCAAAAATGACTAAATTTGTCTTCGTCACCGGCGGTGTGGTGTCTTCCCTGGGCAAGGGAATCGCCTCAGCCTCTTTAGCTGCGATCCTTGAATCGCGAGGCCTCAAAGTCACTCTTATCAAGCTGGACCCCTACCTGAATGTAGACCCAGGCACCATGTCGCCGTTTCAGCACGGCGAGGTGTTTGTGACCGACGACGGTGCAGAAACCGACCTGGATTTGGGCCACTATGAGCGTTTTATTGAAACGCGCATGAAAAAGGCCAACAACTTCACCACTGGCCAGATTTATAAAAGCGTGCTGGAAAAAGAACGACGCGGCGACTACCTGGGCAAAACCGTGCAGGTCATTCCGCACGTGACCAACGAAATCCAGGAGTTTGTCAAACGCGGCGCGGGCTTTGACACGCCTGACGCGGTGGATGTGGCGATTGTTGAGATTGGCGGCACGGTGGGCGACATTGAATCACTGCCGTTTTTAGAAGCCGTGCGGCAAATGAGCCTGCGCATGGGAGCCAACAACACCGCGTTTGTGCACTTGAGCTACGTGCCGTGGATAGCCGCTGCCGGCGAGCTGAAAACCAAACCGACCCAGCACACCGCCAAGCAGCTGCGTGAAATCGGCATTCAGGCCGACGTGCTGCTGTGCCGCGCTGACCGCCCCATACCTGATGAAGAACGTGCCAAGATTTCGCTGTTCTCGAACGTACCCGAATGGGGCGTGATCTCGATGTGGGACGTCGACACGATTTACAAAGTGCCGCGCATGCTGCACGAGCAGGGCCTGGACGGACTGATCTGCGACAAACTGCGCCTGAACACGCCGCCCGCCAACCTCAAGCGCTGGGATGATCTGGTGTATGAAACCGAACATCCGAAAAACGAAGTGCACATTGCCATGGTAGGCAAGTATGTTGACTTGTCGGACAGCTACAAATCACTGAACGAAGCGCTGCGCCATGCCGGTATGAAGAACCACGCCAAAGTGGTGATCGACTACATCGATTCTGAAACCATCAACGATGGCAATGTGTCGCGCCTGGCCAAGTTTGACGGTATTTTGGTGCCTGGCGGCTTTGGTGTGCGCGGTGTTGAAGGCAAAATTTGCGCCGCCCGTTATGCCCGCGAAAACAAGGTTCCCTACCTCGGTATTTGCTTGGGCATGCAAGTGGCCACCATTGAATTCGCGCGTCATGTGGCCGGCTTCAAAGGTGCCAACAGCACCGAGTTTGATCCGCAAACGCCGCACCCGGTGATCGCACTGATCACGGAATGGAAAGATGCGGACGGCACCATCAAAACCCGCGACGAAAAATCAGACATGGGCGGCACGATGCGCCTGGGCGCACAAAGCTCAGACGTGGCCCCTGGCACGCTGGCACACAAGATTTACGGCGATGTGTTGACCGAGCGCCACCGCCACCGCTATGAGGCGAACGTCAATTACCTGGACAAGCTGCGCGAAAACGGTTTGTTGATTTCGGCGCTCACGCAGCGCGAGCAGTTGACTGAGATTGTCGAACTGCCGCAAACCCTTCACCCCTGGTTTGTGGGCGTGCAGTTTCACCCCGAGTTCAAATCAACACCCTGGGCTGGCCACCCGCTGTTCAACGCGTATATCAAGGCAGCACTGGACCATCAGCTTGAAGGCAAGGCACTGAAAGTGGTGGCTTGAGATGAAGCTATGCGGATTTGAGATTGGCCTGAATCAGCCGTTTTTTCTGATCGCAGGGCCCTGCGTGATTGAGTCTGAGCAGTTGCAGATGGACACCGCGGGCACGCTCAAGGAGATCACCACCAGCTTGGGGATTCCGTTTATTTTCAAGTCCAGCTACGACAAGGCCAATCGTTCCAGCGGCACGACTTTTCGCGGGCCGGGCATGCACAAAGGTCTGGAGATACTGACCAAGGTTAAACGGGATTTGGGCGTGCCCATCCTGACTGACGTGCATTCAGAAACCGACATTGCAACTGTCGCTGCCGTAGTGGACGTGCTGCAAACCCCCGCCTTCCTATGCCGCCAGACTGACTTCATCACTGCTGTGGCGCAGTCGGGCAAGCCCGTCAACATCAAAAAAGGGCAGTTTCTAGCGCCAAGCGACATGAAAAACGTCATCGACAAAGCCCGTGCCGCAGCGCGCGACAAGGGCCTGAGCGAAGACCGCTTCATGGCCTGCGAGCGTGGTGCGAGCTTTGGCTACAACAACCTCGTGTCAGACATGCGCAGCCTGGCGATCATGCGCGAAACGCAGGCTCCCGTGGTGTTTGACGCCACGCATTCCGTGCAGCTGCCGGGTGGCAATGGCACCAGCAGCGGTGGCCAGCGCGAGATGGTGCCAGTGCTGGCACGCGCAGCTGTGGCAGTCGGCGTGGCGGGCCTGTTTATGGAGACGCACCCCGACCCGACCCATGCCATGAGCGACGGCCCCAACGCAGTGCCCTTAAAACACATCAAAGCGCTGCTGGAGACCCTGCTGGAGCTTGATCGTGTGACAAAGAAAAACGGTTTTCTTGAAAATAATTTTGGAGTTTGATTCATGCCTTCTGCCTACATCATTGCCAACGTCACAGTGACGAACCCGGAACAGTATGCCGAGTACCGAAAGCTGTCGACAATTGCAGTTCAAGCCCA
>JANNYZ010000058.1:0-3789 GCA_031410335.1 Polaromonas sp. | reverse complement strand
AACCCGCCGCACGCGCTTTGGCCGTGTGGGTGATGAAGTCAAAATCAGCAAAACGCAGCACCTGGGCATCAACGAGTTTTTGCATCCCCGCATTGAAGAGATAGCCGATACCTTGCCTGCTGCATGGGGTCGATGGCTGCTCAAGACAAACTGGGCACAAGCCTTGTTGCGACCGTTTACCAGCAAGGGCCGCGTGGTGCAAACCAGCTCGATTCGCGGTTACCTGTTGCTGTACACGATTGCCGCGCTCAGGCCGATGCGTCCCAAATCATTGCGCTTTGGCATTGAGCAGCAGCGTATCAGCGACTGGCTGAAAAACATTGTTGAACTGTCACCAACACAGCCAGCGCTGGCACTTGAAGTCGCCCGCACGCAGCGCCTGGTCAAAGGTTACGGCGACACCCATGCACGCGGCTGGCGCAACTACCAGCGCATCATGGCCAAGCTGCCGGAACTCCGGAACATGCCACAAGGCGCAGCGCAATTGCAAGCGCTGAGTCGCGCTGCGCTGGCCGACGACAGCGGCCAGTCGCTGGACCAGTTGCTGGCTGCAACACCATGAAACGCTTCACGCCCTTGACCCATCCGTGCTGATACCCGATCATTCATTCAAATCCACCCACAGGAGACGACTCATGAGCCCACGTATTTTCAAACACCTTCAGACCATAGCCGCGATAGCGTTAGCCGCCAGTTTTTGCGCGAGCGCCATGGCCCAAGAGGTTACGCTGCGCATGGTCAGCGCCTTTCCTGAAAACGGGATTTATGTGCAGCGCATCCTGCCGTGGATTCAAAAATTCAATGCCGAAGGTAAGGGCGTTTTGCAAATCAATTTTCTGGGTGGTCCCAGAGCCATCCCAACGTTTGAAGCTGGCAATGCCGTCAAGACAGGTGTGGTGGACATGTCGCTGAACACCGGAGCGTTTTACACCAACGTCATGCCCGAGGCTGACTTTTTAAAGCTCACGCAAATCACTGTGGCCGAGCAGCGAAAGAACGGCGCGTTTGATGCCATTAACAAGGTTTGGAACGAAAAGGGCAACATGCAATACTTGGCCCGTATGGTAGAGAACCAACCCTTTCATATCTACACCAACAAAAAAGTCGACAAACCCGATTTGACGGGCCAAAAAATCCGCATCAGCCCGGTGTACCGCGACTTCTTTCAGGCGCTCAATGCCAGCGTGGTGACGACACCACCAGGCGAGGTTTATACCGCGCTGGAGCGCGGCGTGGTGGACGGCTACGGGTGGCCGATTGGTGGTATTTTTGACCTGAACTGGCACGAAAAAACCAAGTACCGCATCGACCCTGGTTTTTATGACGCGGAGGTGTCCCTCATCATGAACCTGCCCGCCTACAAAAAGCTCACCACTGCCCAGCGTAACTACCTGCAAAAGCAGTTGCTGGCACTGGAAGCTGAAAACACCTTCTGGACACGCTACGGCAACGTCGAAACCGCTCGTCAAAAAACATTCGGCATCGAGACCATCAGCTTTGACGCCGCTACCTCCAAAGCCTTCCGTGAGCAGGCCTATGCCGTGGGCTGGGCGGGTGCGGCCAAGCAAAGCCCAGAGGTTGCTGCGCGTTTCAAAGCACTTTTTTCAAAGTGATACCAAGTGAAGGGCCCAGTCGATAGTCTGTCCCGTATGTCTAATGCTTATGGCCGCTTCCTGTCAGCGTTGTCGCTGCTGGGCTGCGCCATTCTGATGGCCATGATGCTGGTGATTGTGTGCGATGTTTTCTTGCGCAATGTGCCCATACCCGGCATGCCGCGCGGGCTGGCCTGGAGCACCGAGGTGTCTGAGCTCATGCTCTACCTCATCACTATGTGTGTAGCGCCTTGGCTGCTGCGGCAGGGGCAGCACATCCGGGTTGACATTGTGTTGCAAGCCATACCGCCACGTCTGGCCTGGACGCTTGAGTGGCTGGGTGACTTGATCGGGCTTGCGTGCTGCGTGGTGATTGCCTGGTATGGCACGCAGGCGGCCTGGTCCAGTTTTCAATCAGGCGCCGTCAATATCAAAACGCTGGTGACGCCCGAGTGGTGGGCGCTGGCTCCGCTGCCGGTAGTGTTTGTGCTGCTGTCCATTGAAATGCTGTTTCGCATGCACCGCCTGCAAACAGGTGTGCGCGGCCCGCGCCATGATGCTGTGAGTGCGGCATGAGTAGCTGGGGCATTGCAGCCTGGCTGATGTTGGGCGGCTCCACCGTGCTGCTGTTTATTGGCATGCCAGTGGCGCTGACCTTCATCACGATCAACATCGTGGGTGCTTGGCTGTACATGGGCGGCGAGCCCGGCCTCATGCAACTGGCGCGCAGCAGCGTGTCGTCGGTGACTGCGTTTTCACTCACACCGATTCCACTGTTTGTGCTGATGGGTGAAATTCTTTTTCATACCGGTCTGGCCCTCAAGGTGATTGAAGGCGTAGAGCGGCTGATTCACCGCATCCCCGGCAGGCTTGCTGTTGTGGCTGTGGTGGCGGGCACGGTGTTTTCTGCGATATCAGGATCCACCATTGCCACTACCGCCATGCTGGGCTCGCTGATGCTGCCCATCATGCTGGCGCGCGGCTACCACCCCACGCTGGCGACTGGTCCCATCATGGCGATTGGCGCGGTTGATATGCTGATTCCACCCTCGGCTTTGACGGTGTTGCTGGGTTCGCTATCGGGCATTTCGATTTCCAAATTGCTGATTGGTGGCGTGGTACCGGGCGTTATTTTGTCGGTCGCCTTTGTGCTGTGGATTGTGATTCGCGTCAGCATCAGCCCGCAGCTTGCGCCGATTGAAAAAGACGATGCAGTTCAGTACAAGGGCTGGGCGCGCTGGAGCCTGTTTTTTGGTTACGTGCTGCCCACGCTGTCGATTTTTGGTGTGGTCGTGGGTGCGCTGGCTGCGGGTTGGGCCACGCCGACCGAATGCGCCGCACTCGGCGCTTTTGCCACCATGCTGCTGGCCATGTGCTACCGGGTATTGACGGTTGATGCGATCGTCAAGGCGCTGAAAGGCACGGCAGGTATCTCGGGCATGATTCTGTTCATCATTTTGGGTGCCACCACCTTCGCGCAAATCCTGTCGTTTTCAGGTGCCAGCAACGGGCTGGTGCAACTCATCACCGGGCAAGGCTGGTCTACCGCCATGATTGTGGTGGGCATGATGTTGATACTGATTTTCCTGGGGATTTTTGTCGACCAGGTCAGCATGATGATGATCACACTGCCCATCTTTATGCCCATCGTGCAGGCCCTGGGGATTGACCCAGTCTGGTTTGGCGTGATGTTCTTGATCTGCATGCAGCTCGGCTTGCTGCTGCCGCCGCACGGTTTGTTGCTGATGACCATGCGCGGCGTGGCGCCACCATCAGTCACCATGGCGCATATTTTTGTAGCGGTGGTGCCGTATGTGGTGATGAGTTTGATATTGCTCGCGGCGGTGTTCTGGATTCCTGCGATTGCCACTTGGTTGCCCGCGCGCATTGGCTAGTGCTTTGCTATTGCGCACAATGCTGGCATGGCTCCCCTTGACCCCATCGACCTGACCACGCTGCGCGTGGTGGTGGCGTCCGCTGACGGCGGCTCCATCAGCGCAGCCAGCAACCACTTGAACCTGGCGGTTGCGGCTGCCAGTGCGCGCATCACCGCGATGGAGTCCACGCTGAAGTTCCGGATTTTTGAACGAACTTCGCGCGGCGTGCAACTGACAGCGGCAGGTCGCATGGTTGTTCAGCGTAGCCGCGAACTGCTGGCCGATGCAGACCGCCTGCGCACCGACTTGAGTGATTACAG
>JANNYZ010000057.1:0-3761 GCA_031410335.1 Polaromonas sp. | reverse complement strand
CAGCAGACAGCGCGTAAGCCGTTGAGCCTGTCGGTGACGCAATGATCAAGCCATCAGCACGCTGGTTGGACAAAAACCGCCCATCCACTTCAACCCTCAACTCGACCATGCCCGAGGTTGCGCCACGGTTCACCACCACATCGTTCATGGCGGTGGCGTTGAACACGCAGCGCCCGTCGCGCATGACCTGCGCCTGCATCATCCAGCGACGATCTTCTTCAAAATCACCCCGCAGCATGGGGGCTAAAACGGTTTGGTAATCATCAAAAGCAATGTCGGTGATAAAGCCCAGCCGCCCCTGGTTGATGCCAATCAGCGGCACGCCAAACTTGGCCAGCACGCGGCCAATGCCCAGCATGGTGCCATCACCGCCCACCACCAGCGCCAGGTCACATTGCGCACCAATGGCCGCAACATCCAGCACCGGGTACTGCGTCAGCCCGGTGCTGATGGCGGTATCTTTTTCAATCGACACATCGCAGCCCTGGGCATTTAAAAACTGCGCCACGACCTCCAACGCCGAGCGCGAACCATGGGCGTGGTATTTGCCGACGAGAGCGACGTGACGGAATTGCGACTTCATTTTCAAATTACATCACAAGATACGTGACAAGCTCCTTAGAATGGCCGAATGCTGGATGATCGTGCAAGACTGTTGTTAAAAGCGCTCGTTGAGCGCTACATCGCTGATGGGCAGCCTGTGGGTTCCCGCACGCTGTCCAAGGCATCGGGCCTGGAGCTGTCGCCCGCCACCATCCGCAATGTGATGAGTGACCTGGAGGAGCTGGGCCTGATTGTCAGTCCGCATACCTCCGCTGGGCGCATCCCCACGGCGCTGGGTTACCGGCTGTTTGTCGACACCATGCTGACCACGCAAACAGACCCGTACCTCAATACATCGGGCCTGGGCACACAGCGCCTGGCACCTGACCAGCCGCAAAAAGTACTCAGCAGCGCTGCACACATGTTGTCCAGCCTGTCGCAGTTTGTTGGTGTGTTCATGGCACCCCGGCGCAGCTCGGTCTTCAGGCACATTGAGTTTTTGCGGTTGTCAGAGAAGCGCTTTCTGGTCATCATCGTGTCGCCAGACGGTGACGTGCAAAACCGCGTTATTTTTACCGAGGCCGACTACACGCAAAGCCAGTTGGTCGAAGCAGCCAACTTTCTAAACTCGCACTACGCCGGCATGGCGATTGAACAAGTGCGCGAGCGCCTGAAAAACGAAGTTGAAGCCCTGCGCGGCGAGATTGCTACCTTGATGCAAACGGCCGTGCAAGTCAGCTCAGAAGCCATCGAGTCACGCGACGAAGTCGTCATATCAGGCGAGCGGAATTTGCTCACGGTGAGCGACTTTTCAAGCGACATGGGTAACCTGCGCAAGCTGTTTGATTTGTTCGAGCAAAAAGCCCAGCTCATGAAACTGCTCGATGTGTCCAGCCGCGCCGAAGGCGTGCGCATCTACATCGGCGGCGAAAGCCAGGTCATCCCGTACCAGGAGCTGTCAGTGGTGACCGCCCCGTACGAAGTCGACGGCAAGGTCGTCGGCACACTGGGCGTGATAGGCCCTATGCGCATGCCGTACGAAAAAATGATCCAGATCGTCGACATCACCTCCAAGCTGGTCAGCACCGCCCTCAGCCACAGCAAGTAGCCACTTACAATATGCGCTGGTTCGGGCCGTTAGCTCAGTTGGTTAGAGCAGAGGACTCATAATCCTTTGGTCCACAGTTCAAGTCTGTGACGGCCCACCATTTCACATATTGAATAAGCTATAATTTGAGGCTTAGCGGCTGTAGCTCAGTTGGATAGAGTACTTGGCTACGAACCAAGGGGTCGTGGGTTCAATTCCTGCCAGCCGCACCATTGAATCAAGGACTTAGCGTCGAAAGGCGCTAAGTCCTTTCTTCTTTGTTGCTTTCAATATTGCTTAGATCGCCTTATGTTTGCTATTTCTTCGGAAATGCTCGCCATAAAGAATGAGCCGAAGACCTGAAACGACGTGTTGTCATCACTTGCCTGAGCTGCAGTTAGCACACCCAGCGCGCGAAAAAGGTGCACGACGAATTAGCTGTAACTTGTGTAAATTAAGTGCATTGAAGCGAAATTCTCTGGCACGGGTTTTGCTAAAATCCGTGTTCGTTAGGTAGATCTATAAAAAAATGCACCTAGTTGGATGAAAGATGCAACTATTTCACGAAATAGTCGACTAACTATGTAACATTTGTTGCTTGCCTGTACCATACGGTGTAAAAATGTTTTCAAAGGTCAGCTAGTGGTCAGAGATGTGTTTACGAAAATGTTGTAACGACGTGTTTGAGTAGCACTTAAAAATTGTGTCAAACGGTGTAGAAATGCTGGGCTACATGAAGCATTACTACTTGTAATTTTAGATTAGGGATAATCCAATGGCAAAAATCAAAACGGCAGTCAAAGCCAAGGGCAAATCAGTCAAAGCGACTGTAACTTCAGCAGGCAAAAGCGTTGCGCTTGCGGCTCTTGCTGCCGTTGGGTTGACGCTGGGTAGGGATGCAACTGCATCAACCGAGCAATCAGCAAGGCAAAACAGTGACGCTTCTGAATTACTTGACGAGAAGTTAAGTCAAGTTGAAGTTTCAAAATCTGAAAAAGATCAAGCTGATCAAGATTCGGTTGAAACTGCTGAGCGCGAACCCTCAGAAGGTGGTGAAGTAGTTGTTGACCACGCTGAAGGCGGCAAAGATTTCGCAGCCACAGCTGGCCGAGAGCCCATTCTTCTAGCGGATGCTAGTAGTGCCTTGGGTCGCTATTCAGATCAGCCTTTGCAATACGCGCAAGCTTCAACTGCATCTTCTGTGAATGCCGCAGGTGCTGGCGGCGGAGCTACTTCAGGCGCTGTTGCTGGAGGTGCAGTTGCTGAAGGTGTTGCTGGAGCCGCTGCCACGGTAGGCGGGCTATCAGCTGCGCCGGTCATTGGGGCTATTGCGGTAGGCGCTGCTGTGGGCGCAGGCGGTGGAGGCGCAGCGGCGGCAACGGTCGTTACTGCAGCAGCGGCTGCGCCGGTCGCCGCGGCGGCGGGTGGTCTTGCTGCCAAAGGTATTTTGTCGGGCGCAACAGTCTTTTATGACTTCAACGGCGACGGGCAATTCACGGCCGGCGTGGATCCTTCTGGCACGACTGATGCTCTCGGAAAGTATTCGATCAATCTGACGGCCACTCAAAAAGCCAAGGTTGAGTCCGGCCTGGATGATCTGGGTAAAGCGCTTAAGCTGGTAGTCACCGGTGGTACTGATACGGTTAGCGGCTTGCCGTTTACCGGCTCCTTGTCGTCTATAGCGCCCAAAGACACAGCTGTCGAAGGCAAGATCAACGTTTTCACGACGATGAAGGCCTCTGGCGTCAGCGACAAAGTGTTGACAGAAATGTTGGGCGGGAGATCACTCGACAGCCTTACAGATGGCGACTTCGATTCTGCTGATGGAGTTGAAGCAATAGCGATGAAACTGTGGAAGCTGGTTTCGGACAAGGTCGGCGGCGATGCAGATAAGGCCGAGGCTGCGTTTGCCGCGGTGTCCTCGATCCTTGAGAAGCTTGATGCCGCAGGTGGAGATTTGAATGCTCTCCTGGGTGATGGCGGCTCTCTGGATGCTGGTGAGCTGGAGTCTCTGTTTGGTGCGGCCATTGATAAGAGTGTGGCGCTTTTTGATGCCAATCCAAATCTGACGGATGCGCAGTTGGCCGCATTGATGGATAGTTATGCAAATGAGCTCGGTGGCGCGTTGGAT
>JANNYZ010000056.1:0-12078 GCA_031410335.1 Polaromonas sp. | reverse complement strand
TGCTTACCAGCTTGCCTTGGTGATACCAGGGATATCACCAGCAAAAGCCAACTCACGAATCTTGGCGCGAGCCAGACCGAATTGACGGAACGTTCCGCGAGGGCGGCCCGTGATCGCGCAGCGGTTACGCTGACGAGTGGGATTCGCGTTGCGGGGCAACTTTTGCAGCTCAAGACGGGCCAGCGCTCGCTCTTCATCGGAGCGTTTTGCGTCATTGGACGTCGCTTTGAGTTCAGCGTGTTTTTTGGCGAACTTAGCGACCAGTTTGTCGCGCTTCAGTTCACGTTGCAGTAAAGCTTGTTTTGCCATGTCCGCCTCAGTTCTTGAACGGAAAACGAAAGGCGGTGAGGAGTGCCTTGCACTCTTCATCGGTCCTTGCCGTGGTGGTGATGCTGATATTGAGGCCGCGCAAAGCGTCAACTTTGTCGTACTCGATTTCAGGGAAAATAATCTGCTCTTTCACGCCGATGTTGTAGTTGCCGCGGCCATCGAAGGCCCGGCCAGAAATACCCCGGAAGTCGCGAACACGCGGCAAAGCCACCGTCACAAAGCGATCGAGGAATTCATACATCTTCACACCACGTAGCGTTACCATGCAACCAATGGGCAGGTCTTCGCGGATCTTGAAACCGGCAATAGCTTTTTTGGCCTTGGTCACCACGGGCTTCTGGCCGGCAATCTTGGTCATGTCGCCAACGGCGCTGTCCATGACTTTCTTGTCGGCAACCGCCTCGCTCACACCCATGTTGAGTGTGATCTTGGTAATGCGCGGAACCTGCATTGGCGACTTGTAGCCAAATTTCTCAATCAGGGCCGGTGCGATCTTTTCGCGGAACTGTGACTGCAGGCGCGCCTGCGTCGCCGCTTGTTGGGTAATTGTTTTAGCCATTTTTATGCAGCCTTGATTTCGTCGCCGCTGGACTTGAAGACGCGCACTTTTTTGCCGTCAGCCAACAACTTGATGCCGACACGATCCGCCTTACCAGACGCCGCGTTGAAAATCGCGATGTTGGACTGGTGAATCGGCATGCTTTTTTGAACGATACCGCCAGTCGTGCCTTTGAGCGGATTGGGCTTGGTGTGTTTCTTCACCATGTTAATGCCCTCAACCAACACATAAGCATCGTCGGTGCGCTGCGTGATAGTGCCGCGCTTGCCTTTGTCGCGGCCCGTGATGACGATGATTTCGTCGCCTTTGCGAATTTTGTTCATGACGTGCCTTTACAGAACTTCAGGAGCCAGGGACACGATCTTCATGAACTTTTCAGTGCGCAGTTCGCGCGTCACTGGTCCGAAGATGCGGGTGCCGATCGGCTCCAGCTTGGCGTTAAGCAACACTGCTGCATTGCCGTCGAATTTAACGAGCGAACCATCGCCACGGCGAATGCCCTTGGCGGTGCGAACGACCACAGCACTGTAAACCTCGCCTTTTTTGACGCGGCCACGGGGAGCGGCTTCTTTGATGCTGACCTTGATGACGTCACCAACGCTGGCATAGCGGCGCTTGGAGCCGCCCAGCACTTTGATGCACATCACGGATTTGGCACCCGTATTGTCAGCAACATCGAGTTTGGATTGCGTTTGAATCATTTAAATGTGTTCCCAACTTGCACCAGCAAGGCAAAAATCCGTTTTTCGTCACGGAGCTTTGTCAAGCCAGTCAGTCTTGGGCCTGTCGTCCACCTCGCAAACCACTTGCAAGGCTTCCATTAGGCTAATTTCTAATACTGTCATTGACTCCACTTTTTCAAGTGAAGCCCATGAGTATCACTCAAGTCTTGGGCTCTGTCAACACTCAGCGCAGTAAAAACCCTAAAAATTTGCAAGAAAGCCGCCCGCGCCTCACATTTAAGTCAGTCGGGCAGATACAGATACTGGTCGCACAACCCCAAAAACGCCTTCAGGCCCGGGTCAACCCCGGTTTCTTGCGCTAGCAGGGCAGCCACAGGCGCGGCCAGCGACTTGGCCAGCGCTGCGTCCAAAAACAGCAAGCGCGAGCGCCGCGCCAGCACATCTTCAACGGTTCTGGCGTACTCAAACCTCGCCGCAAAACGCACCATGGCTTCTGTCAAGCCACCCCCTAACTCCTGGCCCGCACCGGGCAGTTCCAGCACAGCCGCGGCCTCGCTGCCATACAGATGGATGCCTGGTGCATCACTGATGGCGTGTGTGGCCTGCTGCGCGCCAACCAGCCTCAGGCCAGTCGTTACGCCGCCGGACTTGAATGGCAGCAAGTCAGCCGCAAAGCACCTGTCCAAAACATCTTCAGCCATTGCCCGATAGGTCGTCCATTTGCCGCCCGTCACCGTCGCCAGCCCGCTCTTGCTGACAAGAATGGTGTGCTCGCGCGACAGGCCCTTGGTATTGTCGCCATCGTCATCCGCAGGCTTGACCAGTGGCCGCAAGCCCACCCAGATGCTTTTGATGTCAGCACGGGTGGGCGCTTTTGTCAGGTAACGGGCTGATTCATTCAAGATGAAGTCAACTTCCTCCTTGAACGCCAATGGTTCGCGCACCACGTCATGCCTCGGGGTGTCGGTGGTGCCCAAAATCGTTTTGCCCAGCCACGGCACGGCGAACAGCACCCGGCCATCGGCTGTTTTAGGGATCAGCATGGCGTGATTCATGTGATGGCTAGCCGGCAAAAAGCTGCGGTCCACCACGATATGCACCCCTTGGCTGGGCGCAACCATGGCTTTGACGTCACGGCCCATGGCCTGACCATCTTCCAGGCGAAATTGATCGACCCACACCCCAGTAGCGTTGATGACAGCCTTGGCCTTGATGTCAAAAGCCTGGCTTGTTTCACCGTCTTGAACGTGCACGCCAATCACCCTGCCGCCTTCATGAATCAGGCCGGTCGCCGCACAGTAGTTGACCAGCAGGGCACCTTTGGCGGCCGCTGTACGAGCCAGCGCCAGCGCCAGCCGCGCATCGTCAAACTGGCCATCCCAGTACTTCACCCCGCCCTTGAGCTGCCCGCCGGGGCCATCGAGCTTGGTGTTCGGCAGCAGCGCCAGGGTTTGATCGCGGTTTAAAAACTGGGTCGCACCCAGCCCGGCTTTGCCCGCCAGCGCGTCATACATCTTCAGCCCCACGCCATAAAACGGCGCTTCCCAAAATTTGTAGGACGGCATGACAAACGCCAGCGGCTGCGCCAGGTGCGGCGCATTGGCCAGCAGCGTCGTGCGCTCATGCAGCGCCTCCCGCACCAATGAAATATTGCCCTGCGCCAGGTAGCGCACCCCGCCATGCACCAGCTTGGTCGCGCGCGACGAGGTGCCCTTGGCAAAGTCGTGCGACTCCACCAGCACCACAGAGAACCCGCGCGCCGCAGCGTCCAGCGCCACGCCCAGCCCCGTCGCGCCGCCACCGATGACGGCGACGTCGTAAGTAACAGGGCGGGCGAGCTGCTCAATCAGTGATGCGCGGTTCATGTCTTGATCAACCTTTGCAGTTCCATCGCAGCAGAAACAAGTTTTGACATCCCAAACAGTATCTATCAGGCATCAAATCAATCTCCAAGCCAATAAATACGAGTGCTAGCAGCTCCTGTATTAATAGCGCTCATCTTCTACCCACGCCTTCGCCCGGGCCAGCGCCTTGTGCCAGCGCGCCAGTTTTGTGGCTCTGGCATCCAAGCTCATCTGCGGTTCGAACCGGCGATCGACCTGCCACTGGCTGGCTATTTCGTCCACACCTGACCAAAAACCTACCGCCAACCCGGCCAGGTAGGCTGCGCCCAGGGCGGTGGTCTCCAGCACCTTGGGCCGCACCACCGGCACGCCTGAAAAGTCGGCCTGCATTTGCATCAGCAGGTTGTTAGCGGATGCGCCGCCATCTACCCGGAGCTCCTTCAAGCCCAGCCCCGCGTCCTGGCTCATGGCCGCAAACACGTCAGCGCTTTGCAGGGCGATGGCCTCCAGTGCGGCCCGCGCAATGTGGGCGCAGGTTGTGCCGCGCGTCAGCCCTAACATCGCGCCACGTGCGTAGGGGTCCCAGTGCGGCGTGCCTAGCCCGGTGAAGGCCGGTACCAGGTACACATCGCCGCTGTCGGGGACGGACTGGGCCAGCGTTTCTATTGCGCTGGCCGATTGAATCATTTGCAAGCCATCACGCAGCCACTGGATGGTGGCACCGCCCATGAAGACGCTGCCTTCCAGGCAGTAGGTCGTGCCAGTGTCCAGTTGCCAACCTACCGTGCTCAGCAGCTTGTTTTTAGACGCCACTGGCTGGCTGCCGGTGTTCATCAACATGAAGCAGCCTGTGCCGTAGGTATTTTTGGCCATGCCGGGTTTCAGGCAAGCCTGGCCGAATGTGGCGGCTTGCTGGTCGCCAGCGATACCTGCGATGGGGATGGACACACCAAAAAGTGATTGGCTACTTTCGCCTACCACGCCGCTGCTGGACACCACTTTGGGCAAGACGGATGGCGGGATGTTGAACAGCGCGAGCAGCTCATCGTCCCACTGTAGGGTGTGAATATTGAACAGCAGGGTGCGCGAAGCGTTGCTGGCGTCCGTCACATGCACTTTGCCGCCCGTCAAATTCCAGATCAGCCACGAGTCCATCGTGCCAAACGCCAGCTCACCCTTGTCAGCCCTACCGCGCGCGCCGGGCACGTTATCGAGCAGCCATTCCACTTTGGTGGCTGAAAAGTAGGCGTCCAGCACGAGTCCGGTTTTTTGCTGAATCAGGTCTGCGTGGCCCTGTTCGCGCAGCTCGTCGCACCGGCCTGCGGTGCGGCGGTCTTGCCAGACGATCGCATTGGCCAGCGGCTGGCCGGTGGTGCGATCCCACAGCACGGTGGTTTCACGCTGGTTGGTGATGCCGATGGCCAGAATTTGCGGTTTTGAATCCGCTATTAAATCAGGAGCTGCTTGCGCATGTATCCATTGGCTTGAAGGCATATTTGACGCCTTTTTCAGGCACTTTTGAGCGGTTTTCAGCTGACTTTGCCAAATTTCAAGCGCATCATGCTCCACCCAGCCTGACTGCGGGAAGATCTGGGCGAATTCAGCTTGTTCTACCGCCACCACCGCCCCGGCGTGGTCAAACAGCATGGCCCGTGATGAGGTGGTGCCCTGGTCAAGTGCAAGGATGTAGCGCATGGCCCCAAGCGTAGCGCAAGCGGCGCGGGCACTGGTTTGTCGTCTTCCCGAAGTCAGATGCCCGGGCTAACATGCCATGCATGACAAACCCACAGCCATGCAGCACCATCAGCCGCCGCCAGTTTGTGGCCAGCTCCGGCGCGGCTATATCGGCTTTCTCGGCTGGGCTGACTGGCTGCGCCTGGTCGCAAATGGCCGCGCCCACGCCCCGGTTGCGGCTGATTGGCGAGACGCGTTTGCCGCACAAGCTGCCATATAAAAATACCACCGTCGGCAGCCTGTCGGGCATGGACTTTGATGCGGCCAGCGGTGTGCTGTATTTGCTCAGCGACGACGGCGGCAGTCAGAGCCCGCCGCGCTTTTACACCGCGCGGCTTGCTGTGGGGGCGGACAAACTGGGCGCTGTGGTTCTGACCGGTGTGACGTTTTTGCAAGGCTTGACCTCGCCTGACCCGGAAGCCATTCGCTGGCACGCGCCCAGCCAGAGCTTGCTGTGGACGAGTGAGGGCAACGCCCTGCTGGGTGCCGCGCCCAGCCTGCAGCAAACCCGGCTTGACGGCACGCTGGCGCGCACCTTTGATCTGCCCGCCATGTTTGGCTTTGGGCTGCTGAGCGGCGCGCGCATCAACAAAACCTTTGAGGGGCTGGCCATCACGCCCGATGGGCAAACCGCCTGGCTGGCGATGGAGGCGGCGCTAAGGCAAGACGGACCAGAGCCGACCGTCGCAGCACCCGGCGGGCCATGCCGCTTCACGCAAATGGACATGGCTACGGGTAAAGCGGTGCGGCAAATCGCCTACGTGCCGGATGCCGTCCCCAGAGCGCCATCCCCGCCCAGCGCGGATGCCGACAACGGCGTGGTTGAAGTGTTGATGCTGGACGCACACCGCATGCTGGTGCTGGAAAGGGCTTACATGGCGGGCTTGGGCGACAGGGAGCGCAACTCGATGCGGCTGTACGCGATTGACACCCGCCAGGGCTCAGACACTTTGAACCTCACAGCGCTCAAGCCCGGCAACCACATGCCCGCGCCCAAAACGCTGGTGGCAGACTTTGCCAGCTTCCCGGCTTTGACCAGGCTGGACAATACCGAGGGCATGTGCTGGGGGCCGTCATTACCGAACGGAAATCGAACCTTGCTGTTTGTCAGCGACGACAACTTCAGCCCCCGGCAAATCACGCAGTTTTTGGCTTTTGAATTTTTGGAATAACGGGAGCAGACGCATGGCAACAACACACCACGACCACATCGCCTTCATTGGCGGCGGCAACATGGCCAGCGCCATCATTGGCGGGCTGCTCAAGCGCGGCGCGCCTGCCAGCAGCATTCAGGTGGTCGAGCCGTTTGCCGAGCAGCGCGCCCGACTGATCGAGAAATTTGGGGTGGATGTGCGCGAAGTGCCCAGCCAGCATTTGGCCAGCGCAGCGCTGGTGGTCTGGGCCGTCAAGCCGCAAACCTTTAAAGACGCGGCCCTGCAAACACGCTTTCACACCAGGGCGGCGCTGCATTTGAGCGTGGCTGCCGGCATCCGCTCGGACAGCATTGCCCACTGGCTGGGCACCGAGCACGTGGTGCGCGCCATGCCCAACACGCCTGCACTGGTGGGCAAGGGCATGACGGCATTGTTTGCGCGGCAGGCCGTGTCGGTTGCTGGCCGTGCGCTGGTGGACAAAGTCATCAAAACCACGGGCGAGCGGGTCTGGCTGAACGACGAAGCCCAGCTCGATGCCGTCACCGCCCTGTCGGGTTCCGGCCCGGCCTATGTTTTTTACTTTATCGAGGCCATGATTGAAGCCGGGGTGGTCATGGGCCTGACGCGGGAGCAGTCGCACAAGCTGGCGGTTGGCACCTTTGTGGGGGCCTCTGCCCTGGCCAAAGCCAGCGACGAGCCGATTGAAATTTTGCGCTCACGTGTCACATCCAAAGGCGGCACCACCTATGCAGCCATCACGTCGATGGAACAGGACAACGTGAAAAACCTGTTCATGCGCGCCATGATGGCGGCCAAGCAGCGCGCCAAGGAGATGGGCGACGAGTTTGGTGCGGCTTAAAGCTGTGCAGTGCTGGCTACAACAATGCCTGCAAATACGGTAAACCCCAGCCAGTGGTTAAGCCTGAAAGCCTTGAAGCAGTCATCGCGCTGGCGCTTGCGTATCAGCCAGATATGCCACAGCGCCTGGACGAGTGCCAAACCAAGCGCTATTAAATAAATAGCTGCTTGCGCATGATTTAATTGACTTGAGAGCACATTTAGCCATATGAAAAGGTACAAAACGTAGCTCAAAAGCACCGCCAGCACATCAAAACGCCCCAAGGTGATGGCCGAGGTCTTCATGCCGATTTTTAAATCGTCGTCCCGGTCCACCATAGCGTATTCGGTGTCATACGCAATCACCCAGAACAGATTGCCGAGCAACAACAACCATGCAACAGCAGGCACGCGGGACTGCACGGCAGCAAACGCCATCGGAATGCCAAAACTAAAGGCCACACCCAGCACCGCCTGCGGCATGGCGACAAAACGCTTGGCAAACGGGTAAATGATGGCAATGCCCAGTGCAGCGAACGACCAGGTGATGGCGGTGATGTTGGTGGTGAGCACCAGGCCAAAAGCACACAAGGCAAGTACGGCGCCAACGGCCAAAGCCTCCCGGCTACCCAACTTGCCACTGGTCACGGGCCGCTCGGCGGTGCGCTTGACATGGCGGTCAAAGTCGCGGTCTGCCACATCGTTCAGGCAGCAGCCTGCACTGCGCATCAAAAACGTGCCGAGGATAAAAACAAGTGTCAGATGCCAACCGGGAAACCCATGCGCCGCCAGCCACAAGGCGGACAGCGTAGGCCAAAGCAAAAGCAGCCAACCCGCGGGACGATCCCAGCGAATCAATTGCAGGTAGAGACCTAATTTATTCTTCAAGCAACGATCTCAGCATCCACGCGGTTTGCTCATGCACCGTCAGCCGCTGAGTCAGCAAATCGGCGGTGGGTTCGTCGCTGGCTTTGTCTGCGAGTGGGAACAACTGGCGTGCGGTGCGCGCCACGGCTTCATGGCCTGCAACCAGAATGCGCACCATCTCCAGCGCTTTGGGGGGCACGCCGGGTGCGTCGGGCACAGAGGCCAGCTTGCCGAACTGCGCATACGAGCCCGGTGCCGGGTGGCCCAGCGAGCGGATGCGTTCGGCAATCGGGTCCACCGCCGTCCACAGCTCGGTGTACTGCACCATGAACATCTGGTGCAGGGTGTTGAACATGGGGCCGGTCACGTTCCAGTGAAAGTTATGCGTCGTCAGGTACAGCGTGTAGGTGTCGGCCAGCAAATGGGCAAGGCCTTTGGCAATTGCGGCGCGGTCTTTGTCGCTAATGCCTATGTTGATGGTCGGGGCGGGTTTGGAAGGTGTTTTTGAAGGGGTTTTGGCCATGATTTTCCTTAAACAGTTAATAACGATAAATTTAGCAGATCAGGCTTCAAGACAGCCGCGTCACGCCGGGCAGTTCGCAGGCGTAAATCGCATTGCGCAGTGCAGCTATCGCCTCATACCGGGTAAAGCTGCGACGCCAGACCAGCACCACACGGCGACTGGGAACATGCCCTTCAAACGGCAGGTACTTGATGAATGACGGCTGCTCTGCAGCCACCTTGCTTTTTTTGCCAGAAGCAGGCGGCAGCAAGGCTTCTTTGGGCACGCCAAGGCGCGGCACTAGCGTGATGCCCATGCCCGCCGCCACCATGTGCTTGATAGTTTCCAGCGACGAGCCTTCAAAGCTTTTTTGAATGCCGCCGGACGTATTTGAAAACCGTGCAAATTCGGGGCACACCTCCAGCACGTGGTCTCTGAAGCAATGGCCATTGCCCAGCAGCAGCATGGTTTCTTTTTTGATCTCTTCTGCCGTGATGCTGCTGCGCGACGCCAGGTGGTGCGAGCTGGGCACTGCGGCCATGAAAGGCTCGTCATACAGCGGCGCAATCGCCAGATTGGTGTCGGGGAAAGGCTCGGCCAAAATGGCGCAGTCAATCTCGCCGTTGCGCAGTTCTTCGAGTAATTTGACGGTGAAGTTTTCTTGCAGCATCAGCGGCATTTGCGGCAAGGTGGCAATCGATTGCCGCACCAGGTCTGGCAGCAAATACGGGCCAATGGTGTAGATCACGCCCAGGCGCAGGCTGCCGGCCAACGGGTCTTTGCCGCGCTTGGCAATGTCCTTGATCAGGTCGGCTTGCTCCAGAACGCTTTGCGCCTGGCGGATGATTTCTTCGCCCAGCGGGGTCACGGTGATCTCGTTGGCGTTGCGTTCAAACAGCTTGACCTGCAGCTCTTCCTCAAGCTTTTTGATCGCCACGCTCAGCGTGGGCTGCGACACGTGGCAAGCGTCTGCGCCCTTGCCAAAGTGCTTTTCACGGGCAACAGCAACTATGTATTTGAGTTCAGTCAGAGTCATACAGCAATTGTCTGCTTTTTGCTCACCCTGCGGCTTGGTTGTTTTTCAATTGCCTGATCTGGTCAGCGGTATAGCCCGCCTCCAGCAGCAGCGCGTCGGTGTGCTCGCCTAGGCGCGGCGGGTTGCTGCGCACGCCCGGCCGATGGCCGTCCAGGGTTATGGGCATCAAAGGAACCTGAGTTTGTTTTCCATCAGGCAACTCGATGGGTGCGAGCCCGCCCGTGGCGATCAAATGCGGGTCATGAAACAAGTCTTGCGGCTGCATGATGGGAGCAAATGGCAAGCCATGTTTTTCAAAAACAGCGCTCAGCTCAGCCGCGCTGTGTTGGGCCATGCGTTCGCGCAACACCGGCATCAACCAGTCACGCGCACACACCCGGTCGTTGTTGGTGACCAGGCGCGGGTCGGCCTGCAAATCGGCCAGGTCAAACGCCTTGCAGAACACCGCCCATTGGGTGTCGCTAACCACCGCCAGAAAGATTTGCTCGCCGCCCCTGACGGTAAACACGTCGTACACGCCCCAGGCAGATATTCGGCTGGGCATGGGTGCTGCGGCCTGTCCGGTCACGGCAAACTGCATCATGTGCTGGGCCACCAGAAACACATTGTTTTCAAACAGCGCTGACTGCACTTCCTGCCCCTTGCCCGTGACGGCGCGCTGCGCGAGGGCAGCCATGGCCCCCATCGCGCCAAACATGCCGCCCATGATGTCGTTCACGCTGGTGCCTGCCCGCAACGGGTCGCCCTCACGGCCTGTCATGTAGGCCAAGCCGCCCATCATTTGCACCACTTCGTCGAGCGCAGTGCGGTGGTCGTACGGGCCAGGCAGAAAGCCTTTGTGGCTGACGTAAATCAGGCGCTCATTGCGCTTGGACAGCGCGGCGTAGTCGAGCCCCAGCCTGGCCATGGTGCCGGGTTTGAAGTTTTCGCTGACGATGTCTGCGCTGGCAATCAGTTTGAGTGCGGCTTCTTTTCCGTCAGGTGTGTGCAGGTCCAGTGCGATGCTTTTCTTGTTGCGATTGAACATCGCAAAAAACCCGGCGCCCGAGCCCATCAGCCTGCGCGTGTTGTCACCCAGGAGTGGCTCAATCTTGATGACCTCGGCCCCCAGGTCTGCCAGCACCATGCCACAGGTCGGACCCATCACCATGTGGGTGAATTCAATCACCCGAATGCCTGCAAAGGGAAGAAGCGCAGGCGCAGTTTTGTCAGTCATTCACGTCACATCCATCAGGCTTGAAAGTCCCCAGGCCTGCGTCCGCAACATCGGGACGCCTGCACTTGCCGACTATAAACCTGTGAATTTGCGAATCACCGGGAAGTACAGAGCGGCAGGAAGCAGCGCCAGGGCTTTCATCAACAGCGTGAAACGCTTGGGAAAGTGAATTTCAAACTGACCTTTGGCCCAGCCGTGCAAGATTTCGTCGGCAGCTTGCTCGGGTTTGATGAGACCGGGCATGCTGAACTTGTTTTGTGCGGTCAGGGGCGTTTCCACAAAGCCGGGGCAGATCAAACTCACGCTAACGTTGCTGTCCTTCAGGTCCACATACAGCGTTTCGGCCAGGTTGATGAGCGCCGCCTTGGTCGGCCCGTAAGCCAGCCCTTGCGGCAAACCGCGATAGCCCGCCACGCTGCTGACGAGGCTGAAGTGCCCCGCCTTGCGGCCCAGAAAGTGCGGCAACACGGCAGACAGCAGGTACAGTGCGCCCACGTAGTTGACCTGGTTGTGGCGCAGCATGTTGGTCAGGTCAAACTGAGTGGCGCGCATTTCCTTGTAGTAGCCCGCACAGTACAGCACCAGGTCCAGCGGGGCAATGCTCAGCACGGTTTGCGCTGCGGCCTCGACGGACGCAGCGTCGGCGGCGTCCATCGCCAGCACGGTGGCCCCGGGGTGCTCGGCGGCAAATGTGTCCAATGCCTGCTGGCTGCGTGCCGAGACAATCACTTTGGCACCCTGCACATGCAGCGCATGCGCGGTAGCGCGGCCAATGCCGCTGGACGCGCCCACCAGCCAGACAGTTTTGCCGCGCCAGTCGGTTACGGGAAGGTTATAGGGCATGGCAATGGTTTCTGTTTACTATTATTTTGATAGCTGCTTGCGCACATATCTATTGGGTTGAAGGCCACTTTTCAACCTGAAAATGGCAAAAACAGCACTTTCAGCGTTTGACAAACGACAGGGTCACCTCACCCAGTTTGAAGCCAAACTTGCTCATGGTGGCCTTGTTCAGCATGACCTTGTCGTTCATGAGGTACATCCAGTCGTCGAACTGGACTTCAATGGTTTTACCGTCGACGGGCAACAGCAGCGTGTAGCCCCAGCGGAAGGCATTGCCTTTTTCTTCGCCGTTGGCCTGACCCAGCACGTCGCCAGCCGTGCCTGTGTACTTGCCGTCTGCACCACGCTTGAGCGTCCACACCCTGCGGTCTTTGGTGCCATCTGAATAGGTGAAGGCTTCGTCCAATACGCCGACCTCCTGGCCGGGTGCGCCCGTCCATTTGCAGTCCATCACCACGGTAAAGCGTTTGACA
>JANNYZ010000055.1:0-5928 GCA_031410335.1 Polaromonas sp. | reverse complement strand
CGGGTGGCGCTGGCGCGGGCGGTGCTGCTGGAGCCCCAGGTGATTCTGGCGGACGAGCCCACCGCCAGCCTGGACGATGAAGCCTGCGCCGCAGCACTGGTGCTGCTGCTGGCCACAGCAGAGCGTTTGAAGGCCACGCTGGTGGTTGCGACCCATGATTCGCGGGTCAAAAAGCACCTGGAAGCCGTTTTGAGGCCGTTTTTAGGTGTCAAATTGGCCTCCAGGCCAATCGATATATGCGCGAGCAGCTCCTGAATCAATAGCGTTTTAATTGATGAAAACCCTCTTTCTGTCGTGGCGCTACCTGTGGTCCAGGCCGCTGGCCGCCAGCCTGAACCTGCTGTTGCTGACGCTTGGCCTGGCATCCATCACGTTGGTGTTGCTGGCCAGCCAGCAGATCACCAGAGCCTTTGAACGCGACCTGGCAGGCATTGACGTGGTGGTCGGCGCCAAAGGCAGCCCGATGCAACTGATTTTGTCGGGCGTGTTTCATATCGACGCTCCCACAGGCAATGTGCCGCTGGCGGCAGTCAGGGCACTTGAGAAAAATCCGCAGGTGGCCAAAATGATTCCCATCAGCCTGGGCGACAGTTTTCGCGGCTTTCGCATTGTGGGCACGTCGCTCGACTACATCAAACATTACGATGCACAGCTGGCCAGTGGCGTGCTGTGGGCCCAGCCCCTACAGGCCGTCATCGGCAGTCAGGTGGCGCGGCAAACCGGTTTGAAAGTGGGCGACAGCTTTGCAGGCAGCCACGGCTTGGGGGGTGGCGGGCAAAGCCATGGGCAACTGCCGTACACGGTGGTCGGCGTGCTGGCAGCCAGCGGCTCGGTGCTGGACCGGCTCGTATTGACATCAACAGAGTCGGTCTGGAAAGTACACGAAACCGATGCAGCGCTGGACGCTGATGACCAGAAAATCTTGGAAGACGAGCGTGAGGTCACGCTGGCGCTGATTCAATACAAAACGCCGCTGGCCGCGGTCACGTTTCCTCGGCTCGTCAACACCACAACCGAGATGCAGGCCGCCGCGCCTGCGCTGGAGATCACCCGCTTGCTGGGCATGATTGGCGTGGGGACGGACCTGCTGAAAGCTTTGGCTGGCGTGCTGCTGTTAACAGCGGGGTTGAGCGTTTTCATTGCCCTTTGGAGCGCCGTGCGTGAGCGCCGGGCTGACCTGGCGCTGCTGCGCATGCTGGGCGCGCCGCCGCGTAAAATTGCCGGCTTGCTGCTCTTTGAGGCGCTGTGGCTGGCACTGCTGGCCTGTGTGCTGGGCGTGCTGGCGGGGCAGGGCGTACTTAGCGCTGCCGCCTGGGCGCTACAGGCTGAAAAATCTGTTTTGATCACCTCGTTTGTCTGGCCTGCTGAATTGATGCTCCTCCCCGCGCTGGCTGTGGCTGTGGCGCTTGCTGCCAGTGCGCTTCCTGCCTGGGAGGCTTACCGGGTCAGTGTGTTTGAACTTCTTCAATCTCGATAATCCATAGAAATACTCATGAAAAAATACCTGTTCATCGCTATCCTGCTTGCCGCCGCGTTGTCGGTCAATGCCGCACCGCATGCCGACAAGGAACTCAAGGAAGACATCACCCGCCACCGCGCCATGGCGGCGGCCCATGAAGGCGCTGCCAAATGTCTTGAATCAGGCAAAAAAGCAGACCTGTGCGAGAAAGAACTCCAGGCCGCATGCAAAGGCCTTGCCGTAGGCAAATACTGTGGCATGAAGCACGCGCATTGAGCCCGATGCGCGTTTGGCGCAAAATCTACAAAATCAATTGTTTTCAGGAGCGCAGCATGACAACACGTTTCAAGACATGGGCCACCGCTGCCGGTGCAGTGCTTTGCATGGCGGCTGCAAGCTTGACCGCCACCGCGCAAACCCTGTCGTCGCCCATCGCCGCAGCGCCTGCTGGTCAGGGCCCAGGCGTGCATGGGGCGGGCAGCCCGTTTGCGCCACTGGAGCCGCGCCAGGACGTGGTTCCCTGGTCCGTCCTGACAGATGTCAAAACCAAAACCGAGAAAAACCGTATCCTGCCGGTGTTTACCGCCAGCCAGACGGCCTTGAACCAGAAAACCCAGCGCATCCAGGGCTTCATGATGCCGCTGGAGCCGGGTGAAAAGCAGCGCCATTTCCTGCTCTCGTCCGTGCCCCTGACTTGCTCGTTCTGCACGGCGGGCGGGCCTGAAAGCATGGTTGAAGTGCGCACCAAAACCCCTGTCAAATACGGCATGGAGCCGGTCGTGGTCGAGGGCAAATTTTTGGTGCTCAATGATGACTCATACGGCCTGTATTACCGTATGACTGACGCAACCCCCATAAAATAACGCCCTATGACCAGCCTGCTGCCACCGCTACAAACTCAAAGCCGTCTACGGCTGTGGGTCAGGCTGTTGGTGTCGGCTTTGATGATGGCATTGCTGCTGTCGCAATCACTGGGCCAGTTGCATGCCATCAAGCACGGTACTCTGGCAGCTACCCCGCATGAGGCTGGCGCGCATGAAGCGCATGCGCCTCACGAAGATCATCATGACGATGGTTTCCTGGATCGGCTTTTTTCGTCGCATAGCAGCAGCACAGACTGCCGTCTGTATGACCAGCTCAGAGACAGCCATGCTGTGCCCGCTGTGGCCTTGATGGCGTTACCCGTTGTTTTGCCATCGCTGCTGGTGGCTATTTTCCAGGGCGAAGCACTTGCCCGCTGGGCCGCGCTGTTTGACGCGCGCGGCCCGCCTTTGACTTTTTGAATCTCCCCCCTCTTGCGCTGTGCTGGCCTTTGCGGGCTGGCGCGTCGCTTTTTTCCGATTCAAAAAAGTCAATTCATGTCCTCATCATTTTCAAACAGTGCCATTCGGCTGGCTGTGCTGTCGTTCATTGCAGCGCAGCACACGGGCCTGCTGGCCCAAACGTCTAATCTTGCTCCTGCACTTAAAGAAGTCACCATCACCGGTAACCCGCTGGGTGCGACAGACCTGGTAGCGCCTTCTGCCCAATATTCAGGTGAAGGACTGTTGCTCAGGTCTAAAACCACATTGGGCGAAACACTCGATGGCACGCCCGGTGTCAGCAGCACCTACTTTGGGCCGAACGCCAGTCGCCCGATTATTCGCGGGCAAGACGGTGACCGCATCCGCATTTTGAACAACGGCGGTGCCTTGCTGGATGCGTCCAACCTGAGCTATGACCATTCCGTCACCGCAGACCCGATCAGCATTGAACGCATCGAGGTGCTGCGCGGGCCAGGCGCGTTGCAATACGGCGGCAGTGCCGTCGGCGGTGTGGTCAATGTGATTGACAACCGCATTGCCCGTGAAGCTATGTTTGATGCCAAAGGCGGTGTGGGCGGCAAGGTGGACCTGGGTGCGGCAACGGGTAACAAGGAGCGGTCTGCAGGTGTCTTGCTGGAGGCGGGCAACAACCGCTACGCCATTCATGTTGATGCGATGAATCGTGAAACGAAAGATGTCAATGTGCCGATCAACATCGTGTGCAACCGGACCGCTGGGACTTTCACGGCCAGAAGCATTTGCAATTCAGCCAGCAAGATCAGCAGCACTGCGTTGGGCGGCTCCATTTTCTTTGACCAGGGGTACCTGGGCGCTTCAGTCAGTGGCTACCGCAGCAACTACGGCACGGTGGCTGAGCCGAATGTCAACATCGGCATGAAGTCTGACCGCTTTGCCCTGGAAGGTGAAGTCAGAAATCTGGGTGGCCTGATTCAAAGCGTTAAAGGTCAGTACAGCAAGACCGATTACACCCACACTGAATTTACGAATACGACGCCTGGCACCGTGTTTAAAAATCGGGGCAGTGACCTGAGAGTTGAAGCGCGGCACGCCAAATTCGGTAACTTTGATGGCCTGGTAGGTGTGCAACTGGAAGACGGGCGGTTCTCGGCCGATGGTGATGAGGCTTTTGCCCCCTACAGCCGCACACGCCAAAACGCTTTGTTTGCCTATGAGGAATACAAAACATCCTGGGGCAAGCTGACGTTTGGCGGGCGAACGGAATCGGTCAACGTCCAGTCACTGGGCCACCCGAACCCGGCACTGGCCAAGTTCGTACCGGGGCAACGCAATTTCCGGCCATCAAGCTACGCGCTGGGCAGCTTGTGGCAAGTAGCACCAGCCTGGCAACTGACGGGCAACGTGGCCTACACCGAGCGAGCACCGAAAGACTACGAGCTGTTTGCCAACGGCCCGCATATTGCGACCCGCGCCTACGAGGTCGGTGACAACACACTGGCCAAAGAAAAAGCAACGCAGTTTGATGTGGGTGTGGCCTGGAAGTCAGCCTTTGATTCGTTTGCATTCAACGCTTACATGAGCAACTTTAAAAACTACATTGGACTGGTGCAGTCGGCAGGGGTAACACGCAATCAGTCAGACGGTGAAGTTAACCCGGTGGACGACCCAGGAAATCCTGGTTTCTCGCAGGCAACGGGGGCAACTTTCAGCCCGCTCAATGAATTTCGTTACCTGCAAACGCGCGCCAGATTCACTGGGTTTGAGACCAGCGGAAACATTCGCCTGATAGAAGGCGCTTCTCCGATTGATCTGGCGCTGCGGGCTGATGTGGTGAAGGCGAGAAACCTGAATACAGGCCAGCCCTTGTCGCGGATCCCTCCGATGCGCTTGGGGGCCACCTTGAAATATGCAAGTGGCCCGTTCGGTGCCAATGTTGGTTTTGACTATTCAGCGGCGCAAAAACCAGTACCCACAGGCGACCAGGCAACGGCCGCCAACACCCGCTGGAACGCTGGCGTGTCTTACCGCATGAAAACCGGCCCTGCCAGTTTGCTGTGGTACGCGCGGCTTGACAACATCACCAACAAACTGGCGTACAGCTCAACGTCGGTACTGACAACGACGGCCTTCCCCAATGCGCCGCCGTTGCCCGGACGTAGTTTGAAGGTGGGTTTGCAGGCCAGTTTTTAACAGACGCTTCATGGGCGTTTAACTGACATAGGGGCGGCTGGCCCAAGGCTAAGATGGTTTTTTAAGTCCACATGACACACAGCCATGCCGCTCCTTCAATCCCTGCAATCACTGCCCGTATCGCTTCAAACCATTGGCCTGTTGGCGCTGTCCAATGTGTTCATGACGTTTGCCTGGTATGGGCATCTTAAAAACCTGGCGACATCGCCCTGGTACATCGCTGCCTTGATCAGTTGGGGCATCGCCCTGTTTGAATATTTGCTGCAGGTACCCGGTAACCGGATTGGCTTTACCCAGTTCAACGTGGGTCAACTCAAAATCATGCAGGAGGTGATCACGCTGTGCGTGTTCGTGCCTTTTGCGGTGTTTTATTTGAACGAACCTTTGAAGCTGGACTATTTGTGGGCAGCGCTTTGCATGGTGGGGGCTGTGTACTTTATTTTTCGGTCCACATGAAATTGCGACATTGGCACGGCGGTTAAACTCCTCGCAGTCATAAATTTGTCATATTTTTGACATATTCCAACGAGGAGACCGTATGTTGTTTGGCAAGCTGCTGCCGCGCGAAGGCAATTTTTTCGAGATGTTCAATCAGCATGCGGGCTACATCGTTGAGGCGGCCAACGCTTTCTCCAGCATGGTCGCCAACTACAGCGATGTTGAAAAGCGCGAAGCCTTCAACCGCGAAGTTGACAACGCAGAGCGCTCTGCTGACCGCATCACACATGAAGTCAACCGCACGCTGCACAAGACCTTCATCACGCCGATTGACCGTGAGCAGATCCATAAGCTGATCAACACCATGGACGACGTGGCCGATCTGATTCAGGATTCGGCTGAAACCATGGCGCTGTATGACGTGCGCAAAATGAATGATGACATCGTGCGCCTGACGGAACTGAGTGTGAAATGCTGCGTGCGGCTTAAACATGCCGTGTCTTTGCTCGGCAATGTCAGTCAGGCCGCCACCGCTGAGGCAGCATTGAAAACCTGTGA
>JANNYZ010000054.1:0-1681 GCA_031410335.1 Polaromonas sp. | reverse complement strand
CGAAGCCTATGCACCGATTTACGTGCGGCTGGCCTACACTCCCACCTGATTTTCCAGACCCGATTGCGGTCATGCCGATCCGAGACAACCCATGCAACGCACCCTGCTGAAATCCAAAATCCATCGCGCCAGCGTCACCCATTGCGAGCTGAACTACGAAGGCTCTTGCGCCATTGACGAAGACCTTCTGGACGCCAGCAACATTTGCGAAAACGAGCAGGTTCACATCTGGAACATCAACAACGGCGAGCGCTTTGTGACCTACGCCATTCGCGCCGAACGCGGCAGCCGCATCATTTCAGTCAATGGCTCTGCCGCCCGGCGCGCGTCGGTGGGTGATCTGGTCATCATTGCCGCGTTTGCGCAACTTGACGACAAACAGATTGCCGGTTTTGCGCCCAAACTGGTGTTTGTCAACCCGGACAACCGCATCAAGGAAGAGCGCTCGACTGTCCCCGTACAGCAACCCTGAGACACATCACACAACATGATCACCGCACCGGAACAAACCATCACGCTGCACCGGCAGCGCAAGCCTGTCGCAGCGCTGGGCACAACTGCGCGCTGGAGCGTCGACGCGATTGAAGCGCTGTTCAACCTGCCCTTTCCGGAGCTGATGCACCGCGCACAAACAGTGCACCGCGACAACTTTGACCCTACCCGGATTGAATTTGCCACGCTGCTGTCGGTCAAAACCGGCGGCTGCGAGGAAGATTGCGGTTACTGCCCACAGGCCGCCCGATATGACACTGGCGTAGAAGCCAGCAAACTGATGAACCCCGCCGAGGTGCTGGTAGCTGCCACGGCCGCGCAAGCCGCTGGCGCGACCCGCTTTTGCATTGGCGCGGCCTGGCGCTCACCCAAAGACCGCGACATTGAAAAAGTGGCCGAGCTGGTCCGCACCGTCAAGGCCCTGGGGCTGGAGACCTGTGCCACCCTGGGCATGCTGGAAGACGGCCATGCACAAACGCTGCAAAGCGCGGGACTGGACTATTACAACCACAACCTGGACAGCGCGCCCGACTTTTACGGCGACATCATTACCACGCGCGACTACCAGGATCGGCTCGACACACTCGCCAGAGTGCGCAGTGCGGGTGTCAAGGTCTGCTGCGGCGGCATTGTCGGCATGGGTGAAACCCGCCGCCAGCGCGCAGGCCTGGTCGCAGAACTTGCCAACCTCACGCCCTACCCCGAGTCAGTGCCGATTAACAATCTTGTAAAAGTTGAGGGTACGCCGCTGGCCAACCAGGCCGACCTCGACCCGTTTGAGTTTGTACGCACCATTGCGGTCGCCCGCATCACCATGCCAACCGCTAAAGTCCGCCTGTCGGCAGGCCGCCAGCAAATGGGCGACGGCGTGCAGGCGCTGTGCTTTCTGGCCGGTGCCAACTCGATTTTTTATGGTGACAAGCTGCTGACCACCGGCAACCCGGACACCAACGCAGACGTGCAGTTGCTGGAGCGACTGGGCATGCGCCGCCAGCACTGAGTCAAACCCTCTCCATCCGATTCCTTCAAACCAACACATCATGACCATTTCGATCAGCAGCACTTTATTACGCCGGGACTTTATTGCATTGGCAAGCGTCACTGCAGCCAGCATGGCCGCGCCTGTTCTGGCGCAATCGCGCACATTGCGCATTGGCAGCTCTTTTGACGATAGCAGCGTGGAAAAAGC
>JANNYZ010000053.1:0-2045 GCA_031410335.1 Polaromonas sp. | reverse complement strand
CAGCATCCGAAAGTACGGGTTTTCGTGGTCAATACACACCACCTTGTTGCTTTGAAAGGCGTCAACCTCGTACACCACCATGTCCAGCGGCAGGCCAACAGACAGGTTGGACTTGAGGGTGGAGTCCATCGACACCAGCGCGCATTTGGCGGCCTCGTCCAGTGGGGTTTCGGGCGTGATGACGCGGTCGAGCACGGGCTTGCCGTATTTGGACTCACCGACCTGAAAGTACGGCGTCTCGCTGGTGGCTTCAATAAAGTTGCCCGCTGAATAGACCTGAAACAGGCGCATGCCTTCGCCCTTGATTTGCCCGCCAAACACCAGAGACACATTGAAATCGACGCCGGAGTTTTTCAGGTCATCAGCGTCACGCTCGTGCACGCGGCGAATCGCCGAGCCAAGCACACGCGCTGCATCAAACATGCTTTTCGCGTTCCAGATGGTGATGGGTGGGCCGCCATCGTGGTCTTTCAGTTGTTCCACCTGCAAGATCTCCCGCACCGACTGCGAGATGGACAAATTGCCCGCTGACAGCAGCACCATGAAGCGATCATTTTGCTTTTCATAAATGATCATTTTGCGGAAGGTGCTGATCTGGTCCAGGCCCGCGTTGGTGCGCGAGTCTGACAAAAAAACCAGCCCGGCATTGAGTTTGATGGCGACGCAATAAGTCATAAAAATGGTGGTTTCACTTTTGATTCAAGAGTTTTTTTAATTGGTACAAAGCATCGAGAGCCTCTCTGGGGCTAAGTGCATCTGGGTCTATCGTACCCAATGCTTTGTCAACGGCGCTTTGTTCAGTGATAACTTCTGGCGGCGCAGCAAACAGGTCAACCTGGGCGCGAGCGTCTGTTTGTTGGGCTTCAAGCGCATTGAGCGCATGGCGCGCGTGGGTAACAACCGCACCCGGCACGCCGGCCAGCTTGGCGACCGCAATGCCGTAGCTTTTGCTGGCCGGGCCCGGCTCAATGTGGTGCAAAAACACGATGTTGCTGCCTGACTCCACCGCGCTGACATGCACGTTGATGGCGCCATGGTGCTGTGCGGGGAACTCAGTCAGCTCAAAGTAATGCGTGGCAAACAGCGTGAAGGCCTGGGTCTTGTTGTGCAAATACGCGGCAATGCCGCCGGCCAGCGCCAGCCCGTCAAAGGTTGATGTGCCGCGCCCGATCTCGTCCATCAGCACCAGGCTGTGCGGGGTGGCGGTGTGCAAGATTTGCGCGGCCTCCGTCATCTCCAGCATGAAGGTTGACTGTGCGTTGGCCACGTCATCCGCCGCGCCAATCCTGGTGTGAATCGCGTCAATCGGCCCCAGGCGGCAAGCAGTGGCCGGTACATAGCTGCCCACGCTGGCCAGCAGCACAATCAGCGCGACCTGCCGCATGTAAGTTGATTTGCCGCCCATGTTGGGGCCGGTGATGACCTGCATACGCTGTTTGGCCGTCAACGCGCAGTCGTTGGCGATGAACGAGCCGCCGGTTGTCTCAGCCAGCCGCGCTTCCACCACCGGGTGGCGGCCCTGGGTAATGTCAATGCAGGGCTGGTTGACGAACACGGGTACAGCCCAGTTGAGGGTTAAAGATCGTTCAGCCAGCGCGCATAGGGCATCGAGGCAGGCGAGTGCGCGTGCCAGTTTGCCCAATGCGGGGATAAAGGTTTGCAACTCATCGAGCAGTTGCTCGTACAAAAACTTCTCGCGTGCCAGCGCGCGCTCTTGCGCCGACAAGGCTTTGTCTTCAAAGGCTTTCAGCTCGGGCGTGATGAAGCGTTCGGCGTTTTTCAGGGTCTGGCGGCGGCGATAGTCGTCAGGCACTTTGCTGGCCTGGCCTTGCGTCACTTCTATATAAAAGCCATGCACCTTGTTGAACTGCACCCGCAGGTTGCTGATGCCGGTGCGGGCTTTTTCACGGCCTTCCAGGTCGAGCAAAAACGCATCGCAGTTGGTTTGAATGTTGCGCAGCTCGTCCAGGTCAGCGTCGCAGCCGTGGTTGATGACGCCACCATCACGCACCAGCGCGGCGGGTTCATCCAGCAAAAAGCGTTTT
>JANNYZ010000052.1:0-3290 GCA_031410335.1 Polaromonas sp. | reverse complement strand
TCACCAACAATGTGACGCCAGCGGCGCTGTTGACCATCAACAAAACCAATGGCGTTAACACGATGGCGGCTGGCAGCACGACTGCCTACACCGTCACTGTTGCCAATCTGGGGCCTGCCAATGCAGCGGGAAGCGTGTTTCTGGACCCGGCTGCCCGTGGGCTCGATTGCACCGCCGTGACGTTTTCAGCCACGCCGCCAGCATCCATCACGGTCTCGCCCAGCCCCCTGACGCTGTCTGCGTTGCAGACCACCGGCGTGACGCTGACCGCGTTTCCGGCCAATTCAACCGCGACGTTTGTCGTGACTTGCGGAATCGCAGCGACAGGCAGATAGATTTGACAAACATGTGGACGCCTGCCTGAAAACTTGCTTCAGGCCACAAAAGCATGGATAAAGTAACAGTGACTTAGAGTTTTGTCTCAAGAAACGGCTGTAAGCGATTGATTCCCTGTCGTTTGGAGCCTTTGAGCCCCCTAAATGACATAAATCGATATATCAAACGATTACCTTATTATTGACAGGTTATTAAACGCTCTTTTAGAATCCTCGGAGTCCTGAAAAACTAGGGACAACCCGAATATCTTGACCGAAACCCGCCATGTGCTGGTGAGGTTGAAACGGGTCAACATCCGACTACGCCACCTGCCCCACGCGGTCAGGTCTGCCGGGATGGCGACTCAAATCTACGCCAGCGGCTTGAAACCCCGGGCGTCCGACAAGGAGTGCTATGAATACAGCAGTATTTTCAAGCTTCAAGCTGGCTGCCCGAAAGCGTCTGGCCGACACGCGAAGCAGTGCGGCCAATGTGGCGCATGACATTGCCAGTGGTTTTTTTGACATCACCCACAACGGTTTTGCCTTGCTGGGCCTGGGCCTGGTGTTTGCCATCATCACCCTGACAGCCCGCCCCGACCTGCGTCAGGCGGGTGAATTCAAGCTCATGACCTGGCTGCAAGAGCGCCAGGAAGCCGCGATAGGCTACACCGAGCCTGACGCCATTGACCGCGCCACGGCAGCAGAACCCAAAGACCTGCCCAAACAACAGGCCGCCCTGGCCTTCTGGCTGGCCCGAAAATATGGCGTGGCGCCGGAGCCGCTCAGCGTGCTGGTGTCGGAGGCGTTTGAAATTGGCGCCAAAGCCAAACTGGACCCCACTTTGATACTTGCCATCATGGCGATTGAGTCCGGTTTCAACCCGTTTGCCCAAAGCCCGGTTGGCGCGCAGGGCCTGATGCAGGTAATGACCAAGATTCATCACGACAAATATGAGAACTTTGGCGGCAAACTTGCAGCTTTTGATCCGGTCACCAATTTACGGGTGGGCGTCAAGGTACTGCAGGAATGTATCAGCCGGGCAGGCTCTGTCGAAGGCGGACTGAAGTTCTATGTCGGCGCTGCCAACATGGCAGACGACGGCGGCTACGCAGGCAAAGTCTTGGCAGAGCACGCTCGGCTGTTGTCGGTGGTGGGCGGCAAAAACATCCCCCACCCCGTGCGCACCATGCCTGTCAAGCTGGAGCCAGCTGATACCGACATCAAAACCACCGAAAAAGTGGCGGCATTGGTTTCTTGAAGAATGAGCCGCAGCAAGGCTGCGGTACACTTGAAAAGTACGCGACTGGCGATAGGCCAAACGACCTCGAGGTCAAGCTGGCTGACGTGGGACACCACTGGGAAGCGTACCGCCAACAGCGGTTGAAAAACTGGTTTTTGGTGTTCAGCCGTTCGCCTGGGCAGCCCTTGCATCATCTTGAAGATGACAGGGATCACGTCTTTAAAGGACTGCCTCCATGTATCACCGCAATATTCTGGTTGAACAAACCGACCCCGAGATTTTCGCCGCCATTCAGGCTGAAAACGCCCGGCAAGAGCAGCACATCGAGCTGATCGCCAGCGAAAACTACGCCTCCCCCGCCGTCATGGCGGCACAAGGCAGCCAGCTGACCAACAAATATGCCGAAGGCTACCCCGGCAAACGCTACTACGGCGGTTGCGAGTTTGTCGACATTGCAGAGCAACTGGCGATTGACCGCCTGAAAAAGCTCTACGGCGCAGACGCCGCCAACGTGCAGCCGCATTGCGGCGCATCGGCCAATCAGGCTGTGTTTTTGGCCTTTTTAAAGCCTGGCGACACCATCATGGGCATGAGCCTGGCCGAAGGCGGCCACCTGACGCACGGCATGCCGCTCAACCTGAGCGGCAAGTGGTTCAACGTGGTGTCTTATGGCCTGAACGCCAAAGAAGAGATTGACTACGACGAGATGGAGCGCAAAGCCCACGAGTCCAGGCCAAAACTGATCATTGCGGGCGCATCGGCCTACAGCCTGCATATCGACTTTGCGCGTTTTGCCAAAGTAGCCAAGGACATCGGTGCGATTTTCATGGTCGACATGGCGCATTACAGCGGCCTGATCGCTGGCGGCGCGTACCCCAACCCGGTGCCGCACGCAGACGTAGTCACATCGACCACCCACAAAAGCCTGCGCGGCCCGCGTGGCGGCATCATCTTGATGAAGGCCGAACATGAAAAAGCCATCAACAGCGCCGTGTTCCCCGGCCTGCAGGGCGGCCCTCTGATGCATGTGATTGCTGCCAAGGCGATTGCCTTCAAAGAAGCCCTCGAGCCCAGCTTCAGGGACTACCAGACCCAGATTCTGAAAAACGCAGTGGTTGTGGCAGAAACGCTGGTTCAGCGCGGCTTGCGCATTGTGAGCGGCCGCACCGAAAGCCACGTCATGCTGGTCGATTTGCGCAGCAAAAACATCACCGGCAAGGAAGCCGAAGCCGTACTGGGCAGCGCCCACATGACCATCAACAAAAACGCGATTCCCAAAGACCCCGAAAAGCCCATGGTGACCAGCGGCGTGCGTATTGGCACCCCTGCGATGACCACGCGGGGCTTCAAGGACGAAGAGGCCCGGGCAACCGCCCACTTGGTGGCGGACGTGCTGGAGAACCCTCGTGATGCGGCCAACCTGGATACCGTACGGGCCAAGGTCGCTGCGTTGACTAGCCGCTTCCCCGTCTACCGTTAAGCACGGAACCACAGCCCCGATGAAGTGCCCCTTCTGCGGCCACGGCGAAACCCAGGTGGTCGAAACCCGGGAATCCGACGACGGCGACCTGGTCCGCCGCCGCCGCCGCTGCGGGGGCTGTGAACAACGCTTTACCACCTACGAACGCGCCGAGGTGGCGATGCCTACGGTGGTCAAGAAAGACGGTAGCCGTACTGATTTTGACCGTAAAAAGCTGCACGCATCCATGCGACTGGCTCTGCGTAAACGCCCC
>JANNYZ010000051.1:0-15192 GCA_031410335.1 Polaromonas sp. | reverse complement strand
GGCGATGCCAACTACGCGTGGAAGTTACCCGACGACGAATGGGACGCGATAGCGCTGAACTACACCAGCGGCACCACCGGCAACCCCAAGGGCGTGGTCTACCACCACCGGGGCGCGGCGGCCAATGCGGTGTCAAACATTCTGGAATGGGACATGCCCAAGCACCCGGTGTACCTGTGGACGCTGCCGATGTTCCATTGCAACGGCTGGTGCTTTCCGTGGACGGTGGCCGCGCGCGCAGGCGTGAACGTGTGCCTGCGCAAAGTAGCCGCGCCCGAGATTTTTGAGGCGATTCGCACCCACGGCGTGACCCATTACTGCGCCGCGCCCATCGTGCACGGCATGCTGGTCAATGCGCCTGATGCGCTTAAGCAGGGCCTGCCGCGCGGCGTCAAAGGTATGGTGGCGGGTGCAGCACCACCGGCTTCGATGATCGAAGGCATGGAGGCCCTCGGCATCGACTTGACCCACGTCTACGGCCTGACCGAGGTCTACGGCCCCGCCACCGTCTGCGCCAAGCACGACGCCTGGGACGCGCTGGACATTGGTGAGCGTGCCCGCCTGAACGCCCGACAAGGCGTGCGCTACCACCTGGAGGCCGACGTGCGCGTGCTGGACGCCGCCACCATGTTGCCGGTGCCGCAAGACGGCGAAACCATGGGCGAGATCATGTTCAAAGGCAACATCGCCATGAAGGGTTACCTGAAAAACGCCAAGGCCACCGAAGAAGCCTTTGCAGGCGGCTGGTTTCATTCAGGCGATCTGGCCGTGTGTTACCCCGACGGCTACATGAAGATCAAGGACCGCAGCAAAGACATCATCATCTCCGGTGGTGAAAACATCAGCTCCATCGAAGTAGAAGACGTGCTGTACCGCCACCCCGACGTGCTGGCCGCAGCCGTGGTCGCCAAGCCCGACGAGCGCTGGGGTGAAACGCCCTGCGCGTTTGTGGAGCTGAAAGCGGGAGCTACTACCAAGGCAGAAGATATCGTGGCGCATTGCAAAAAGCACCTGGCAGCCTTCAAAGTCCCGCGCGCGGTGGTGTTTGGGGAGTTGCCCAAGACGTCGACGGGCAAGATTCAGAAGTTTGAGTTGCGCAAGCTGGCTGGGTCGGCTGCGGCTATCAGTGACTGAAGCAAGCGAGTACAGCATGACCCTTGGGCCGCGAACCGCTTACGTCCTCAGTCATCCGGGCACCTTTGCGCTGCGGGTGGTGAAGGGCTTTCGTGCCAATCAGGGACTGTTGCTGGCGGGCGCTGTGGCCTATTACGCCTTGTTGTCCGTTGTGCCTCTGCTCATCCTGATGGCGATTGCGCTGTCGCATTTCATCGATCAGTCCGCGCTGCTTGAAGCGCTGGGCCGCTACATCGGCTGGCTGGCTCCGGGGCAGTCGAAATTCATCGTGGACGAGCTCACCAATTTTCTTTCCCATCGTGAGGTGATGGGGTGGGCGTTGCTCGGAACCATGCTGTTTTTCAGTTCGCTGGCTTTTACTGTCCTTGAAAATGCGATGTCGGTGGTGTTTTTGCACCGCGTGGCCATTCGCAGGCGTCACTTCTTGGTTTCTGCCATCTTGCCTTATGTCTACATTGTTTGCCTCGGAGTCGGGCTGCTGCTGGTAACGGTGGTGTCAGGGGGACTGCAGGCGCTGGGGGAAGAAACTGTGGAGCTTCTTGGCCGGAGCTGGTCGCTCAGCGGTTTTTCAGGCGTGCTGCTGTATCTGCTGGGGCTGGCCGGAGAGATTTTTCTTTTGACGTCGGTGTACTTGGTCATGCCGGTGGGCCGGCTGTCGCTGCGTCATGCGCTGATTGGTGGCGTGACGGCTGCGTTTTTCTGGGAGCTGACACGGCACATTCTGGTCTGGTATTTCGCCACGCTGTCGCAGGTAGGCGTAGTTTATGGCTCACTGACGACCGCCATCGTGGTGCTGCTGAGCTTCGAGATTGCAGCCACGCTGGTGTTGCTCGGCGCACAGGTGATCTCCGAGTTCGAAAGAGTTGGCACAACCGGGCAAAACACGCCGGCCGAGCCGCTGCGGACTGGCTAGCGCTACTATTTTCATAGCTGGTCGCGCATGTATCCGTTGGTCTAAAGGTCTAAAACATCGTTGAAAACGGCCTACAAACAGCGATTTGAGGCAACCGACCAGTCAAAACGGAGTCAAAAAGTGGTTTGAAACCTGAAAAAGAGCCGTTTTAGAGTGTCAAAAGTGGCTCCAGGCCAATAGATATGTGTGCTAGCAGCTCCTGAATTGATAGTGAATTCACTACCCTGAGGCCGAGCGGTTGAAAAGCGAATTTGAAGTGCCGAAGTTTTTGGATGCTCAGGCTGTAGAGTAATCGGGGTCAGATTCCAGTTCATCAATGCATGGATTGCATCAGACGAAGGCGGTTGCTCCACGGGCGCAGACTTCTTGCTGCTCAGATTTGTGCTGTTCCAGCTTTCGACCGGCGCTCAAGCAGATCAACAACAGCCAGCGTGAGTGCCCTGAGTTGGTCAATCTGGGCGGGGCTGATGTAGTGTGGCTGTTTGTCGTAGGTGCAAAGCGTGCCCAGTGTCTGGCCGTTGATGGACAGTCGTGCGGCAGCATAAAACCGGATAAAGGGCTCGCCTATGACCAGCGGGTGCTGCTTGAAAAGTTCGCTTTGGGTGGTGTCTTCCACCACGATCACATCCTGATCGGTATGAAACATGGCTTCACAAAACGATGTGACAGCGGGAGATTCGGTAAATGGCAGACCGACACAGGACTTGAACCAGTCGCGGTCAGCATCCATGAAGTTGACCATGGCCATCGGCACTTCCAGACTGGCAGCCAGCAGCCGGGTGATGTCGTCATAGGCTTTCTCAACCGAAGTATCGAGAATCAGTTGACGACGCAGCTCTGCCAAACGGTCTGGGTTTTTACGCATGCCGGATTGTATGAGGAGGCAAGCCGAACGCTCAAACCCGGTCGAACCTGTCAAACTTTGCCGAAAACTTACCTTTTATTGCGGTCGGCCACCTCGCGCCCCACTTCGCGCCCCAACTCAATCACCGCCATGGCGTAGTAGCTGCTCCAGTTGTAGCGGGTGATGGCGTAAAAGTTTTCTGTGCCTGCAACGTATTGCGGCGCGTCGGGGCCGTTGAGCAGTTCTATCAGGGCCAATGGGCCAGGGTGGGCCAGCGCTGTGCCCTCCAGCACAGCGCCTTTGGCAGTAAAGCTGGCCGTGCTGAAGGTGGGCAAAATGTCGGGTGCCATCAGGGCGTCCATGTCAAGGCGGGTGGTGTCAAAGGCCACCGGATAGTGGGTGGGCATGCCCGGCTGCCAGTTGAAGGCCTTGAAGTAGCTGGCCACCGAGCCGATCACGTCTGCCGGGCTGTTCCACAGGTCAATCGTGCCGTCGCCGTCAAAGTCAACCGCGTACTTGACCACGCTGGACGGCATGAATTGGGGCATGCCCATAGCGCCGGCAAAGCTGCCGCGTGGTTCCAGCGGGTCGGCACTGCGGCGGCTTTGCAAGGTTAAAAACTGCTCGACTTCGCCTTTGAAAAACTCGCTGCGCTCTTTGGCGCGTGGGTGACTGCTGGGGAAGTCAAAGGCCAGTGTCGTCAGGGCGTCCAGCACGCGAAAGCTGCCGGTGTCGCGGCCATAAATGGTTTCAACGCCAATGATGCCCACGATGATATCGATGGGCACGCCGTATTCCTTTTCGGCGCGTTCCAGCGTGGCCTGGTTGGCCTGCCAGAACCTCACGCCTGCCGCAATGCGAATGGGGTCAATGAAACGGCTGCGGTAAACGCGCCAGTTTTTGACAAAGGGTTTGGCCGCTGGCTGCATCAGCCGGGCCACAGTGGCGCTGTAGCGGGACTGACCGATGGCATCACGGACCCAGGCGGGGTCCAGGTCGCGGCGGGCTGCCAGGTCGTCGGCAAACTGCATGACCTCTGGCCGGGTGGCGTACAGCGGGCCGGTGCTGTTGCCCTGCGTGGCGGTCTGTCTGGCGCCTGAAACAGGTCGTTTTGATGCAGGCTTTGGGTCTTTAGCCCAGGAAAAACCTGTGCAAGCAGCTATAAGTGTTACAGCAATGAAGCCGCCGATAGCGCGCATTGAAAGTGTCATGCAGGTATTTTACGCAGGCCACACCAGCGCATTGAACTGCTGCCTGAGCTGGTTCAGTGGCTTGCCAGAAGGCGAGGCTTTGGCGTAGCGCTGCGCCTCCAGCTGCATCAGCCAGGCGTGCAGTGCCTCATACTGAGTGCCGTGCTGCGCCTGCAAAAGGGTGGCCAGCTGGCGCGGTGTGCGGGCGGCGGCCATGTTGTCTGGGGTCACGATGCCGGCTTGGGCCAACTGCTTGCGGGCCTTGTTCAGCAGGCGCAGCCAAGGGTCATGCTGGGTGCGCTCCCACATTGACCAAGCGGCACCCACCAGGCTGACGACGACGATGATGGCGATTAGCACCTTGCTCAGGTCTTGCCAGCTGGGGGACTCAAAACCGATGTTTTTCAAGAGGTCAAGCTGCTTGCCCTGGGTATAGTTCAAGACGCGCTGGTTCCAGGCGTTGTTCACGGCGTCCCACACTGCGCGCAGCTGGATGGAAAAGCCGGGGCTGATGTTGCTCAGCGCCTGGCCGACCACGCCCTGCGGGGCGAGCAGTCTTTGCGATGCGCCCGTGCGGCCAGGCGATACAGCCGATGTGGGGTCAACGCGCAGCCAGCCACGGCCTTCGTGCCACACCTCGGCCCAGGCGTGGGCATCGCTCTGGCGAATGACCCAAAAATCATCCACCGCGTTCCTCTCGCCACCCTGGTAGCCCGTCACAACTCGGGCGGGCACGTCCAATGCCCGCATCAAAATGACAAAGCTGGACGCAATGTGCTCGCAAAAGCCCTCTTTTTTGTCAAACCAGAACTCGTCAGCGGTGTTGGGCCCGTACACACCGGGCTCCAGCGTGTAGCTGTAGCCACCAGTGCGAAGTCGGTCTAGCACCACCTGCACCAGCTCGGCACTGCCAGCCTGGGTGTAGCGCGCATCGCGACGTATCTCACTGGCCAAAGCCAGTGTGCGCGGGTTAAATCCGGGCGGCAGCTCAACAAACTCGCGCAGGCCTATGACGGGTGTTTCAGGACCATGTTTAAAGTTGGTAAAGCTTTGCGCCTTGTAACGTATCAGTTCAGTCGCAGGCTTGTTCAGCATCCATTGCAAATCAGCCTGCATGGCGGTCTGATAGCCAGCGAGTTTGGGGTTGGCTGGCGCGGCATCCAGCGCAAATAGCCAGGGGCGATTGGTGGGCTCCAGCGTTACTTCGTAGTTGGTAGGCGTACCAGAAACCACCAGGCTGGCGCCAACGCTGAAACGCGACGCGAAGTCTGGTCGGGCCGGGCGCCACTCGCGTCCGTCAAAGTTGGAGAGCACCGGGCCCCGCAGGTACATGTCGCGCTGGGGCGGCGGCTGGCCTTCAAACTTGATGCGCATGGCCACGCTGTCGTCAAGCGCCAGCTGGGCAATGGTGCCCACCTGCATTTTTTCGCTCAAGCCACTTTTGCCCACCACCGCATCACTGGGCACGCCCCACAGCGGCGCCAGTCTGGGGAACAACACAAACAGCACCACCATGATGGGTGCGCCCAACAGCGTCATCCAGCTGGCGGTTTTGGCGGCCTCCAGCAGGGGCGGTTTGCCCACCGGCATGTGGGCATTGACCAGGACCGTCAGCAGGCCTAATAGCCCAATCAGCATACTGGCGGCCGTCAGCAGCGACTGCGAGTAAAAAAAGTTGCTCAACATGCAAAAGAAGCCCAGGAAAAACACCACAAAAGCGTCGCGCCGGGCACGCAGTTCCAGTGTTTTGAGCGTCAGCAGCACCACCAGCAGCGTCACGCCAGCGTCACGCCCCAGCAGGGTTCTATGGGTCAGCAGCGTCGCGCCTACCGTGATGGCCAGCAGGCCCAACAGCCACCAGCGGCCCGGCAGCGGCTGGTTGTTGACGGCCAGGTAGCCACGCCACACCAATACCCCGGTGGCCAGCGCGCTGCACCACAGAGGCAGGTTGGCGGTCTGCGGCAGCAGCACCCAGGCAATGACCAGCAGCAGCAACAGCGTGTCGCGGCTGTCACGCGGCAGATTTCGCAGCAGTGTTAACAGCTTGGTCAGCACAGGGCAAGTGCCTCCAGGCATTGCCGTTTGTGGGCTTCACCGCTGGCGGGCGCGATACTGATGGACGGCAGTCGCAAGCCATACACCACCGCCTGCTTGTCAGCCGCCAGTACCCAGGCGCACAAGCGCGACAGCTTGTGTTCAGTATCAAGACTGCCCGCCTGCATGAAGTCCAGCCACAGCTCGTAGGCATTGGCCTGGGTGGTGTCACGCACCACGAGCCCGTTGCCCGACTCGTCGGCTTTGGCCGCTTTCTTCCACACCACCAGCTTCAAAGGGTCACCGCGTTTGTAGCCGCGAACGCCATCAAATTCGCCCGTGTTTTGCGCCCGCAATGCGTTGGCAGCGCCGCCAGAGCGTGGCTCGCCGGGCGGCAGCGGCGGTGCGTTGGCCTCAGGTGCGGGGTACACCAGCACCTGTGCAGCCGGCCGCCAGACGGTCCAGACACGAAACGTGCCGAGCGGAAATCGCGTCTCGGCTGTCAGCGTTGGCAGGCGGTGCAGGCCGCGGCGGGTGGGCTTGAAAGCGACTTGCACGGTACTGTTGCCCTGGCCGGGAACATCTGTCCAGACCCAGTGGTTTGACGCGCGGCTGTCCAGCACGCTCAGGCCAATGCCGTGGCGGGTGGCGCGCCGGGCGTTCGTCAACTGAATGTCGACAGGTGCTGTTGCACCCGCGTAATGCGCACCGGGCGCCTGCAAGTGCATGGCCAGGCCACGCAGCGTGCCGTGGCAGACATGCATGCCGATCAGCGCGCTGCCCGCCAGTAAAAAGGTCAAAAGGTAGCCCAGATTGAGCTGGTAGTTGATCGATGCCACCAGCAGGATCATCAGGGTGACGCCCAGCATCAGCCCCGGGCGGGTGGGCAGGATGTAAACAGTGCGCTGGGTTAACGTGATGTGGTCGCTCAAGGGCAAGCGGTTTTCAAACCAGCTGCGAAAGCGTTGCCGAAAATAAACTGCGGGTCGGGAAAGCACGGCCATCAACACCCATCACTGCAGCGGGACAGCCGCCAGCATGGCGCGGACCTGCTCCAACGCGCCGCGGCCTGCATCGCTGACGGGTATCAGCCGGTGCGCAGCCGTTTGCGGCAGCACAGCGGCAATGTCGTCAGGCGCCACATAGTCACGCTGGTTTAAAAATGCCTGCGCTTTTGCGGCCCGCATCACGGCGATGCCGGCCCGTGGGCTCAGGCCCTGCAAAAACCAGCGGCCCGAGCGGGTGGCGGCCATCAGGTCCTGCATGTAGTTCAGCAGTGGTTCGGCGGCATGTACCTGGCTGACTTGCTGCTGTAACTCCAGCAGGTCATGCGGCGTGAGGACTGCCTGCAGCTTGTCCACCATGTCGCGCCGGTCGGCACCCTTCAGCAGTTCACGTTCTGCCGCGCGGTCGGGGTAACCCAGCGATATACGCATGTGAAAGCGGTCCAGCTGCGATTCAGGGAGCGCATAAGTGCCCAGCTGGTCGTGCGGGTTTTGAGTCGCAATCACAAAAAACGGCAGGGGCAGGGGGCGCGTTGCGCCTTCAACCGTGACCTGTTTTTCTTCCATGGCCTCTAAAAGCGCGCTTTGGGTCTTGGGGCTGGCCCGGTTGATCTCGTCGGCCAGGAGCACCTGCGCAAACAGGGGACCCGGGTGAAAAACAAAGCTTTCTTTTTGCCGCTCGTAAATCGACACGCCCGACAAATCACTTGGCATCAAATCAGCCGTGAACTGCACGCGTGAAAATTGCAGTCCAAAAGACCGGGACAGCGCATGTGCCAACGTCGTTTTGCCCACACCGGGCACATCTTCAATCAGCAAATGACCGCCGGCCAGCAGGCAGGCCACGCAGTCTTGTACCTGTGCGGGCTTGCCCACAATGACCGTGTTAAGCTGATTTAAGAGAGCGGTGAGTTTTTCTTTGACTTGCATTTCGATACGTTAACTCAAAATATTTACGCAATGAACGCGACTGGTTATTTCACGCACCCCGATTGCCGAAAACACGAGATGGGACGCGGCCACCCCGAATGCCCCGAGCGGCTGGACGCGATTGAAGACTGGCTACTGGCCACAGGCGTCAAAGACGCACTCGACTGTCGCCAGGCACCCGAGGCACCCATCGCTGACATTGAGCTGGCCCATGACCGCATGATGGTGGCCGGTCTTCGCGGCCTGGGCGCGCAATTGCTGGACGACATCAATGCAGGCGGGCCGGCCTATGCGTCGATTGACCCTGACACCACCATGAATGTGCACACCTGGAGCGCCGCTTTGCACGCATCGGGCGCTGCACTGGCCGCGACCGACGCGGTGATGGCCGGCGAGCTGGAAAACGCTTTTTGCGCGGTTCGCCCGCCCGGCCACCATGCCTGCCATGACAAAGCCATGGGGTTTTGTTTCTTCAACAACATCGCCATTGCCGCGCGCTACGCGCTGGAGCGCCATGGCTTGAAACGCGTGGCTGTGGTTGACTTTGATGTCCACCACGGCAATGGCACAGAAGATATTTTGAAGGGCGACGACAGAGTGTTGATGGTCGGGTTTTTCCAGCACCCGTTTTACCCCTACAGCGGCACCGACCACCCGGCCAGCAACATGCTGAACCTTCCCGTGCCTGCGTACACCAAAGGCATGGAGGTGCGCGAGATGATTGAGTCCCACTGGATGCCGCGGCTGAACGCGTTTGCGCCTGAAATGATTTTTATCAGCGCCGGGTTTGACGCCCACCGTGATGATGATTTGGGCCAGATGGGTCTGACCGAGCAGGACTATGCGTGGATCACCCAGCGCATCAAGGATGTGGCCAAGCGGCATTCGCAGGGCCGCATTGTGTCAAGTCTGGAAGGCGGCTATAACCTGAACGCCTTGGCCCGCAGTGTAGAAGCGCACATTCGTGTGCTGGCAGATTTATAGGCTTGCCCATGACCTCAACCACCGAACTTTCACCCCCCGTACTGCACAGCCGGGACGACCGGGGTGTGCACATGCTGGTACTGAACCGGCCCAAGAACTTCAACGCCCTGAGCGATGATATGCTGGGCGCGCTGCAAGCGGCGCTTGAATTTATTGCCGAGGATGCCACGGCTCGATTGGTGGTGATTGCAGCCGTTGGCAAGGCCTTTTGTGCCGGCCATAACCTCAAAGATATGCGTGCCCGCCCCGAACTGGCTTACTACCAAAAGCTGTTTGCCCAATGCACGCGCATGATGCTGACGATTCAAAACCTGGGTGTGCCGGTGATTGCCAGGGTGCAAGGCTTGGCCACTGCCGCGGGCTGCCAATTGGTGGCGCAATGCGATTTGGCCGTAGCTGCCAGCAACGCCACCTTTGGTGTGAACGGGATTGACGTGGGCCTGTTTTGTGCCACCCCCAGCGTGCCACTGGTCCGTAACATGCCCGCCAAGCAAGCCATGGAAATGCTGCTGACGGGGGATTTCATCACGGCTGACGAGGCGCGTGTTCGTGGTCTGGTCAACCGCGTAGCGCCGCTTGACGCGCTGGATGCGGAGCTCGAAAAACTGGTGCTGTCCATCCTGGCCAAACCGCGTGAAGCCGTTGCCATGGGCAAAGCACTTTTTTACAAGCAGCGCGAAACCGGTATTGAAGCGGCTTATCAACTCGCAGGCCAAACCATGGCCTGCAACATGACCCACCCGATTGCCCAGGAGGGCGTACAGGCGTTCATCGAAAAGAGGAAGCCGCAATGGCCAGCGTGAGTCTTTCAAGCCTGTTGAGCCTGGGCACGATTTTTCCGCCCGGTTTGTTTTCGGGATCGGCGGCCTACCCCAAGCAACGCATTGATAACTTTGACGAATGGCTGGCTGCCATCACGCAGCCCACCGCACTGGTCGAGCTGGCCGTGTTACTGGCTTGTGCACTGCTGGCCTGGGCAGTGGTGCGGCTGGTTCGCCACATCAGCCGCAATACCGATGTCACGTCAATTTTGTTTGGCAAACGCATCATTGACGGGGTGCTGTTTCCCCTGCTGCTGTTGCTGGCGGCGTACACCTGCAGCGTGCTGTTGGTCCGGCTGTTTCCTCTGGCGGTCTTTAAAGTGGCGATTCCAGTGCTTCTGTCACTGGCAGTCATCCGCCTCGGGGTGAAGGTGCTGCAAGCCGCGTTCAGCAATGCCCCATGGGTGCGCGCGCTGGAGCGGTCCATCTCATGGCTGGCCTGGCTGGCCATGCTGCTGTGGGTCAGTGGCTTGCTGCCGGTGGTTTTGGAAGAGCTCGATGCCATTCACTGGAAAATGGGTAGCACCACGCTTTCAGTGCGGACGTTGCTGGAAGGATTTTTGACAGCCAGCGTGGTGATTTTGATCACGCTGTGGATATCGTCGAGCATCGAATCCAAACTGCTGCGCAAAGCGACGGGTAGCGAGCTGTCGCTGCGCAAGGCAGCCAGCAACGGTATCCGTGTGATGCTGGTGTTTGTCGGCCTCATCGTCGCTTTGACGGCGGTTGGCATTGACCTGACGGCGCTGTCGGTGCTGGGTGGGGCGATTGGCGTAGGAGTGGGCTTTGGCCTGCAAAAGCTGGCCGCCAACTACGTCAGTGGTTTTGTGATGCTGGCAGAGCGCAGTGTGCGCATTGGCGACAACGTACGAGTCGATGGTTTTGAAGGCCTGATCACCGACATTCGGGCCCGTTACACCGTGATTCGCGCGCTGTCCGGGCGTGAGTCGATCGTTCCGAACGAGATGTTCATCAGCAACCGGATTGAAAACCTGTCGCTGGCCGACCTGCGCGTCATGCAATCTACTGTGGTGTCTGTGGGTTACGACAGTGACGTGGATCTGGTGATGCGCTTGCTGGCAGACGCCGCATTGATGCAGGAGCGGGTGCTCAAAGACCCGGAACCCAGCGTCAATCTGACCAACTTCGGCCCTGATGGCCTGGAATTCACCCTCAATTACTGGATGACAGACCCCGAAAACGGTCAGCAGAACCTGCGTTCGCTGGTCAACCTCGCGGCGCTGGCAGCGTTGCGCTCCCATGGCATTGAAATCCCTTTCCCGCAGCGGGTGTTGCACACGAAGACCGATGCCAAAACAGAGCCAAATACTGGTGCAAGCACCTAAAGTGAATTAAAAATAGAACGACCGTTCTTTTTTCTGTAAACTAAGGACATTACATCCTGGCAAAAACCGGACTTTTTATGCCGACGCATAGAATGTACGGTTTACCTTTACGTCAACGTCAATTAACCATTCTGGAGCCGCGCAATGAAGGTTTTGGTCCCCGTCAAACGAGTCGTCGATTACAACGTCAAAGTTCGCGTTAAGTCCGACGGTACAGGCGTTGATATCGCCAACGTCAAAATGAGCATGAATCCCTTTGACGAGATCGCCATCGAAGAGGCCACACGCCTGAAGGAAAAGGGCGTTGTGACCGAAGTCGTCGCTGTCAGCTGCGGCGTGTTGCAGTGCCAGGAAACTTTGCGAACAGCGATGGCCATCGGTGCTGACCGTGCCATTTTGGTAGAAACCGCTGAGGAGCTGCAGCCGCTGGCTGTGGCCAAGCTGCTCAAGGCACTGGTTGACAAAGAGCAACCACAGCTCGTCATTCTGGGCAAACAGGCCATTGATGACGACTGCAACCAGACCGGCCAGATGCTGGCCGCGTTGCTGGGCTGGCCTCAGGCTACTTTTGCTTCGAAAGTTGAAGTCGAGGGCGGCATCGCCAAAGTGACCCGTGAGGTTGATGGTGGTCTTGAGACCCTGTCGCTGACATTGCCTGCCATCATCACCACCGACCTGCGCCTGAACGAGCCGCGTTACGTCACGCTGCCCAACATCATGAAGGCCAAGAAAAAGCAGCTCGACAACGTCAAGCCTGAAGATCTCGGTGTGGACGTCAAGCCGCGCATTAAGACTCTCAAGGTCAGTGAGCCCCCCAAGCGCAGCGCGGGTATCAAGGTGGCCGATGTGGCCACGCTGATTGACAAGCTCAAAAACGAAGCCAAAGTTATCTAAGGAGTGGATTGACATGTCATCATTAGTTATTGCCGAACACGACAACGCCAGCATCAAGCCGGCCACCCTGAACACCGTGACAGCCGCTGCCCAGTGCGGTGGTGAAGTGCACATTTTGGTAGCAGGCAAGGGTGCTGATGGCGCGGCCAAAGCGGCATCCGCCATAGCGGGCGTAGCCAGAGTCATTCACGTCGAGGGTGAGCATTTCGCCCACGGCCTGGCTGAAAACATGGCGACGCAAATCCTGTCGATTGCCAGCAGCTATTCACACATTCTTTTCCCGGCTACCGCATCGGGCAAAAACATTGCGCCCCGCGTGGCCGCAGCACTGGATGTGGGTCAGATCTCTGACATCACCAAAGTGGATGCACCTGATACCTTTGAGCGTCCCATTTATGCGGGCAACGCGATTGCCACCGTGCAAAGCCTGGACGCCACCAAAGTCATTACCGTGCGTACCACGGGTTTTGACCCCGCTGCCAGCGCGGGCGGCAGCGCCGCTATTGAAGTACTCACAGGTGTCGCCGACAGCGGTAAAACGACATTTTTGGGCTCAGAAATCGCCAAGAATGACCGGCCTGAATTGACCGCCGCCAAGATCATCGTCTCGGGTGGTCGCGCGTTGGGTTCTGCGGAAAAATTCAACGATGTGATGACACCTTTGGCGGACAAGTTGGGCGCAGCACTCGGCGCGTCACGCGCCGCGGTCGATGCCGGGTATGCCCCGAACGACTGGCAAGTGGGCCAAACCGGCAAGATCGTGGCGCCCCAGCTCTACATCGCCGCCGGCATATCTGGTGCCATCCAGCATCTTGCTGGCATGAAAGACAGCAAGGTCATCGTGGCAATCAACAAGGACCCCGAAGCACCGATTTTCAGCGTGGCTGACTACGGGCTGGAGGCTGACCTGTTTGCCGCTGTGCCTGAGCTGACGGCCGCGCTTTAAGCGTTTGACGACCCGGTCGCAGCACATCGCTGCGGAGTAAACACGACTAAAGAGACATCACATGACCTACAAAGCCCCCCTCAAAGACATGTTGTTCAACATTCAGCACATCGCTGATATTGAACAGGTCGCCAAAATCCCCGGTTTTGAAGATGCGGGCTTTGAAACGGCGCAGGCGGTACTCGGAGAGTGTGCCAAATTCAATGAAGGTGTGCTGGCCCCCCTGAACTGGGCGGGAGACATCAATCCGTCCAGCTTCAAAGACGGTGTGGTCACGACGACGCCCGGGTTCAAGGAAGCGTTCAAGCAATACGCCGAGGGTGGCTGGCAGGCGCTGCAGCACCCGGCAGCTTACGGCGGTCAGGGCTTGCCCAAAACGATTGGTGCAGCTTGCGGCGAAATGCTGAACTCGGCCAACATGAGCTTTGCGCTGTGCCCCTTGCTGAGCGATGGCGCAATTGAGGCGCTGCTGACAGCGGGCAGCGACGAACTCAAAGCCACCTACCTCGAAAAACTGGTCAGCGGCGAGTGGACAGGCACCATGAACCTGACCGAGCCACAAGCAGGATCAGACCTGGCCGCCGTGCGGTCACGTGCCGAGCCACAAGCTGATGGCACGTACAAAGTGTTTGGCACCAAGATTTACATCACCTACGGTGAGCACGACATGGCCGACAACATCGTGCACCTGGTACTGGCACGGGTGACCGGCGCGCCTGAAGGCGTGAAGGGCATCAGCCTGTTTGTCGTGCCCAAATTCATGGTCGGTGAGGGGGGCAAACTGGGCGCCCGCAACGATGTGCATTGCGTCAGCATCGAGCACAAGATGGGTATCAAGGCATCGCCTACAGCCGTGCTGCAATACGGCGATAACGGCGGTGCGGTGGGCTATATCGTCGGCCAGGAAAATCGCGGCCTCGAATACATGTTCATCATGATGAACTCTGCCCGTTACGCCGTTGGCATGCAGGGCATTGCGGTGGCTGAGCGTGCTTACCAAAAGGCCGTGAGCTTTGCCAAAGACCGCGTGCAAAGCCGACCGGTCGATGGTTCGATCAAAGCCAGCGCCCCTATCATTCACCACCCGGACGTCAAGCGCATGCTGATGACGATGCGCGCCTACACCGAAGGCTGCCGCGCTATGGCCAGCGGTGCTGCGGCTGCCTATGACGCCAGCCACCACCACCCCGACGCGGATGTGCGCAAGCAAAATTTGGCGTTTTACGAATTCATGGTGCCGCTGGTCAAGGGCTACAGCACCGAGATGAGCCTTGAAGTGACCTCGCTGGGCGTGCAAGTGCACGGCGGCATGGGCTTTATTGAAGAAACGGGTGCCGCACAGTACTACCGGGATGCCAAGATTTTGACCATTTACGAAGGCACCACCGCCATTCAGGCCAACGACCTGATTGGCCGCAAAACCATGCGCGACGGCGGCCAGACTGCCAAAGGCATTGCGGCGCAAATTGAAGCGACGGAAGGCGAACTGCTCAAACAAGGCAGCGCCGATGCACTGGCCGTCGCCAAGCGACTGACAGCCGCTCGCTTGGCTTTGATAGATGTGATTGAGTTTGTCGTTGATTTCGGCAAGAACAGTCCTAATGCTGTCTTTTCAGGCAGCGTGCCTTACCTGATGCTGGCAGGCAACGTGGTGGCGGGCTGGCAAATGGCGCGTTCACTGCTGGTGGCACAACAAGAGTTGGCCAAAGGCGTGGACGTTGAGTTTATGAAAGCCAAGATCACCACCGCCCGCTTTTACGCCGACCATCTGCTGACCAAGGCTTCTGGCATGCGTGACAGTATTGTTGAGGGTGCAGACTGCGTCACTGCGCTGGCGCTGGAAGCATTCTGATCGCTCCCCGTCCTCACGTTTACTATCTTTTTAGTAGCTGCTTGCACACATATCCATTGGGCTAGAGCCCTATTTGATGCCCTAAAACAGCCTTTTTTGAGCCAAAATCATGTCCAAACTGCCCGGTGCCCTTCAAAACCTGCCTCTGCCCATCATTGGCTCACCGCTGTTCATCATCAGCAACCCCAAGCTGGTCATTGCCCAGTGCATTGCTGGAGTGGTTGGCTCCATGCCTGCGCTCAATGCCCGGCCTGCCGAGCAATTGGAAGAGTGGTTGATCGAGATCACCGAGACCCTGGC
>JANNYZ010000050.1:0-4093 GCA_031410335.1 Polaromonas sp. | reverse complement strand
GCCGTCCAGCACAAACACCGGGTAGATCAGGTCGTGCGCGGTGAGCGTGTTTTCGCGCACCAGGTTGCGGCTGAAGGCGGTGCGGCGCAGGCGGCGCGGACGGCCAGCGGGGTAGGGGGCAAAAGTGGTCATGTCCAAAATTGTGCACCATCCACATAAGCCCTCTTGAATCGCACCTTTACCTTTGCTAAATTGCCCGTGGGGTGGCTTTGGCCGTCCTCCCGCTTTACCTCCCTGAGCGGGGCCTTACGGTGGCAACACCTGCGGGCTTACCGCCCCGGCCTGATGGTCGGGGTATTTTTTTGGGCGCTGTATTCCCGGGCCTAAACTCTGCGCATGCTCTGGATCAAATCTCTCCACATCGTTTTCATCGCCAGCTGGTTCGCGGGGCTGTTCTATCTGCCGCGCATTTTTGTCAACCTGGCGATGGTGCCGCCTGAAAGCGTGGCTGAGCGGCAGCGGCTGATGCTGATGGCCAGAAAGCTGCTTCGATTCACGCACATCCTGTCGGTGCCCGCAGTTGGCCTGGGGCTGTGGCTGTGGCTGGGCTACGGCATCGGGCAAGGCAGTGGCTGGATGCATGCCAAACTGGTGGTGGTGGTGCTGGCCATAGGCTATGGCCACATGTGCAGCGGCCTGTACAAGAAGTTTCTGGCCAATCAAAACACGCGTAGCCATGTCTGGTTTCGCTGGTTTAACGAAGCGCCTGTGCTGCTGCTGGTGGCGGCGGTGATTTTGGTGGTCGTCAAGCCGTTTTGAGCGCACTGGACTGACCCGTGAACTCGCTCCCTTCTAATTCAAGCGCGGGGCTACAAAAATCCATTGCTGCGCCTTTGGCCTTTGCGTTGATTTGCCTGATCATTTACGCCAGCCTCTACCCTTTTGCAGACTGGCGTGACCAAGGCATTTCACCGCTGACTTTTTTAACCGCCCCCTGGCCACAGTATCTGGTCGGGTTTGATGTGGCGGTCAATGTGGCGGGCTATGCGCCGTTGGGGTTCTTGCTGGCGCTGGCTTTCATGCGCAGGGGCCGTACCGTCTGGGGGTTAACGGCAGCGGTCTTGGTTGGTGCGGCGCTGTCGCTGTGCATGGAAACGCTGCAAAGCTATTTGCCATCACGCATTCCGTCGAATGTTGACCTGGCGCTGAACACGCTCGGCACCTGGTTGGGCGCGTTTATCGCCTGGGCGCTTGAAAAGCTGGGCGTGGTGGGCGGCTGGAGCCGCTTTCGGGAGCGGTGGTTTGCGCCTGACGCACGCGGGGCGCTGGCCCTGCTGGTGCTCTGGCCGGTGGCGCTGCTGTTCCCGGCGCCGGTGCCGATGGGTCTGGGGCAGGTGTTTGAACGGCTTGAATCAGCGTTGACCGATGCCCTGACGGATACGCCCTTTATCGACTGGCTGCCGCTACGCGACGTTGAACTGCAGCCGCTGGTGCCAGGCATTGAACTGTTGTGCGTGGCACTCGGCGCACTGATTCCGTGCCTGCTGGGTTACGGCGTGATTCGCACCGCGCGCAAGCGGGCCTTGTTTTCGCTGGTCATGCTGGCGGTGGGGGTGGGCGTATCGGCGCTGTCGGCGGTGCTCAGCTACGGCCCAGAGCACGCGTGGGCCTGGCTGGATGCGCCGGTGCGCGCGGGCCTGGGCCTTGCGGCTGTGGTGGCGCTGTTGATGCTGCCGCTGCCGCGCCGGGGTGCAGCAGCGTTTGCCTTGCTGGCGCTGGCGGCGCATTTGAGCCTGCTTAATCAGGCGCCGGCAAGCGCCTACTTTGCGCAAACGCTGCAAACCTGGGAGCAGGGGCGGTTCATCCGCTTTCATGGTTTGGCGCAGTGGCTGGGATGGTTGTGGCCCTATGCTACTTTGCTCTATCTGCTGGCCAGGCTGTCTGGACGCGCAAATGCTGCTGATACGTAAAATCAGGCCATGACTCTGCCCAAAACACCCGAACCATCGTCCGAACAATATTACGAACGTCACATTTTCTTTTGCCTCAATGAGCGCAAGGCGGGTGAAGACAGCTGTGCCAATCACCGCGCCCAAGAGGGTTTTGATCGCTGCAAGTCGCAGGTCAAGGCGGCCGGGCTGTCGGGTGCCGGGAAGGTGCGCGTCAACAAGGCCGGCTGCCTGGACCGCTGTGCCGCCGGGCCCGTGGCGGTGGTTTACCCCGAGGCCGTCTGGTACACCTATGTGGACGCGCATGACGTTGATGAAATCGTCGAGTCACATCTCAAAAACGGCAAGATCGTCAAAAGGCTGCTGACGCCGGTCGGTTTGGGCCGCTAGAGGCTCAAAAGTAGCCTGAAAACCCGATTTTCAGGTATCTTTTAGGCCTCCAGACCAATGAATACGTGCGCAAGCAGCTCCTGATTTAATAGCGACCAAAGTCTTCTCCATACAACGCTATGAACGCCCAAACCCAAAAATCAACCGTTCAAGGCGCAGTGGGCGCGATTGAAGTCGCCATTGATGCGCCTGCCGCTGGCACGCCCTCCAAAGGCGTTGCCATCATCGCCCACCCGCACCCGCTGTTCGGCGGCACGCTCGACAACAAGGTCGTGCAAACGCTGGCCAGGGCCTTCACCCAATGCGGCTGGACGGCGGTGCGCTTTAACTTTCGCGGCGTGGGCGGCACTGAAGGAGCGCATGACGAAGGGCGCGGCGAGCTGGACGATATGCTGGCAGTGGTTGCTCACATCGCACCCACAGGGCCGTTGTGCCTGGCCGGGTTTTCATTTGGCGCTTTTGTCACCACCCATGCGTTTGCCCATCTGCACACCACCCGGCAAATTGACAAGCTGGTGCTGGTGGGTACCAGCGTGGTACGCAGCGCAGCCGCCCCGATTGCTGCGGCCGAGCACGGTAAAACCATCGTCATTCATGGCGAGGTGGATGACACGGTGGAGCTCAGTGCGGTGATGGATTGGGCCAGGCCGCAATCACTTCCGGTTACTGTTATTCCCGGTGTTTCGCACTTCTTTCACGGACAATTGACGCTCCTCAAAAGCCTGGTGGTGCGCCACCTGTCTTCCACATCTCTCTAGTCACCGGATTTCTTCATGTTCAGTTTCCCCAAGGCCATCGCTGCTTCGCTGGCCGTCGCCTGTTTTTCTGTTTTTTCCCAAGCCCCCCAGCCACCTGAGCTGGCCGCTCGCTCGTACCTGCTACTGGACATCACGGCCAATCAGATTCTGGCTGCCAAAGACATCGACACGGCGATTGAGCCCGCGTCGCTGACCAAGCTGATGACCGAGTACTTGGTGTTTGACGCGCTCAGGGCCAAAAAAATCGACCTGAAGCAAACCCTGCCCGTCAGCGAACGCGCCTGGAAAATGCCCGGCTCGCGCATGTTCATCGACCCCAAAATGCAGGTGCCGGTTGAGGACTTGATCAAAGGCATGGTCGTGCAGTCAGGCAACGACGCCACCATGGCACTGGCCGAAGGCGTGGGCGGCACGGCAGAGCGCTTTGTGCAGATGATGAACGAGCAGGCCAAGGCACTCGGCATGAAAAACACGAGCTACAAAAACCCGGAAGGTCTGACCGAGACCGGCCACACCACCACTGCGCGGGACTTGAGCATTTTGTCGACCCGCCTGATGAGCGATTTTCCTGAGTACGTCGGCTTTTCAGCGATCAAAAAATACCGCTATGCAGGCACACCCGCTGCCAACGACACCAACCGCAACACACTGCTGTTCAGAGACCCCACCGTTGACGGCCTGAAAACCGGCCATACCGAGGCCGCAGGCTACTGCATGATTGCCACCGCCAAGCGCGACTTTCCCAACCTGGGTGCGGCTGGCGCACCCGGCCCGCGCCGCTTGCTGGCCATCGTGCTCGGCACCGCGAGTGACAGCGCCCGCGCCAACGAATCGCAAAAACTGCTCAACTGGGGCTACACCGCGTTTGAGGCTGTCAAGCTGTTCGACGCAGGCCAGGTCGTGGCCAGCCCGAACGTGTGGAAGGGCAAAAGCCCGGTCGTCAAGCTCGGCCAGCCCAAAGCCATCGTGGTCGCCGTACCCGCAGGCACCGCCGCCAAGCTCAAAACCACCGTCGCGCGCCCCGAGCCGCTGGTCGCCCCTTTCACCAAAGGCCAG
>JANNYZ010000049.1:0-11988 GCA_031410335.1 Polaromonas sp. | reverse complement strand
CTGCTCAAAGAGCAGGGCGCTGCGCCGCAGGCCATCGCGGCTTTTTATGCATTGCTCGGTATTGCGGTGATGGCATCGTCGCGCGTCTGGGCAGGTTTACTCGACCGATTCAAGGGCGGGCAGGCGATGGCCGTGCTGAATGCGCTACTCGGCTGTGCCACGGTACTGCCAGCCGTTACCAACATGTGGCCGCTGGTGTTGCTGTCCGGGGTGATGTTTGGCGGCGTCTTTTTGTCAATCGTGGCCAGTACCACGGCGCTGGTGCGCCACAACCTGCCGCAAAGCCAGTGGGCGGCAGGCATCAGCGCTTTCACCATCGTGTTTGCTGCAGGCCAAATCGTGGGGCCTGCAGTGGTGGGCTGGATAGCCGATGGGCTGGGGGCGGGGAATGACCTGGCAGGTTTGCAGCGAGGCTTGATTTTTTCAGCGGGAGCGCTGTGGCTGGGTGCGGTGGTGTCCTTGCAGCAGCGGGCGCTGCGCGACTGACGCGCTGTGCAGTCCGGCAAAGGGTGGGGCTGGTTTATTTCACCATTCACCTCTCATTTTTTGCAATATGAAAAATAAAGATGCTGCACTGCAAGATAATTTCTCAATATAAGAAATTAAATTTCACATCGTAAATTAAAAATCGTAAGTTGTTGATTTTATTGAATTAAATAAATTGTCTTATATAAGACATAAGAGCTGAATAACTCTTGTAGAAGACTTAGAATTTGTCATCGCTTCCATACGGCGGCGCAATTTTTGCATCTTTCTTTTCTGTTTTTAAACCAAGGAGTTCACCATGCCCCAAACCCTCAATGACCAACTGACCCGTGAGCAGCAAATCGCTGCGCTTGAAAAAGACTGGGCCACAAACCCCCGCTGGAAGGGTATCAAGCGCGGTTACAGCGCGGCTGACGTGGTGCGCTTGCGCGGTTCCTTCCACATTGAGCACACACTGGCACGCCGTGGTGCTGAAAAGCTGTGGGACCTGGTTCACAACGAGCCGTACGTGAACTGCCTGGGTGCTCTCACCGGTGGTCAGGCCATGCAGCAGGTCAAAGCCGGCGTCAAAGCCATCTACCTGTCGGGCTGGCAAGTCGCCGCTGACAACAACAGCTACGCATCCATGTACCCAGACCAGTCGTTGTACCCGGTTGATTCGGTGCCTACCGTGGTGGAGCGCATCAACAATACCTTCCGCCGTGCGGACGAAATCCAGCATTCCAAAGGCATTGATGAAGGCGACAAAGGCTACATCGATAACTTCGCGCCCATCGTGGCCGATGCGGAAGCTGGTTTTGGCGGCGTGCTCAACGCATTCGAGTTGATGAAAGCCATGATCAAAGCCGGCGCGGCTGGCGTCCACTTTGAAGACCAGTTGGCTTCGGTCAAAAAATGCGGCCACATGGGCGGCAAAGTGCTGGTGCCAACGGCTGAAGCCTGCCAAAAACTCATCGCGGCCCGCATGGCGGCTGACGTGTGCGGCGTGCCTACTTTGGTGATTGCCCGTACCGATGCAGAAGCGGCCGACCTGCTGACCAGCGACTATGACGAAAACGACAAGCCTTTCCTGACGGGCGAGCGCACGGCTGAAGGTTTTTACAAAACCAAAAAAGGCATGGAACAAGCCATCAGCCGCGCAGTGGCTTATGCGGAATACGCCGATCTGGTGTGGTGCGAAACCGGCACGCCTGATCTGGAGTTTGCCAAGAAGTTTGCCGATGCCGTGCACGCCAAGCACCCGGGCAAAATGCTGGCCTACAACTGCTCGCCATCGTTTAACTGGAAGAAAAACCTCGACAACGCGACGATTGCCAAGTTCCAGAAAGAACTCGGCGCAATGGGTTACAAGTACCAGTTCATCACGCTGGCTGGCATCCACTCCATGTGGTACAACATGTTCGACTTGGCGCAAGACTACGTCGCACGCGGCATGACGGCCTATGTTGAAAAAGTGCAAGAGCCAGAATTTGCAGCCCGTGACCGTGGCTACACCTTCGTGTCGCATCAGCAAGAAGTCGGCACCGGTTATTTTGACGAAGTGACAACCGTGATTCAAGGCGGCAAGTCCAGCGTGACGGCGCTAACGGGCTCGACCGAAGAAGAGCAGTTCCACTGATCTGATTCCTTTTTGAATCAGCCCGGCCAGCCCTATTCGGGGTTGCCCGGGCTTTTTTATGGGCGGGTTTTGTCGTAGAGTGCAATTTGTTGATCCACCTACTGGAGATCCGCCATGTCTGATGCCACCGTGAGTTTCAAGCGCCTGCCTTGTACCGACTGCCACGGTACAGGCGAGTTACGCATTGACAGTGAAAACATCAACGAGCAGTTCGAAGTTGAAAAGCAAACCATCATCACCGAATGCCCGGCTTGCCGCGGGCTGGGCTTCAAGCCGCCAGGCACGCCGTAGTCGATTAAAATCATCGCACGCAACCCATCAATCAGCGCGGCGCCTACCGCGCTTTTTGCTTTATCCGGCCCACAAACGATTCTCAATGATTCAAATCACGCTCCCCGATGCTTCCAAACGTGAATTCCCGCAAGCCGTTACTGTGGCTGAAGTCGCCGCGTCCATTGGCGCAGGCCTGGCCAAAGCCGCGTTGGGTGGCAAGGTTGATGGCAAGGTCGTTGACACCAGTTTCTTGATTGAGAAAGACAGTGCGCTGGCGATCATCACCGCCAAGGATGCTGACGGGCTGGACCTGATTCGCCATTCAACCGCGCACTTGCTGGCTTACGCGGTGAAAGAGCTGTTTCCCGACGCGCAAGTCACGATTGGCCCGGTGATTGAAAACGGCTTTTTCTACGACTTCTCGTACAAACGTCCATTTACACCCGAAGACCTGGTGGCGATTGAAAAGCGCATGACCGAACTGGCCGCCAAAGACGAACCCGTGACACGCCGCGTGTTGCCGCGTGACGAGGCTGTGGCGCATTTCAACAGCATTGGCGAGCACTACAAGGCCGAAATCATTGCCAGTATTCCAGCGGGCGAAGACGTGTCGCTGTACCGCGAAGGCAATTTTGAAGACCTGTGTCGTGGCCCGCATGTCCCTAGCACGGGCAAGCTGAAGTTTTTTAAATTGATGAAACTGGCTGGTGCTTACTGGCGCGGTGACCACCGTAATGAAATGCTTCAGCGCGTGTACGGCACGGCGTGGGCCACCAAAGACGATTTGCAGCAGTACCTGACGCAGCTGGAAGAAGCCGAAAAGCGCGACCACCGCAAGCTCGGTAAAGAGCTTGACCTGTTCCACATTGACGACCATGCGCCTGGTTTGGTGTTCTGGCACCCCAAGGGCTGGACGCTTTGGCAAGGCGTTGAGCAGTACATGCGCAAGGTCTACCAGGACAATGGTTACCAGGAGGTCAAGGGCCCGCAGGTCATTGACAAAACGCTGTGGGAAAAAACCGGCCACTGGGACAAGTACCGCGACAACATGTTCACCACTGAAAGCGAAAAGCGCGAATACGCTTTGAAGCCGATGAACTGCCCTGGCCATATTTTGATTTTCAAACAGGGCATCAAAAGCTACCGCGACTTGCCACTGCGCTATGGCGAATTTGGCCAGTGCCACCGCAACGAGCCTTCGGGCGGCTTGCACGGCATCATGCGCGTGCGCGGCTTCACACAAGACGACGGTCATATTTTCTGTACCGAAGAGCAGATCTTGAAAGAGTGCGTGGACTACACCACGCTGCTGCAAAAGGTCTACACCGACTTCGGTTTTAAAAACATCATTTATAAAGTCGCCACGCGGCCCGAGGCCCGTATTGGTTCAGACGAAAGCTGGGACAAGGCAGAGCACGCGCTGATGGAAAGCCTGCGCGCATCGGGTTGTGAGTTTGAAATTGCCCCGGGTGATGGTGCGTTTTACGGCCCCAAGATTGAATACACCCTGAAAGACGCGATTGGCCGTCAGTGGCAGTGCGGCACCATGCAGGTTGATTTCTCGATGCCTGAGCGGCTGGATGCTGAATATGTTGGCGAAGATGGTGTGCGCCATCGGCCCGTCATGCTACACCGCGCTATCGTCGGCAGCCTGGAGAGATTCATCGGCATTTTGATTGAAGAGCACGCCGGCGCGCTACCGACCTGGCTGGCGCCAATGCAGGTTTCAGTGCTCAATATCACCGATTCCCAAGCCGATTACGCCCGGGAAGTTGCTAAAACGCTGCAAAATCAAGGGCTTAGGGTCAACTTGGACCTGCGCAATGAGAAAATTACGTATAAAATACGGGAGCATTCGATGCAAAAGCTTCCATATATCTTGGTCGTAGGTGACAAGGAGATGGCAGCTGGCGCCGTTGCAGTGCGCGCCCGGGGGAATAAAGACCTCGGTGTGATGGCTTTGGAGGCTTTTGCACAGCAAATTGCTTCGGACATCACTCAAAAAGCCTGATTTTTCAACTGTTTTGATGATTAATTTGGTATTTGGCCGTTTAAATACGTGCGCGAGCAGCTATAGCTTTTATAGCAAAATTTTAAAGGATATTGACCATCGCTACTGAATTTCGTGACCGCCGCCAACGCGAAGAACGCAAGCACCGCTTGAACCGTGAAATCATGGCCCTCGAAGTACGACTTTCAGGGCCAGACAACGAGCCCTTAGGCGTTGTCAGCATAACGGAGGCCTTGCGTTTGGCAGGAGAAGCTGACGTAGACCTGGTAGAAATCTCGCCGACGGCTGTGCCGCCGGTTTGCAGGTTGATGGACTACGGCAAGTTCAAGTACGCGGAGCAAAAAAAGGCAGCGGAAGCCAAGTCCAAGCAAAAGGTCATCGAGGTTAAGGAAATCAAGTTTCGCCCGGGTACGGACGATGGTGACTACAACATCAAGGTGCGCAACATCAAGCGTTTTCTTGATGATGGTGACAAATGCAAAATCACGCTTCGCTTCCGCGGCCGTGAGATCACGCACCAGGAGCTGGGCTTGGCCTTGCTTGCACGGATCAGGGACGAACTGGCCGATTTGATTGTGGTTGAGCAGTTTCCGAAGCTGGAAGGCCGCCAAATGGTCATGATGATTGCGCCGGGCAAGAAAAAGCCGGGCGCCAAAGCGGTGGTAGAAGCGCCAGCAGCGGCTTCAGTATAGAAAAGGGGGTGCTGAAAGGCATTCCTGCAAAGCCCGATGAAAGTCTGGCTTTGCGAAAAGTGGTGAATTAAACCTTCACTACAACAAGTGGAAGAGCTTAAAAACTCGACACTTTTACAAGTGTCTCGGGGCCATCAAGGTTGCAAACAGTTTGCAAACGCCTCACGAGCACAATGAAAAAGGAGCAGAAATGCCCAAAATGAAGACCAAGAGCGGCGCTAAAAAGCGTTTCCGCGTTCGTCCAGGTGGCACCGTCAAGCGCGGCCAAGCCTTCAAGCGTCACATTCTGACCAAGAAGACCACCAAAAACAAACGTCACTTGCGTGGACCAACAGCTGTACATGAGACCAACATGGGTCACATGGCGCAGATGCTGCCAGGCCGTGGTATTTAATTTAACGACGAACAAGGAGTAATCACATGCCTCGCGTCAAACGTGGTGTAACGGCTCGCGCCCGCCACAAAAAAGTTTTAGCCCTTGCAAAAGGTTTCCGTGGTCGTCGCGGTAATGTCTTCCGGATCGCCAAAGAAGCGGTAATGAAGGCCGGGCAATATGCCTACCGTGACCGCCGTACCAAAAAGCGCGTGTTCCGCCAGTTGTGGATCGCTCGTATCAATGCAGGTGCCCGTTCATTTGGCCTGACGTACAGCCAGTTTGCCAACGGCCTGAAAAAAGCCGGTATCGAGATCGACCGCAAGGTCTTGTCTGATATGGCGATCAACGACAGCGCTGCTTTCGGTGCCATCGTGGGCCAAGTCAAAGCCAAGCTGGCCGCTATTTAATCAATAGCTGCTCGCGCACACAAATAAAGGGCTGGGGCTTGAAAAGGCTCTAGCCCTTTTGTTTTACTGAAATATTTAGGTTTTCTTGCATGATTGATTTGGAAACGATTGTTGGCGATGCCAAAGCCTCGTTCAGCGCGGCCATCACCCCCGCCGAACTCGAAAACGCCAAGGCGCTTTTCTTGGGTAAAACAGGCCGCATCACCGAGCTGATGAAGGGCATGGCGCAGCTGTCGGTTGACGAGAAAAAATCACGAGGCGCAGCCATCAATCTGTCCAAGCAGGCCATTGAAGCGGCGCTCAATGAGAGGCGCCAAGAGCTGGCGGACGCAGAACTGCAAAAGCAGCTCAAGGCAGAGGCACTGGATGTGAGCCTGCCAGGTCGCCAGCGCACGCAAGGCGGCTTGCACCCGGTGTCGCTCACCCTCGAGCGTATCGAGGCGATATTTGGCTCGATGGGTTTTGACGTGGCCCAAGGCCCAGAGATTGAAACCGACTGGTTTAACTTCACTGCGCTCAATACGCCGGAAGACCATCCCGCACGTTCGATGCACGACACCTTTTATGTTGAAGGCGGCACTGAAGCTGCGCCCAACTTGCTTCGCACGCACACCAGCCCGATGCAGATCCGCTATGCGGTGCAGCACGTTAAAAAGCATCGTGCCACCATCGATGCGGGTCACGCCATGCCCGAGATTCGCGTGATTGCCCCAGGCCGAACCTACCGTGTGGACAGCGATGCGACCCATTCGCCCATGTTCCATCAGTGCGAGGGCCTGTGGATTGGCGAGAACGTGAGCTTTAAAGATTTGAAGTTTGTCTTCACCGATTTTTGCCGCACGTTTTTTGAAAGCGATGACTTGGTGCTGCGTTTCAGGCCCAGCTTTTTCCCGTTTACCGAGCCCAGCGCTGAAATAGACATTCAATTCCAGACAGGACCCCTCTCGGGCCGCTGGCTGGAAGTGGCTGGCTCGGGCCAGGTGCACCCAAACGTGGTGCGTAACATGGGTCTGGACCCTGAAAAATACATTGGCTTTGCCTTTGGCATGGGACCCGACCGATTGACCATGCTGCGTTATGGCGTAAATGATTTGCGCCTGTTTTTTGATGGCGACGTTCGTTTTCTGTCGCAATTCCAGTCGTGAAAACAACAAGAACAATGAGGTAAGACCATGCAATTCCCAGAATCCTGGTTGCGAGAATTTTGCAACCCACCACTGACAACACAGCAGCTCGCCGAGACGCTCACGATGGCAGGTCTTGAGGTGGAAGAGCTCAAGTCTGTTGCCCCACCCTTTTCAAAAATTGTCGTTGGTGAAATCAGGTCCGCAGCCAAACATCCGAATGCCGATAAGCTGCAGGTGTGCGAGGTTGATGTGGGGCAGGGCACCCTGCTCAACATCGTTTGCGGCGCTCCCAACGCACGCGTGGGTATCAAGGTGCCCTGCGCCATGGTGGGAGCCGAGCTGCCCCCCGGTGAAGATGGCAAGCCATTCCTGATCAAGGTAGGGCAACTGCGCGGTGTTGAAAGTCAGGGCATGCTGTGCTCCTCGCGCGAACTCAAACTGTCAGATGATCACGGCGGCCTACTGGAACTGGCGCTTGATGCGCCGCTGGGCAAAAATATCCGCGAATATCTGAACCTGGATGACACGATCTTCACCCTGAAACTCACGCCGAACCTGGCGCACTGCCTGAGCGTGTACGGTGTTGCACGTGAAGTCGCTGCCTTGACGGGCGCGCCGCTAAAAGCGCAGGTGTTTCCTGCTGTTGCCATAAATGACGCCACACGCTTGCCAGTCAAGATCAGCGCGCCAGATTTGTGTGGCCGCTTTTCCGGCCGCGTGATCAAGAACGTCAATACAAAAGCGGCAACGCCGCAGTGGATGGTTGACCGCCTCGCGCGTTGTGGTCAGCGCAGTGTGACGGCATTGGTTGATATTTCAAACTACGTCATGTATGAACTGGGCCGGCCGTCGCATATTTTTGATCTTGACAAAATTCAGGGTGGACTGGAAGTGCGTTGGGGTAGGGCGGGCGAAACCCTCAAACTGCTCAATGGCAATACGGTCGCAGTCGATGAAAAAGTCGGCGTGATAGCCGATGAGACCCAGGTCGAGTCACTGGCTGGCATCATGGGCGGCGACGCGACGGCAGTGTCTGATGACACAAAACACGTATATGTCGAGGCTGCCTTCTGGTGGCCCAAAGCGATATCTGGTCGCTCGCGCCGCTACAACTTTTCAACCGATGCTGGTCACCGGTTCGAGCGTGGTGTCGACCCCGGTCAAACGGTCGAGCACATTGAACGTATCACCCAGCTCATCATTGATATTTGCGGAACGCCACAAACCGCGTGCGGCCCGATGGATGACCTGCAGGTCAATATGCCAGTTGCCGCGCCAGTCACCTTGCGTGTGGCGCGGGCGGCGAAAGTCATTGGTATGCCCACAACGCTAGCGCAATGCGCAGGCTCCTTTCAGCGGCTGGGTCTGCACTTCACGACCAAACGATCCGACTCGATAGACGACATTGACGGCGGCACGTTGACGGTGACCCCACCCAGCTACCGGTTTGACCTTCAAATTGAAGAAGACCTGATTGAAGAAGTCGTGCGCATGGTGGGCTACAACAATCTGCCTGCAACCCCACCACTGGCACCCATCACGGCGAAGTTGAGGCGTGAGGCAGAACGTAGCCCATTTGCGGTTCGTCGCTCGCTTGCATCGCTCGGTTACCAGGAAACGATCAACTTCAGTTTTGTGGAGGAGCGGTGGGAGCACGAGCTCGCAGGCAACGCCAACCCCATCAAACTGCTGAACCCGATTGCCAGCCAGATGAGCGTGATGCGCTCGTCTCTGATGGGCTCGCTGTTGCAGGCGCTCAAGTTCAACCTTGACCGCAAAGCGGCACGCGTGAATGTGTTTGAACTCGGCCGCGTGTTCCTGCGAAACGCGCAAAGCCAGAACACAGACACTACGGTTGCTGGTTTTGACCAGCCCATGCGGGTCGCTGGTTTGGCTTACGGGCCACGTGCCGCCTTGAACTGGGATCAGCCCGCAAAAACGGTTGATTTTTTTGATGTCAAAGGCGATGTAGAGGCGCTGCTGGCACCCCTCAAGGCCAGCTTTGCACCGGCGGTGCATCCCGCCATGCATCCTGGTCGTTGCGCCAGCGTTTCTGTCGCAGGGAAAGTGATCGGGTTCGTCGGCGAGCTGCATCCCAAATGGCGTCAAGGGTATGACCTTGCGCATGCACCGCTGCTGTTTGAGCTGGCACTTGATGCCGTGCTTCAGCGTCCAGTGCCTTTGTTCGAGCCTGTTAGCAAGCTGCAACCCGTCGAGCGCGATATTGCCGTCATCGTGCCTGAGCGGGTCACGCATGCTGCACTCATGGCGGCTATCCATGAAGCGCCAACAGGCGGTCTGTTAAAAGATGCTGTCCTGTTTGATGTTTACAGACCGCTTGCTGGCAACACCGGCATGCAACTGGGTGAAAAAAGCCTCGCCGTTCGTTTGCAGCTTTCCAGCCCGAACGCTACACTGACAGAGGACGCGATAGAGGCAGTGGTGCAGTCAGTGGTAAGCCACTTGCAGACGACGCACGAAGCCCGCTTGCGTGCTTGACCAGCTCAAAACAACAAGCAACAGACAACAGGCAAGAGGGCCGATATGGAATTTTCGATCGAAAGCCTGGAAACCCCGGCGCTGACCAAGGCACACCTGGCAGAACTGCTTTTTGAGCAGATTGGTCTGAACAAGCGTGAATCCAAAGACATGATTGATGCTTTTTTTGACCTGATATCCGACCAGTTGGTTGAGGGCACAGACGTCAAGATTTCAGGATTCGGCAACTTTCAGATTCGTACCAAAGCGCCTCGCCCCGGCCGCAACCCACGCACCGGGCAGGCGATACCGATTGAGGCGCGCCGTGTCGTGACTTTTCACGCCAGTCACAAGCTCAAAGAGCAGATTCAGGTGCAGGCCGCAAGCCCTGCTGCTTGAGCGTAAAACGCGCTTCCGTTTGTAAGCGCTTGCTAATGATGCAACCGCTTGTGTAAGCACGCAACACTTGCAAAAAAAACCAAATCAGTCTTTGCGCTAAGTTTCAACTTAGAGTAGATTTAGAGGTTTCGGCTTTAGCGCATTGATTTAATTGGAGAATTCCCTCCCATCCATTCCCGCAAAACGCTACTTCACCATCGGTGAGGTCAGCGATTTGTGCGGTGTCAAACCTCATGTGCTCCGTTATTGGGAGCAAGAGTTCACGCAGCTGCGTCCGATGAAAAGGCGTGGCAACCGCCGCTACTACCAGCATCACGAGGTGCTGATGATCCGCAAAATCCGTGACCTGCTGTATGACCAGGGTTTTACCATCAGCGGCGCGCGCAACAAGCTCCATGAAATCGTTCAGATGGAAGGCGACAAACGCCGCAACGGCGAAGTCATGCTCGATGGCATTGAAGTCATGGACGTTGTCGACTCCGGTTTTCCTGACTCGGCTGATTTTGAAGACAGCGAACCTCTGAACGATGGACAGGATTTACCTGATGGGCAAGCTGCCCAGCAGCGCTTGCAATTGGTCAGGCGCGAGCTGTTTGAGATCCGCGATTTGCTTAGTGCAGCGCACTGAATCACTGCCAGCCCTCAAGCTATAATTAACGCAATTTCGGTGTGTGGCGCAGCCTGGTAGCGCACTTGCATGGGGTGCAAGGGGTCGAAGGTTCGAATCCTTTCACACCGACCATATGGATTTAAAAAAGGCCTGACATTGCTGTCAGGCCTTTTTTTTCTTGCTGGTTTATTCAATATCCAGCATGTGAAAACCATAAGCTCCGGCACGACGGTCTGCAAAATAACGCAGAAGGGTTTCGCGGACAGTTTTAAAGGCGATCTCCTCCCATGGAATGTCTGCCTCCGTGAACAGCCTGGCTTCGATGGTTTCAAAGCCCGGGTTGAAATGGGGGCTGAGCAGTTTGGCCCGGTAAAACAGGTGCACCTGCCCGACTCTGACGACATTCATTAGGGCGAATAAGTCTTGCATTTCAAACTCAGCGCCTGCTTCCTCAACTGTCTCGCGCGCTGCGCCCTCTTTCGTGGTTTCATTCAGTTCCATAAAGCCGGCCGGCAACGTCCATTTGCCTTTGCGTGGCTCGATGTTTCGCTTGCACAAAAGTACCTGGGCATCATCGTCACCCCATGTGGGTACAGTGCCGACAACATTCAGCGGGTTTTCGTAATGAACCGTGGTGCAGGCTGGGCAAACCGCGCGTTGCTTGGTGTCGCCGTCGTCAGGTAAACGAAGGACAACGGATGCACCGCATTCGCGGCAGTGTTTGATGGGTGAACGCTGCATGTTGGAAGTGATGACGTTAAAAAAAGCAGCTATTAAATTAATAGCTGCTTGCGCATGATTCTATTGGCTTGGAGGCCTTAAAGATACCTCAAAAACGACTTTTTAGGTGGGTTTTGAGGGTTGCGGCGCAACAATCAGTGGTTGATCTGGCTGCGGTCAGGCTCTGGTGGTCTTTCCGTGTTTTTCAATCAGCGCTTTGGCGGTGTCGAGCAGCTTCTTGCCGTCAAAACCCTTTTTGTTCATGTCTTCAACCCATTCGACTTCTACAGTGCGGGCTTTGCGGCGGAAGTCCTGTGCTTCGGCCACGCTGACGGTGTAGATGCTGTTGCCGCGGTCACTGGCTGTCTTGCGGCCAATGCCGTCGTTGCCTTGCTGGGTTTTGCCAAGCAAGGCAGAGGTACCCATACCAGAGTTGTTGTCGATGACTTTTTTCAGATCGGGTGCCAGGCTGTTGTACTTGGCTTTGTTCATGGCCATCACGAAGGTGGTGGTGTACAGGCTGCCGCCTGCGGGGTCGAATTCGGCGTGGAACTTGGTCAGCTCATTGACCTTGACCGATGGCACGACTTCCCACGGAATCACGCAGCCGTTGATGGTGCCTTTGCTCAGCGCATCAGGAATACCTGGCAGCGGCATGCCGACAGGCGTTGCGCCCAGCACGCCCAGCAGTTTGGTCACCTGCCGCGTAGGGCCGCGCAGTTTCATGCCGCGCAGATCGGCGATGGACTTCACCGCTTTATCGGCCGTGTGAATCACGCCGGGGCCATGCA
>JANNYZ010000048.1:0-20343 GCA_031410335.1 Polaromonas sp. | reverse complement strand
GGCCAGCGCAGCCAGCACTTCGCGCGGGTTGGTAAAGCTGCGGGTGGGCAAGTCTTCGCGCAACAGGGCTTTTTCCAGTACGAACCGGATCGACTGGTCATCATCAACAATCCAGATGGGCTTCATGCTGCTTTGTCCCTTTGGAGTTCATCCAATATGTGTGTCTGTCAAAAATCAGGCGCCAGACATCAAGCAAGCTGTCACAAAAGCCTCAGGGCAGAGGTATCAGCAACTTGAAGTCCGTTCGCCCCGGGACACTGTCGCACTCTATCAAGCCATGGTGTTGCTGCACAAAAGTTTGCGCAAGCGTCAGTCCCAGCCCCGAACCGCCTTCCCGACCCGATATCAGCGGGTAAAAAATACGGTCCTTCAAAGAGTCCGGCACGCCCGGTCCATTGTCAATGACATGCAATTCCAGTGCCAAGCGGTAGCGCTGCTTGCCAAACGTCACTTGCCGGGCGATTCGGGTCTTGAAGGTAATCTGCGCGTCTCCCGCCGCGATGCGTTCAGCGAGCGCCTGCGCCGCGTTGTGGGCGATGTTGATGACCGCCTGAATCAGCTGCTCGCGGTCACCGCGAAAGTCAGGAATCGACACGTCATAGTCGCGGCTAAAACGGAGCCCTTTGGGAAACTCGGCCAATATCAGGGACCGGACCCGCTCGCACACCTCATGAATGCTGACATCGCCAACCAGGTGCGGCCTGCGGTGCGGCGCCAGCAGGCGGTCGACCAGTGACTGCAAGCGGTCGGCCTCATGGATGATGACCTGGGTGTACTCGGTCAGCGACTTGTCGATGTCCATCTGCAGCAACTGCGCAGCGCCCCGAATGCCGCCCAGCGGGTTTTTAATTTCGTGCGCCAGGTTGCGAATCAGTTCCTTGTTGGCCTGCGCCTGGTCCATCAGGCGCTCCTCGCGGTCCTGCTTGGCCTGTTGCTCCAGCGGAAGCAGTTCAATGATGGCCTCGCCCGGCGTGTCTGTTTGCGCCACCACAACGTGTACCGGCATGGGGTCATGGCTCAGGCGTTTGAGCCAGGCGTCGTAGCGCAAGGCGGCAAACTCGTTGCTGCCCGCGCCTTCCAGGGCGTTTTGCAGAATGTGCGGCTCGGTAAAGCAGTCTGGCAACTGCGAGCCTTCAATGGTGCGGCGCGACATACCCAGTGCGTCTTCGAGCGCGGCATTGGCAAACACCACCACACCATCGGTGCGTACCACGGCCACCAGCGTGGCCAGCAGGTCAAATGCGTCGAAACGGTCAGCGACCAAAGGCGAAGGTTTGCTGGAAAAAAATGACGGCTTTTTCAAGTTTTCTATTTTGTCGCAGAAGAGCCGCCCGAAACAAACTGGTGGTTAATTGTTGTTCGGCAAGCGAGAGATTTCGCGCTTCAAACCCGCGATGTCACTGATATTGCGGGCAATGCTGTCTTTCAGGTCAGCGATCCGGTCGAGGTAGCGCTGGTAGTTGCGCCCTTCAATACCCTGCTTTTCAGGCTCGCCATTGTTGAACTCTTTTTGCTGCTCGGCCAGCTTGGCTTCCGCTTTTTTAAGTTCTGATTCCAGAATGCTGCGTGAGTCGCTGTCGCGGGCTTTTTGCTCTGCGCCGCTGGAGGATGGCGAGGAAGACGGTGATGAGGAGGCCACGCGCACTGCCGTTCTTTGTACCGGGGTGGACTGCACCACCGTGACGTTGCCGCCTTCCATGGTTTTGCAACCGCGTTGTTGGGCATCTTTGGCGTTGTTGATGTACTCGGTGCTTTTTCCGTCAGCGCCCACGCAACGGTAAACCTGAGCTGACGCAGGGCCATAAGCCAAGGCCATCAGCAAGGCGGCAAACGGAATCAGTGGCGATTTCAATAATGTGTGTTTCATACGTAACCCCAGTTGCCAGTGACGGCTAGGACGGTCTATCAGTATGCGGCAAATGCGTTAAAAGTCAAAGTTATCTGGCAATAACCATAGACTGCAACGAAAAAGGGACGGCAAAAGCCGTCCCTTTTTAACCACAAATCGTGGTGTGCGCCAGATTACAGCGAGTAGTACATGTCGAATTCTGCAGGATGGGTGGCCATGCGCATGCGCGTGACTTCCTGCATTTTCAGGTCGATGTACGCATCGATATAAGCGTCGGTGAAAACACCGCCCTTGGTCAGGAAACCACGGTCGGCATCCAGGCAGTCCAGCGCCTGGTCCAGGCTGTGGCAGACGGTTGGGATCAACGCGTCTTCTTCTGGCGGCAGATGGTACAGGTCCTTGCTGGCGGCTTCGCCGGGATGGATCTTGTTTTCAACGCCGTCAAGACCCGCCATCAGCAGAGCCGAGAAGCCGAGGTACGGGTTCATCAGTGGATCCGGGAAGCGCGCTTCAACACGGCGACCTTTGGGGTTGGCCACGTAAGGGATACGGATCGAAGCAGAACGGTTTTTAGCCGAGTACGCCAGCTTGACCGGCGCCTCAAAACCAGGAACCAGGCGCTTGTAGCTGTTGGTGCCTGGGTTGGTGATGGCGTTCAGGGCACGTGCATGCTTGATGATGCCGCCGATGTAGTACAGCGCAAAGTCTGACAGACCTGCATAACCGTCGCCAGCAAACAGGTTTTTGCCGTCTTTCCAGACCGACTGGTGAACGTGCATGCCGGAACCGTTGTCGCCAACGATGGGTTTTGGCATGAAGGTCGCGGTTTTGCCGTAAGCGTGGGCCACGTTATGAACCACGTACTTTTGCAGCTGAACCCAGTCAGCTCGCTGGATCAGCGTGCTGAATTTGGTGCCCAGTTCCATCTGGCCGGCGTTGGCCACTTCGTGGTGATGCACTTCAACAGGAATGCCGAGGGCCTCAAGCACCAGGCACATCTCGGAACGCATGTCCTGAAAGCTGTCGACGGGTGGCACAGGGAAATAACCACCCTTGACGGCTGGACGGTGTCCGCTGTTGCCGTGCTCATATTCCTTGCCGGTGTTCCATGCGGCTTCTTCAGAGCCGATCTTGACGAAGCAACCCGACATGTCGTTTTGCCAGCGGACGTTGTCAAATACGAAAAACTCTGGCTCAGGGCCAAAATAGGCGGTGTCGCCCAGGCCGGAGGCCTTCATGTAGGCTTCAGCGCGCTTGGCCAGCGAACGTGGGTCACGCTCGTAGGCCTTGCCGTCGGCAGGGTCGATGACGTCACACGTCAGGATCATCGTCGTTTCTTCAAAAAACGGGTCAATGTTGGCGGTGTTGGGGTCAGGCATCAGCTGCATGTCAGATGCTTCGATACCCTTCCAGCCAGCGATGGACGAGCCGTCGAACGCGTGACCTGACTCGAACTTGTCTTCACCAAAATGCGACACCGGCACGGTCACGTGCTGCTCTTTGCCCCGGGTGTCGGTAAAGCGGAAGTCAACAAACTTGACCTCGTTTTCCTTGACCATTTTTATGACGTCTGCGACGGTCTTTGCCATCAAATTCTCCAGTAATGAGGGTTGCGAGAGGGTTATAGAAAATATTCTCAGCAGCGTTGAATGCACTTTTTGTGCCAAAACAATGCCACTTGAATTAAACGAACAGCCCAGATTGTGCCGTTAATTCTGCCCGCGCCAGAAGGTTTTTGGCTCGGGAAAGCCAGAAAACTGGATTCACGCACGTTTTCGTGCATTGAATAAAATGCATCAATTTGGTGCAAAACACTAACGCACCAATTCGGGGCCAAGTTTGACATTGAACGGCACAAGCCCGGCCAGCAAGGCAGGGTAAGCCAGCTCAATCGCCGCTGGCGAGCCCTTGACGCCCAGCTCAATATGCCTGCCATACGTCGGGTGGTCCACGCTTGGCAGGCTGAAAACCTTGACGCCGGCATGTGCTGCTTCAATCGCTTCCATCAGCGGCGTCAAGGTCGCTTCCATCGAGCCCGACACGATGACGGACTTTTCAATATAGGCTGACTTTTGGTGCAGGTGCGGGTAATGCGTGTCTAAAACCCATTCCATCATCGGCCAGGCCATCACCGGAAAACCAGGCAGGAAGTGAACTGCGCCTTGCCCCGCCTTGGAGGTAAAGCCTGGGATTTTGTTGTACGGGTTGGGAATAATCTCGCTACCCGCCGGAAACACCCCCATGTTCAGGCGGTGGATGTTGTCGTGCCTGTCTGCGTCAAACGGCACGCCCTGCTCCTTGGCGGTGTCTTTCATCCGCTCTGTGATCAACGCTTTGGCCTCGGGGTGCAGCGCCAGCTCAACGCCCAGGGCGGCGGCTGCGCACTGACGGGTGTGGTCGTCTGGCGTGGCACCAATGCCCCCGCACGAAAACACCACGTCGCCCGACTCTCGCGCCGCCGCAAAGGCGCGCGCCAGCGTGCTGGTGATGCGAGCCTTGTCGTCGCCTACGTAGTCGGCATAGGCCAACTGCAGGCCGCGTGCACCGAGCAGTTCAATGGCTTTGGGCAGGTGTTTGTCGGCACGTTTGCCAGACAGGATTTCGTCGCCGATGATGATGATTGCAAAGTGGGTCATGAGAAAAACAAGGGTAAAAAATCAGGGTTGTGCGCCCGGCGCAGGTGATGCGGTCGTGGAGACAGGCGTATTAGCTATCAATTCAGGAGCTGGTGGCGCATGTATCGGTTGGTCCAAAGCATTATTTTTCTTGCGCAACTGCTCAAGTGCTTCGAGTGTGTAGTGCGCAAACCAGAGCGACGAAAAGGCAAACACCAGCGTGTAGATCCAGATCGCCAACGGCACCAGCACCGGCGCAGCCACCACAAACATCGCACCCGATGCCCACACGATGCTGGGCGCAGCGCCCAGGTAGCCGCTGATAACGCCAATGGCCAGCAACGAGCCACGGTGTTCTTTAAAAATCTGCCGGCGCTCCTCGCTGCTGGCGTGGTCGACCAGCGCGTCATAGGACATCACACGGTATGTCAACCAGCCCCAGATCAGCGGCGGCAGCACCAGAATCAGCGGGGGAATCAGCCATAGCGGCACCGACAACACCAGCGCCACAGCCGCCAGCAGGGTTGAACCCAGCGACCACAGCAGGCTGGCCAGCATCGAGCCACCTTTTTTACGCTCCAGTTGCGGAAAGCGCCGCTCGGCCACCAGCGCCACCATGGTGGGTGTCATGAAAATCGCCACAAATAGAAGCGACACGACCACGATGACCGGAATCGACAAAAACAAAAGCACCGCAGGTGCCAGCACTGACCGCAGTTGGCTCAGGCCCAGCCCTTCCAGCCACCGCACCAGCACATTGAGCAGTTCAAAACTCTCCAGCATGCGTCCCAGCGCGGCAGCAGCGTCCCAAAAAAAGAAGTACCCGAGGCCCAACGCCAGCACCGCCATGATGCCCAGCGGCAGCACCGACAGCGCAATCACCCGCGGGTGCAAGCAGTACACGGCGGCGCGCCAGAAGGAGTTGAGAAGTTTGCTCATGGCATAAGAATAACGCGTTGAACACATGTGTTGGATTAGGATGAAGCGATGAAATTTCTGAACATCCATGGCCAGCAGCTCGAAGTCAGGCGTATTGAAGGCTCTGCCGCGATGGCACCGATGGTGTTTTTGCACGAAGGCCTGGGCAGCGTCAGCCTGTGGACGCAGCGCGGGCTGGACTGGCCGTTGGCCGTTTGCCAGGCCACGGGCCGCGCGGGCTTGGTCTATTCACGGCGCGGCTACGGGCAGTCAAGCCCCGCGCCGAGGAGGCGCAACACCCTGCAGCCCGACTACATGCACGCCGAGGCATGGGAAGTTTTACCTGCCCTGCTAGGGGCTGTAGGCATTCAGAACCCGGTGCTGCTGGGCCATTCAGACGGTGCCACGATTGCCCTGCTTTACGCGAGCCAGTTTCCAACCGCTGCCTGCATCGCCATGGCCCCGCATGTGCTGGTTGAAAGCGTGGCCGTCAAAGCGATTGGACAGGCCAAACAGGCGTTCGAATCAGGCGAATTAAAAACCCGCTTGGCCAAACACCATGCCGACGCCGACGGCGCTTTCTGGCAGTGGAACGACGTGTGGCTGTCCAAAGCCTTCGCCAGCTTTGACATTCGCGCCGAATGCCACCGCATCACCGCCCCGCTCCTGCTGATTCAAGGTTTGAACGACGAATACGGCACGATGCTGCAGCTGGACGAGATTGCCAACGCCGCCCCGCATGCGCAGCAACTCAGGCTGGCTGACTGCGGGCATTCACCGCACCGCGATCAGCCGCAGCTTTGTACCGCAGGCGTTACCAGCTTCCTGAAAGAAATCGACTGATTGCTATGCTTTCAGGAGCTGCTTGTGCGCATATCTATTGGCCTAAAGGCACTTTTGATAGGTAAAAACGGCCTGTTTTTGGCTTTTTACTGCGGCACCAAACCAGCCGCTTTCACAAGCTCTGCGTGCAGCTTGATCTCATCGGCAATGATCTGTTTGAACTGCTCCGGCGTGTTGGGTGCCACGTCCATGCCGGCGGTGCGCAGCTGGTTTTTGACTTCGTCGGTGGCCAAAATCGCGTGAACCTGTTTGTTGATCTGGTCAACCAGCGGGCGCGGCAGCTTGGCCGGGGCCAACAGGCCGATCCAGGTCACCATCACCATGTTGTTGATGCCGCTTTCAGCCATGGTGGGCACATCAGGAATCAGGTCTGAACGCTTGTCTCCCATGATGGCCAAACCGACCAGCTTGCCTGCCTTGATGTGCGGCAGTGCTTCTGGCAAAGGCGCAAACAAAATATCGACATTGCCGCCCAGCAAGTCATTGATGGCCAGCGCCCCGCCCTTGTACGGCACATGCAGCATCTTGACCTTCATGCGCGCCTCAAACATCAGCGCGGCCAGGTGCTGCGGGCTACCGTCGCCTGAAGACGCGTAGTTCACGGCCTCGGGTTTGGTTTTGGCAGCCGCCAGTACTGCCGCAGCCGTCGGAAATTTTTGCCTGTCTTTGACAACCAGCACCATCGACTGGTTGGCCAGCTTGGTGATCGGCACAAAGTCAGCCTGCGGGTCATACGTCAGGGTTTTGAAGATACTTTTGTTGGTGGTCAAAAACGAAGCGGGGGATGCCATCAGCGTGTAACCGTCTGGGGCCGCTTTTGCCACGATGGGCAAGCCGATTTGCCCCGAACCACCGGCCTTGTTATCAACCACCACCGGCTGGCCCCACACAACGGTCAGCTTTTGGCCAACCAGGCGCGCAATCATGTCCACACCGCCGCCCGCAGGCAGGGCAACCATCAGCTTCACCGGCTGGTCAGGATACTTGTCCGAAGCCAGGGCGGATGTTGCTAACGACAGTACGCCCAAGGCGTAAAGGAGGCTAAAAAGGACAGGTCTGATTTTCATGATGGGTAGCTCCGGGGTTGAGGAAAAAAGTACGAGGTTTCAACGTAAGAACAAGCATAGGTATCAAAGAACACGCAAGCAATATGCGTGCTGCTATAGCTTGTATTTGTCAACGCCAGAAGCGGACCTAAAAGTGGCTTGAGGCGGCGATGGTTTGGCGGGTTTGTGCACCAATGTGGCGATTTTTTGATTGGGAATTGCTATGAAATAAGGAGCTTCTAGCACACGTATCCATTGGGGTTAGGGCACTTTTGATGGGTGAAAATAGCCAGTTTTGGGCACTTTCAGCCGCCTTTGGCGGCAAATTTCGATGCTCAAAGGCTGTAAAAAGCCGATTTTTGCCTGTTTTAACCTATGTTTTAGGCCTCCAGACCAATGGATATATGCGCGAGTAGCTCCTGTATTGATAGCGACCGTAGATTTAATTGGAATCTGGCCCCGATTGCCCCCACCTTTACTTAACGAAACGCCTATAGCCTCGCTCGGTTGGTGGTACGGTTGTTAGCCTATGACTGACATCCGGGGCTTTTTCGGTCTTGCCATCCACCAGCCGTCCGATGAAAACCTGCAACTCCATGCAGCAAGTTGAAAGAGTAGCAAGAAGCCTCTCTCTAGAACCGCCGTCGATAGGCTTTTGGTCAACGGTATAGCTGCTGAGTTGACCTATCAAGGCTTGAATATCGTTGCGCTCGAGAGTTATACCCTCCCAGTTGTGCGCAAGTTGATTACGAACTTTTCGCAGGATTTCCATATCCTTGAATTGATCATCAGTGACCAAACCGAAGGCGTAGACTGCCTTGATTCGGCTGCCAAAAGTGCCCAATGGGGCATTGAAGCCTTCGACCAATTCCTTTGTGGCCTTGCATGTTCTGAAGTAAGAAAGAAGCAGTCGTCCTAAGGTATCTTCCAAAAATGTGGCAAGCGAGAGAACCATGGCTTGATCGTCTTGCTTCCGAATCAAACTCATAAAACGGTTGAGCTTCTCCAAGGAATAGCGCTCATTAGCCTCGTGTTGTTCGTCGCTAGCACGCGCAGCTTCTTTCATACTCGCTCCTTTTGTTTATTTGACCTAACGTGACGTGCTCCACAAACATGCGGAACAAATCTGAAGATAGCTAAAAACGTGACAAATCGTAATCACGGGCTCAACCGGGGATCCATTAAACAAACGGGGGCAGACATGAATGAAGTTTCAAACGCTATAAATATAAGAGCTGCTTGAGCGTGAATTTATTGGGTTACAGGCACTTTCCATACATGAAAATACCTGAAAGCAAGTATCTTCAACCCGAAATAGCCGCCAAATCCCCAGACGTCAACCACCGCCACTGCCCAGCCTTCAAATCATCCGGCAGCACAAGTGACCCAATCCGCGAACGGTGCAAGCCCCCCACCCCGCCCTCACCCTCTACCCGGTTCCCCACCGCCGCAATCATGCGTTTGACCTGGTGGTATTTGCCTTCTGTCAGGGTCAGGCTCAACTGGTTTGGCCCGGTTTGCAAGCAGGCTGCGGCTTTGACGGGTTTGGGGTCGTCGTCCAGCACCACGCCGCTCAATAGTTTTTGCACTTGTTTGTCGTCTACCAGGTGCTTGGCGGTCACTTCATACACCTTCGGCACATGGTGTTTGGGTGAGCTCATGCGGTGAATGAACTTGCCGTCGTCTGACAGCAGCAGCAGCCCTGTGGTGTCCTGGTCCAACCGCCCTACGGCTTGCACGCCCGCTGCCGCGCCGCCGCCGCGCTGGCGAATGGGTGCGGGCAGCAGTGTGTATATGCTGGGGTAGGTACTGGGCTTTTGCGAGCATTCATAGCCTGCGGGTTTGTGCAGCATCAGGTACGCCTTCTCGTGGTACTGCCAGTCAATGCCCTGCACTTTGAAGTTCAGGCCCGTTGCCACAAACTCAGCCGCCGGGTCATCGACCACAGCGCCCGCCACCGCCACCAGACCCTGTTGTACCAGCCCCGAGCAAACGCGCCGCGTGCCAAAGCCTTGAGAAAAAAGAATGTCTTGAAGTTGCATGGGTCTTATTGTCGCTGCACGCAACGTTCTGCAAAGCGTGAAAATAGTGCTTCACGCATCACAAAGCCACCATGTCCCACCCCTCCCCAGCCGCGCCCATACCAACCATGGCGCAAGGCAAATTCGTCACCGGCTCGACCCTGACCCATGTGCTGAACATGACGGCCGCTGGCTCTGTCGGGTTGATGGCGATTTTTGCGGTGGACTTGCTGAACCTGTTTTACATCTCACTGCTGGGCCAAAAAGAGCTGGCCGCCGCCGTGGGCTATGCGGGTACCTTGCTGTTTTTTGTGCTGTCCATCGGGATTGGCCTGACGATAGCGGTAAGCGCGCTCACGTCCCGCGCGCTGGGCCGGGGTGACCGCGACCACGCCAAAAAGCTGGCCGGTGCATCGCTGGTGCTGATGGTCAGCACCATGGCGGTGGCTGCGGCATTGGCCTATCCGTTTTTAGACAAGCTGCTGGGGGTGCTGGGGGCCACCGGCGTGACGGCCGAGCTGGCGCTGCGCTTTAGCCGCATCGTGATGCCGTCTGCCCCGCTGCTGGGTGCGGGCATGTGCCTGGGCGCGCTGCTGCGCGCGCTGGGCGACGGCAAGCGCTCGATGTATGTCACGCTAGGGGCAGGCGCGGCCACCGCACTGCTTGACCCGCTGCTGATTTTTGGCCTGGGGCTTGGCCTGGACGGAGCGGCCATCGCTACTGTGCTGGCCCGCTTTGTCATGGTTGGTATTGGGGTGTACGGCGTGATGCGCGTCCACAAGCTGCTGGCCTGGCCTGACAGCGCCACACTGCGCGAGACCTTCACACCATTCTTTGCCATTGGCCTGCCGTCGGTGCTGACGCAAATCGCCACACCTGTTGGCAACTCGTTTGTGACCGCTGCCATTGCACCGTATGGTGACGATGCCGTGGGCGGCTGGGCGGTGGTGGGACGCATTATTCCGGTCGCCTTTGCCGCGCTGTTTGCCCTGTCGGCATCAGTCGGCCCCATCATTGGGCAAAACCTCGGTGCCAACCGATTTGACAGACTGCAGTCAGCCATGCGCGACAGCCTGAAGGTGGTGGTGGTGTACGTGCTGGCGGTGTGGCTGCTGATGGCGCTGTGCAGCACGCTGATTGCCAATGTGTTCGGCACGGTAGGCCAGGGCCGCGAGGTAATTGTCTTTTTCTGCGTGTTTGTGGCGGGCAGCTACGTGTTTAACGGCGCCGTGTTTGTGGCCAACGCTGCGTTTAACAATCTGGGCTACGTGCTGTATTCAACCGCCCTGAACTGGGGCCGCGCCACTTTGGGCGTGGTGCCGTTTATCTGGCTGGGCGGGCACTACTTCGGCATCAAAGGCGTGTTGGCAGGCTACGGCCTGGGGGTGGTGCTGTTTGGCGTGGTGGGCGTGTGGGGCTGCTTCAAGGTGCTGGGGCAAATGCAGCGGCGGGCAGCCGCTTGATGGCTGCCATCAGGCACATCAAGCCGAAAAACGCATCGCTGCACCCACCAGTCCGGCAAGCGCCAGCAACACCGTGGGCATAAAGGTCAACATAAAGCCCAGGCCGCGCTTGGCCGGGTCAGCCACATAGGCGCGCTGGTAAATCGCACGCCCCACCAGGTACACCACGCCGAGAGCCGCCACATACACAGGCGACCAGTACACCGCAGCGATCAGCAGCGCAGGCAGAAAGCAGACCAGTTGTTCGAGGGTGTTCATCTGCACGCGGGCGGCACGTTCAAAATGCTCGTTGCCTGTCATGGCGGGCGCCTTGATGCCGTATTTGCCGCGCGCCTGCCCGACCAGAATGCTGAAGTAAATGAACTGGAGGATGGCCAACAGGGCGACGATGTGGACGTAATGCATGGGTTTCCTTTCGGTGTGCAGACGATTGGCAGTGAACGGGAATGCCGGGGCTGACACGAACGTTACTTCAATATTGTTACTTGTCGCTCCAGCCGCCCCAGTTGACGGAAGGCGGCGATGGCTCCCACGGCGACACCGGGTAACGGGCCAAGCCAGGATACAGGCGGCTCCACACCACGGCAACCAGTACCAGGCAGGCAATGCCCAGCAACACCGGATTCAGCAGGGTTGCCCATGACGCCTGGGCATAGACCATGATGACCGGGTTGGCGCCCGCAGGCGGATGAACGGTTCGGGTGATCAGCATGTAGGCCAGCGACAGCGACACTGCCGCCGCGTAGGCCACCAGAGAAGTGCCCAGGAACTGCGCGCAAGCAATGCCAATGGCCGCCGTACCCACATGGCCGCCCACCAGCGCACGAAGCTGAGTGGCTGGCGCGCGCGTCAGGCCAAACAGAAAAACAGACGTGCCGCCCAGCGACGCCAGCACAAAGGTGTTGTGCGGCGGGCCCACCACGTACAGCGCCAGTGAGATTCCGCAGGCAGCGCCGAAAAGGCACCAGAGCAGGCGAACGGCAGGATGTTTGTGCATGTGATGGGTTAAGGCTGTCGGGACAAGGGCATTTGCTTTGCGCTCAGTGGCCTTGCAGTTTCAGGCGGCCGACATGCTGGCTTGCCGCACGCAGCAGCATACGCGAGTAAAGCCGGTGAAAACCCAGCAGCGCATGAAACAGCCAGCCCATGCTTTGCGCCCCCTGCCTTGAGAGCGGCACAACCGCAGAGCCAAAGTAAAGCAGCGTGCCGGGCGATTCGTTGCCCAATGGCGCAGGCACGGCCATCAGCCATGACCGCGTGCGCCCGGTAAAGTCTGCCAGCAGCAGTTCTGTCGAAGACTGCGCCTCAACCCGCCAAGCCGAAAACCGGGTTGCCCCGCCGCCAGCCAGCGCCCTGGCGTCCGTATCGGTCGCGGGCTTTGATGCCAGGTAGTGCAGCAGGGTTCTTTCAACCTTGAAGAGTGGGGAGGTGTAGAAGGCCTCGATATAGGCCGCTTGGGTTACTGTGCCGGGTATCTGGGTCACGTAGCAGTCTGCGTAGCCCGGGCTGTCTTTGTATTGGCGAAGTAGCGAGTTCAGGGAGACTTCGCAAGGCTGGACGGTGAGCATGTGAGGATTATGATTTTTAACGTCCAAGGTAAGCGGCGCCGGAGCCGAAGGCGTAACGCACCAACACTGGCCATGAAAATGGCGAAGCCACGGCCAGTGTTGGCGCCCGTTTGACTGCCAAGTTAGGCGCAGGATATTGGCTTCGGTGTTGTGCTTCACCGGTGAGACCGTACACACTCATTTCGGCCCTTCAAGTAGGACTTTCTTGGCTGCCTCAAGTGCGAATTCCCTACCTTCCTTCGAACCAATGATTGCTTTTGCTGTTCCGAGTAAGCGGCTACCAGCCATACGAAGCCATGTGCCTTTGTTTATTTCTTCAGTAGCTGCAACAAGTTCTTCGATTCGTGTTCGTAACCCGCGAACGACTTCGTTTAGTTCAGAATTTTCGCCAGCAAGTGTTTCCAACTTCTCCGAGAATTCGTTTAGCTTTTCGGCAAGTTGACTAGCTTCTGTTCGAGTGAAGAAGTCATCTTGCCGCTCTCCTAGGATGTCAATCTTCTCTTCTAGTTGCCGCCTGACTTCCTGCAACTCTCGGTTGAGCGGGTTGGAGTCGATAACTTCTTCTTTGACTCGTTGAATCCAATCCGGGATTTTTGCGACGCACCCTTCGAAGGACTGGGTTAAAACCGTGTCTGGTTTAAGAAGTTGTACTCCTGGCGCTGCCTCTGCTCTGTACAGAACTGTTCCAAGGCTAGCCTGGCTGACGCGAAAGTAGAAGTTCTTGTTTGGAATGAACGTAATGGTCGTCCACACCGGATCTCCGTCCTCAAACTCAACGGCAAAGTTGGATGAGCCAAAATAGCTATCGTCAAGCAGACCAATGACTTTTTGCTTTGTTGCGGCTCTGAGCATTTTTTTCCTATGGTTGAACGGTGTGTGGGCTTAACGAATAGCGATGGAGGGGGGCTTTTAGCCTAACGTAATGTATACCGCAAGACCTGCGGTACAAAAACGGCGCTGCAACCTAATCTGGGCATCAAAATCTCCTGAAAATGTCTTGCCTGTTGGGTTTGCAGGCTACTGGCTGTTATTGGCAAATACTCGGCAAATCCCACCGCATCTGGCTGCGAATCACGGTTTTGACTATAGCCTGCGCCAGATGAATTAGGCAGAACAGTCTGGCAGGTCTGGACGCATTTCAAAGCCACGGCTGTTCTGTTGGCCACATCAAGCGCTATACATTCAGGAGCTGCTTGCGCACATATCCATTGGCCTCAAGCCACTTTTCATACCTGAAAACGACGAATTTCAGGCCTTGAAGGCATCACAATCGGGGTTTTGGCGGCTTTTCAGCCTGAAACGGCGGTTTTGAGCCATTTTCAAGCATCATTTAGGCCTTTAGACCAATGGATATATGCGCGAGCAGCTATAACTTTAATAGCAACCAGCTTTGCGCATCCGGCGGTCAGACGTTCCGCAACAGCGCCTGCGCCTTCTTTTCATCGCGCCGCTGGCTGAAAAACGCTTTCAGCATTGCGGCACTTTCACCCGCCATCACCCCGCCCTGCAAAGCCGTCTGGTGGTTCAGCTGCGGCTGGTCAAACAGGTTGATGACGGAGCCTGCCGCGCCGGTTTTGGGGTCTGGTGCGCCAAACACCACGCGTTTGAGCCGGGCATGCAGCATGGCGCCGCTGCACATGGCGCAGGGCTCCAGCGTGACGTACAGGGTGCAGTCGGGCAGACGGTAGTTGCCCAGCGCTTTGGCTGCGGCGCGCAGGGCGGCAATTTCTGCGTGGGCTGTGGGGTCGTGGCCTTCAATCGGGGCGTTGCGGCCTGTGGCGATGACCTGGCCGCCCTGCACCACCACCGCGCCTACTGGCACCTCGCCTGCCTGTGCAGCCAGCGCGGCCTGGGCGAGAGCGAGCTGCATGAAGTGCTCGTCGGGCGTGGCGGTGATCGGTTCAGGAGAATTCATACGCTATTGATTTTATAGCTGCTCGCGCATGTAACCATTGGCCTGGAGGCACTTTTGATACCTGAAAATGCCATTTTTTGAGCCAAAAACAGGTTTTGAAGCACTGGTTTGGCCATCAGGTGCCTGCCTGGGCCAGTTTGTCCATCCACTGGGCCAGCGCACGTTCATTGTCATTGCCCTGGCTGTACAGCGCGTGCATGGCGGCTTGCGCTTCGGGCCGGTGCTGGTTGAGTTTGACCTTGCACTGCATCGTCAACACTTTCAATTCAAACGCCACAATACCGCCCATCATTTTGTGCTGATAGTCCTCCCCCAGGCCGCGCCACTGGTCGGCGTAGGCCGGGTCGTGGTCGGCGATCAGGTGTTTGAGCAGGCGGTCCTTGTCGTCAAAGGTTTCATTGATTTTGGCCTCTACCGTGCAGTGCACCATCAGGTAGTTCCAGGTCGGCACACGGGCCAGGTCGGGGTAGACGCGCGGCGTCATGTAGGCGTGGGGGCCCATGAAGGTGACGACCGCCTTGGGCCGAGCCGCCAGGTAGCGCCAGTGTGGGTTGGGTTTGGCGCAGTGGCCGAGCAGCAGCGTTTCGCTACCCTCGGCCAGCAAATGCAGCGGCAGCGGCGTGACAAAAGGCAGGCCATCGTCGTCAACAGAAATCAGGCTGGCCAGCGGATTGGTGCGTATCAGCTGGTGGGCTGTGGCGTGTGTCGTGTCGCTGTCTTTGGCGGCGAAATGGGGCGGCAGGTACATGGTGAGCTTTACCTCTCAAGCACGCTTGACTTTAACGTTTATTACCAGCTTGCCTCACGGTCAGGCGTAGAGCCAATGCGGTGAATCGCCAGATCGGCGCCTTCAAATTCTTCCTCAGCGCTCAGGCGAAGGCCAAGGGTGGCTTTGAGCAACCCATACAACGCAAAGCCAGCGGTCAGCGCCCAAGCCACGCCCAGAAAGCTGCCCATGGCCTGCGCGGCCAAACTGACACCGCCCAGACCGCCCAACATCTTGCTGCCAAAAATACCAGCGGCCAACCCTCCCCAAAGCCCGCACAGGCCATGCAGCGGCCAGACACCCAACACATCGTCGATCTTCCAGCGGTTTTGGGTCAATGTAAACATCAACACAAAAATCGCACCCGCTACCGCGCCCACCACCAATGCGCCCAAAGGGTGCATCAAGTCTGAGCCAGCGCACACTGCAACCAGTCCCGCCAAAGGGCCGTTGTGAATAAAACCAGGATCGTTCTTGCCAAGCACCAGTGCAGCCAGCGTGCCGCCTACCATGGCCATCAATGAGTTGACTGCCACCAGGCCCGAGATTTTGTCTACAGTCTGCGCGCTCATCACGTTAAAGCCAAACCATCCCACCGTCAGCACCCAAGCACCCAACGCCAAAAAAGGAATGTTTGAAGGTGGATGGGCACTGATGGCACCGTCTTTGCGGTAGCGGTCTCTGCGCGCGCCAAGCAACAGCACAGCCGGAAGCGCCAGCCAGCCGCCCAGGGTGTGCACCACCACAGAGCCAGCAAAGTCATGAAACTCTTCACCCGTGACAGCCTTTATCCAGGCCTGCACCCCCAGGCGCTGGTTCCAAACCACGCCTTCAAATATCGGGTAAATCACCCCGACTATTACTGCAGTTGCAATGAGCTGCGTGCCAAACCGTGCGCGCTCGGCAATACCACCCGAAATAATGGCTGGGATAGCGGCAGCAAAAGTCAGTAGGAAAAAGAACTTGACCAATTCAAAACCGTTTTTCTGCGCCAGTTGCTCGGCGCCGACAAAAAAACTGGTGCCATAGGCCACCGTGTAGCCCACCAAAAAATAAGCCACGGTTGACACTGAGAAATCACAAAGGATTTTGACCAACGCATTGACCTGATTCTTCTTGCGAACCGTGCCCAGTTCTAAAAAGGCGAACCCTGCATGCATGGCCAGAACCATGATGGCCCCCATCAAAATGAATAGCGCGTCCGATCCTTGTTTTAGTGCATCCATACATGGCCTCTTTATTATTCAAAATTAGCGAGCAACTGTCTCTGACGCCTGATCATCAATAAATCGGGCAAAAAACAAGCCAGATTATCAACGCTAGGCAGGACAGGCCAGCACTATTGCCTCTGCTGGCATGTCGAGCTGCGCTGCTTCGGCAATTTGCAGATATTTATCGCTCTTGAGCGTTCGGATACCCACGTCCAACGGCGTGACCCAGAATGTGCAGGAGCAGCCGGACTGCAAGATGGCGAAATCGCGTTTAAATACAGCAATGAGCAGAGTTAGTAAATTACGCCATAAACCCGACATCAAGCTTGCCCTTCCTCATCAACTTCTGGCATGTTTCAGCCACTGTTTTGGATTGCATTTTCAGCTTTTGAACTAAGCTGCCTCTTGCCTACATGTCGACTGCATTAGCCAGCAGTTGACCTGACGGCAGCGCGTCAATTTAGCATCGGATAGAACGTCCTACTCCCACTCAATCGTTGCAGGCGGCTTGCTGCTGACGTCATACGTCACGCGGTTAATGCCGCGCACTTCATTGATGATGCGGCTGGACACCTTTTTGAGCAGCGCATACGGTAACTCGGCCCAGTCTGCGGTCATGAAGTCGCTGGTTTGCACGGCGCGCAGAGCGACCACGTAGTCGTAAGTGCGGCCGTCGCCCATCACGCCGACTGATTTGACTGGCAGGAAAACCGTGAAGGCCTGGCTGGTGAGCTGGTACCAGGTTTTGCCTGTGGCTGCATCTTTGAAGTTGTGCAGTTCTTCGATAAAAATCGCATCAGCTTTGCGCAGCAAATCTGCGTATTCTTTTTTGACTTCACCCAAAATGCGCACACCCAGGCCGGGGCCGGGAAAGGGGTGACGGTAGACCATGGCAGGCGGCAAGCCGAGGGCTACGCCGAGTTCGCGCACCTCGTCTTTGAACAGTTCACGCAGCGGCTCCAGCAGCTTCAGGCCCAATTGCTCAGGCAGGCCGCCGACGTTGTGGTGGCTTTTGATGACCACTGCTTTTTTGCTTTTAGCGCCGCCAGACTCAATCACGTCGGGGTAAATGGTGCCCTGGGCGAGCCACTTCGCACCTTTAGATGATGCATCTGCCGCCTTGAGTTTGGCCGCCTCGGCCTTGAACACTTCGACAAATTCACGCCCGATGATCTTGCGTTTGGCTTCAGGCTCGCTCACGCCTGCCAGATGGCCCAGGAACTGCGCCTCGGCATCGACACGAATCACTTTGGCATGCAGCTTGCCGACAAACATGTCCATCACCATGTCGCCTTCGTTCAACCTCAAGAGGCCATGGTCCACAAACACGCAGGTCAGCTGGTCGCCAATCGCGCGATGAATCAGCGCTGCAGCAACTGACGAATCCACCCCACCTGACAGACCCAAAATAACTTCTTCATCGCCTACCTGCTGGCGGATTTTCTCAACCGCTTCTTCAATGTAGTCGCCCATGATCCAGTCAGGCCGGGTGCCGCAAATGTCTAAAACAAAGCGGTTCAATATGGCCTGGCCCTGGGTGGTGTGCGTGACTTCGGGGTGAAACTGCACCGCGTAAATCTTGCGCACCTCGTCTGCCATGCCGGCAATGGCGCAGCTGCTGGTCGATGCCATCAATTTAAAACCGGGCGGCATGGCGGTGACGTTGTCGCCGTGGCTCATCCACACATTCATCATGCCGTGGCCGTCAGCGGTGGTGAAGTCGGCAATGCCGTCCAGCAACTTGGTATGGCCGTGGGCACGCAGCTCGGCATGGCCAAACTCGCGCTTGTGCCCGCCTTCAACGGTGCCGCCCAATGCCTCGGCAATCGCGTACATGCCAAAGCAGATGCCGAGTACCGGGATGCCGAGTTCAAACACGGCGCCAGGTGCGCGCAGGGTGTCGTCTTCCCACAGGCTGGCGTGGCTGCCCGACAAAATCACGCCCTTCAGGTTGCCATCCTTGGCATAGTCACGCACCCAGTCGTCTGTCACATCACAGGGATGGACTTCACAAAAAACATGGGCTTCACGCACACGGCGGGCGATAAGCTGGGTGACTTGGCTGCCGAAGTCCAGAATCAGTATTTTTTGGTGTTGCATAAGGGACAACTGTTTTGAAGAATCAATAAAAAAGGCGCTTGGGTCCAAGCGCCTGAGCTTTCATGTAGCGATCAGTCTGCCCGGTAGTTGGGCGCTTCTTTGGTGATCTGCACATCATGCACATGGCTTTCACGAATACCTGCCGAGGTAATCTCGACGAACTCGGCCTTGTTTTGCATGTCCTCAATCGTGGCGCAACCGCAGTAGCCCATGCTGGCACGCAGGCCGCCAGCCATCTGAAACACAATGGACACCATCGAACCCTTGTACGGGACGCGGCCTTCAATGCCTTCGGGTACCAGCTTGTCAGCGTTGGGGTTGCCTGTGCTTGACTCTTGAAAGTAACGGTCGGCGCTACCCTGCTGCATGGCGCCAATGCTGCCCATACCGCGGTAGCTCTTGTAGCTGCGGCCCTGAAACAGAATCACTTCGCCAGGTGCTTCTTCGGTGCCTGCAAACATGCCGCCCATCATCACGGTGCTGGCACCGGCTGCGATGGCTTTGGCGATGTCTCCGCTGTAGCGAATGCCGCCGTCGCCAATCAGGGGCACGCCGGTGCCGCGCAGCGCAGTGGCTACGCTGTCGATGGCCATGATTTGCGGCACGCCCACGCCCGCTACGATGCGGGTGGTGCAAATACTGCCAGGGCCAATGCCGACTTTGACGCCGTCGGCACCCGCGTCAACCAGCGCCAGTGCTGCTGCGCCGGTAGCAATGTTGCCGCCAATCACGTCAATGTGTGGGTAGTTTTGCTTGACCCAGCGCACCCGGTCAATCACGCCTTTGCTGTGGCCATGGGCGGTGTCAACGACGATGGCGTCAACGCCAGCTTTGACCAGCGCCTCAACCCGCTCTTCGGTGCCCTCGCCTACGCCGACAGCTGCCCCCACGCGCAAGCGGCCTGACGAGTCGCGTGCTGCGTTAGGAAAGTTGGTTTGTTTGGTGATGTCTTTGACGGTGATCAAGCCTTTGAGCTCAAAGTCGTCATTGACGACCAGCAAGCGCTCCAGTTTGTATTTGTTCAGCAGCGCCTTGGCCTCGAGCGCTGATGTGCCTTCCTTGACCGTAATGAGCTTTTCACGCGGCGTCATGATCTGGTGGGCTTTGACGTCGTAACGGGTTTCGAAGCGCAAGTCGCGGCTGGTGACGATGCCGACAACCTTGCCGCCGTCACATACCGGAAAGCCGGAAATACCGAGTTGCTCAGACAATTCCAGCACTTGCAGCACGGTGTGCTCTGGCGTAATAACCACCGGGTCGCGCACCACGCCTGATTCATAGCGTTTGACCTTGGCTACCTGCACCGCCTGCTGCTGGGGCGTGAGGTTTTTGTGCACGATGCCAATACCGCCCTCCTGGGCGATGGCAATGGCCAGGCGGGCCTCAGTGACCGTGTCCATCGCGGCGGACACGAGTGGCAAATTCAGGCGAATATTGCGCGAAAACTGGGTAGAAAGACTGGCATCCTTTGGAAGGACTTGGGAGTACGCTGGCACCAACAATACGTCGTCGAAGGTGAGCGCTTTGCCGAGTAGGCGCATAGGTAAAGCTCCAAAAATAGGATTGTACCTTCGGCATGGCGGTCTACCAGACGGCCCTGGCGCGCGTTAAGGATCTGTAAAACTGCGTCAGGGCAGCCCCATCAGGGCGAAAAAAGCAGTTGGCCTTGCAATTTGTAACGACCACGGACGCTGCTGGCAGCGATACACTTCAAAAATGACATCACAACCTGCATCAAAAACCCTGGCTCTGGCGTTGGGCTTCAGCGTGTTGGCTTTCACCGCCAGCACGGCGTTTGCGCAATGGCAGTGGGTTGAGAAAGACGGCCGCAAGATTTTCAGTGACCGCCCTCCCCCTGCCGAAATTCAGGAAAAAGACATTTTGAAGCGACCAGCCGGTGCCATGCGCGCAGCCGCTCTCCCCGCGTTGACCGCGGATACGGCCAGTCTTGCACGGCCTGTGACCGCCGCCTCAGCCCCCGTTCTGAAAGCAAGTGCGCCCAAGCTGTCAGGCAAAGACGCCGAGCTG
>JANNYZ010000047.1:0-55916 GCA_031410335.1 Polaromonas sp. | reverse complement strand
CCCGCCGAGGTGCTGGTAGCTGCCACGGCCGCGCAAGCCGCTGGCGCGACCCGCTTTTGCATTGGCGCGGCCTGGCGCTCACCCAAAGACCGCGACATTGAAAAAGTGGCCGAGCTGGTACGCACCGTCAAGGCCCTGGGGCTGGAGACCTGTGCCACCCTGGGCATGCTGGAAGATGGCCATGCACAAACGCTGCAAAACGCGGGACTGGACTATTACAACCACAACCTGGACAGCGCGCCCGACTTTTACGGCGACATCATCACCACGCGCGACTACCAGGATCGGATCGACACACTCGCCAGAGTGCGCAGTGCGGGTGTCAAGGTCTGCTGCGGCGGCATTGTCGGCATGGGTGAAACGCGCCGCCAGCGCGCAGGCCTGGTCGCAGAACTTGCCAACCTCACGCCCTACCCCGAGTCAGTGCCCATCAACAACTTGGTCAAGGTCGAAGGCACACCGCTGGCAAATCAGGCCGACCTCGACCCGTTTGAATTTGTACGCACCATTGCCGTGGCCCGCATCACCATGCCGACTGCACGCGTGCGCCTGTCGGCAGGCCGCCAGCAAATGGGGGATGGCGTGCAGGCCTTGTGCTTTTTGGCCGGCGCGAATTCGATTTTCTATGGGGACAAGCTGCTGACCACCGGCAACCCGGACACAGACGCTGACATCATGCTGCTACAGCGCCTGGGTATGCAGCGCTCGGCTCCTGAAACACGTTGAGGCTAAAAACATGACCCCCGCTGCAACACCCTACGGCACCCTCAGTGCCACATCCGTACCTTCCGCGCGCAAGCCCATCAGCCTGCCGCGCCTGCGCGAGATGCATGCAGCCGGTGAAAAAATCACCATGCTCACGGCCTATGACGCCACCTTTGCTGCGGTGGCCGATGCGGCAGGCGTTGAATGCATTCTGGTCGGTGACTCGCTCGGCATGGTCTGCCAGGGGCTGACCAGTACCGTTGGCGTGACGCTGGACACCATGCGCCACCACACCGAATGCGTGGCCAACGGCCTGCGCCGCTCGCAGGCCACAGCCTGGCTGATTGGCGATTTGCCATTTGGCACGTATCACGAGTCCAAAGAGCAAGCGCTGCGCAGCGCCACGGTGCTGATGCAGGCGGGCGCGCACATGGTCAAACTTGAGGGCGGCGGCTGGACCACCGAGGTGGTGCATTTTTTGGTTGAGCGCGGCATACCCGTATGTGCGCACCTGGGCCTGACGCCGCAAACCGTGCATGCGCTGGGTGGCTACCGCGTGCAGGGCAAAACTGACGAGGCCGCTGCCAAACTGAAGCGCGAAGCCAGCGCCCTCCAAGACGCAGGCGCAGCCATGCTGGTGCTGGAGATGGTGCCTGAGGTGCTGGCCACAGCGCTGACCACCACCCTTACAAACTGCCCCACCATTGGCATAGGCGCTGGTAACGGCTGCGCTGGCCAGGTGCTGGTGCTGCACGACATGCTGGGCATGAACCTGGGCAAGATGCCAAAGTTTGTACACAACTTCATGGCGGAAGCTGGCAGCGTGCGTGGGGCAATGCAGGCGTATGTTGCGGCAGTCAAAAGCGGCAGTTTTCCGGTGAACAGCCAACACGCCTGGTGATCAGACTATAAAAACGAGGAGATAAAAAGTGCACATCGTTCACACCATCGCCGAGCTGCGCGAAAAGCTCTCAGGCTTTAAATGCCCCGCCTTCGTTCCCACCATGGGCAACCTTCACGATGGCCACATTGCTCTCGTCAAAGAAGCCAAGCCGCTGGGCGATGTCACGGTGTCCAGCATCTTTGTTAACCGCCTGCAGTTTGCACCGCATGAAGACTTTGACAGCTACCCGCGCACACTCGACGCTGATGCCCAGCGACTGGAGGCCGCAGGCTGCAACGTGCTGTTTGCCCCGCGTGAAAAAGAACTCTACCCCGAGCCGCAGACCTACAAAGTCCACCCGGCCACCGACCTGGGCGACATCCTTGAGGGTCACTTCAGGCCGGGGTTTTTTATCGGTGTCAGCACTGTCGTGCTCAAGCTGTTTTCATGCGTCTACGCGGGCATGCCAGGCGGCGTGGCGGCTTTTGGCAAAAAGGACTACCAGCAGGTCATGGTGGTGCGCCGCATGGTGCAGCAGTTTGCGCTGCCAATTGAAATTTTGGCAGGCGAAACCCAGCGAGCTGCTGACGGGCTGGCGCTTTCGTCGCGTAACAGTTACCTGAAAGAAGCCGAGCGGCAGGAAGCGGTGGAACTGTCAAAGGCCCTGCAAGCCTTGGGGGCTGCCGCCAAACGAGCGACCCCACAAGACCTGCCAGCGCTGGAAGCCCAGGCCATGCAAGCCCTGGCCCGACGCGGCTGGAAGCCCGACTACCTGACAGTACGCCGCCGCGCTGACCTGATGCCGCCATGGGGCGATGTGGCCCATCAGCCCCTGGTGGTGCTAGGCGCCGCCAAACTGGGCAATACAAGGCTGATTGACAACCTGGAAATTTGAATTGCGAGCCTAAAGAGCTTCGCCTTTGGGCCCACGTCCCATCAGCGCAGCCACCGCCTGGAGAGGGCTGATCTGCCCATCGAGCAAGGCCACCACACCCTGCGAAATAGGCATCTCAATGCCCAGGCTGGCCGCGCGCTGCACCACGGTGCGGGCGCAGTACACGCCTTCCGCCACATGGCCGAGAGCGGCAACGGCTTCTGCCAGTGTGTTGCCTTGAGCCAGTGCCAGGCCGACCTTGCGATTGCGGCTCAGGTCGCCTGTGGCCGTCAGCACCAGGTCACCCAAGCCGGACAGGCCGGTAAATGTCTCTGCCCTGGCACCCAGCGCGACGCCTAAGCGCGTCATTTCAGCCAGCCCACGGGTGATCAAAGCGGCTCGGGCGTTCAGGCCCAGATCCAGGCCATCGCACAAACCTGTCGCTATCGCCAGCACGTTTTTGACGGCGCCGCCAACTTCAACGCCGACGATATCGTCGTTGGCGTAGACGCGCAGCGTGGAGCTGTGAAAGGCAGCCACTAAAGCGTCGCGCACGGCGGCGTGCTCACTGGCGGCGACCAATGCCGTCGGCTGGCCGCGCGCAACTTCTTGAGCGAAGCTCGGACCACTCAACACGCCAGCTATTAAATCAGGAGCTGCTTGCGCACGTATCTCATGGGCCAGGAGGCCAAATGATGGGTGAAAATCGCCTTTTTGAGGGGTTTCGAAGCCCTTGCAGAGCCAGGCAACAGGAACCGTCGTGCCACCCAGTGCCAGCAGCATGCCGCGCAGCCCGGACATGGGCGTAGCGATGATGATGAGGTCCTGGTCTTTGATGCTGTCTTGTAAAAGTGCTGGGCCACCCGCAAACCGCAGGCTGCTGGGCAGCGCAATGTCGGGCAAGTAGCGGGTATTGATACGTTCGGCAGCCAGGACGCTGCTTTGCGACGCATCACGCGCCCACAAGGTGACCTGATGGCTGGACGCTGCACTGACGGCCAGCGCCGTACCCCAGGCGCCGGCGCCCAGAACGGCTATTTTCATGATCTAACGACCATGAAGTGCATCAGACAATGATTTGTGGCGCGGCGGCAGCCTCAGCGGCCTGGGCCTGCTGCTGCTCGTACATCGCCTGAAAGTTGATTTCAGCCAGATGCACAGGGGGAAAACCGCCGCGCTGAACCACATCGGCCACATTGCCGCGAAGGTAGGGGTACACAATTTGGGGGCAGGAAATGCCGAGCACCGCGCCCAGCTGCTCTTGTGGCATGTTGCGTAATTCAAAAATTCCGGCCTGCTTGGCCTCTACCAAAAACACGGTTTTGTCGGCAATCTTGGCATGAATGGTAGCGGTCACGGTGACTTCAAACAGGCCATCGGCCACCGGGGCAGCCTCGACACCCAGCTGGATATCAACACCAGGCTGCTCCTGGTTCAGCAAAATTTCTGGGGAGTTGGGTTGCTCAAGCGACATGTCCTTGAGGTACACGCGCTGGATTTGAAACACCGGGTCAAGATTGGCTTCGGCCATGAATAGCTTTCAGGTTGCAGTTAAAAGTAGGGGCATTATGGGGTCAAGGCCAGGCACCGGGCCGGCGTTTTGGCTAGGCGTTCAGCAGGGGTAGCAGGCCGCCCTTGCTGTCCAGTGCCACCAGGTCGTCGCAGCCGCCCACATGGGTATCGCCAATAAAAATTTGGGGCACGGTGCGGCGCTGGGTAATTTGCATCATTTTTTCGCGCTCACCCGGGGTCAGGTCTACCCGAATTTCGTTGAGTTCGGTCACACCCCTTTTGGCGAGGAGCTGTTTGGCAGCAATGCAGTAGGGGCAGGTGCCTGTGGTGTAGATTTTGACGGTTTTCATGGTTCAGGCCTGCGCTTTCTCAACCGGCAGACTGGCTTCCCGCCACGCCTTGAGGCCACCGTTCAGCGCCTGCGCCTGGTCGTAACCCAGCTTTTTGGCCACAGCCACAGCGCGATTGGCGCGTGCCCCTGTGGCACAAACCAGGATCAGGGGCAAAGCCTTGTTTTTGACCGCTTGAGGCAACTTGTCTTCCAGCTCGCCAAAAGGCACATTTTTAGCGCCACCCACGTGGCCGGCTGCAAATTCATCGGTTTCGCTCACGTCAACGACCACGGCCTTTTCGCGGTTGATGAGGGTCACAGCGCCTGACGCGCTCAATGCTCCCGCATTCATGCCACTGGACACCATAGGCCAAACCAGCATGCCGCCCGAGGCCACAGCTATGGATATCAGCATCCAGTTATCGATCAGGAATTTCACGTTGTGCCTTTGAAAAAAACTTTAGGGAAAGTGTTGGGCAATATCTGCCAAGCCCATGATTTTAGAATGCAGGGATGCACTTTCAGCTGCCCTGAAGTATTTAGCCTTTTTAACCCCCCTTATTTATGCACAAACTCGTACTGATACGCCACGGCGAATCCACCTGGAATCTTGAGAACCGTTTTACCGGCTGGGCCGACGTGCCGCTGACCGACACCGGCGTTGCCCAGGCCAAAAATGCCGGCAAACTGCTCAGGGAGGCTGGTTATGACTTTGACGTGGCCTACACCAGCGTCCTGAAACGCGCCACCCACACCTTGTGGCACACGCTGGACGCGATGGACCGCACCTGGTTGCCGGTGGTCAACAGCTGGCGGCTCAATGAGCGGCATTACGGTGACTTGCAGGGTCTGAACAAGGCGGAGACGGCCAAAAAGTTTGGCGACGAGCAGGTCATGCTGTGGCGCCGCAGCTATGACGTGCCGCCACCTGCCATGAACCACACCGACGAACGCAGCGAACGTGCCGACCGCCGCTACGCGAAGCTGCAACCCAGCCAGGTGCCCTTGACCGAATGCCTGAAGGACACGGTGGAGCGGGTTCTGCCGTTCTGGAACGAGGCCATCGCACCGGCCATGAAAGCCGGCAAACGGGTGGTGGTAGCCGCGCACGGCAACTCCATTCGTGCGCTGGTCAAGTATCTGGACAACATTTCAGACGCCGACATAGTGAGCCTGAATATCCCCAACGGAACACCGCTGGTGTACGAGCTGGATGCAGATTTAAAGCCGATCAGGCACTTCTATTTGGGGGCTTCGTGAGGGCTCGTGTAAACAGCAGGTAAAAGAAGCAGTCAAAACCGGGAATACTGCCACCCGGCGCGGAACTGATTTACAGGGCTTTTGTCGTAGGTGTATATTGCTTCAATCGTTTTTTTTGACAGTTCTCTTTCAAGGTGTCCACATGGGTCAAAAGCTCAAAATCGCAGGCTGGGTTTCAATTGGCGTGGTGGCTGGTGCGCTGACCACCGTGCAGCTGCAAGCCGTCGCGCGCGGTGGGCTGGCACCGCTACCACTTGAAGAGCTTCAGCAACTGGCCAATGTTTTTGGCATGGTCAAGTCAGACTATGTCGAGCCTGTTGACGAGAAAAAACTCATTTCAGACGCCATCACGGGCATGGTGGCCAGCCTGGACCCCCACTCCGCCTACTTCGACAAGAAATCGTTCAAGGAATTCCGCGAGGGCACCAGTGGCCGCTTTGTGGGTGTTGGCATTGAGATCAGCCAGGAAGACGGACTGGTCAAAGTGGTGTCTCCTATTGAAGGCTCCCCCGCTGACCGCGCTGGCCTCAAACCCAACGATCTGATCACCAAAATTGACGACACGGTCGTCAAAGGACTGTCTCTGAATGACGCCGTCAAAAAAATGCGCGGCGAGCCCAAAAGCAAGGTCGTGCTGACGATTTTCCGCAAGGACGAAAGCCGTACTTTCCCGGTCACCATCATCCGTGAAGAAATCCGTACCCAGTCGGTACGCAGCAAGGTCGTTGAGCCCGGTTATGCCTGGATTCGCCTGAGCCAGTTTCAGGAACGCACAGTAGATGACTTCGCCAACAAGATGGAAGCCATTTACAAACAGGAACCCAACCTGAAAGGCTTGGTGCTTGACCTGCGCAATGACCCCGGCGGTTTGCTTGACGCTGCAGTGGCTATTTCAGCAGCTTTTTTGCCAGAAAACGTGACTGTCGTGTCGACCAACGGGCAGTTGGCTGAAAGCAAGTTTACCTACAAGGCCGCACCCGAGTTTTATCTGCGCCGAGCCGGTAACGACCCGCTGAAGAGACTGCCAGCCGCTCTGAAAACAGTCCCTTTGGTCGTGCTGGTCAATGAAGGCTCGGCATCTGCCAGTGAAATCGTCGCTGGTGCCCTGCAAGACCACAAACGTGCCACCATCATGGGCAACCAGACTTTCGGCAAGGGTTCGGTGCAAACTGTGCGGCCACTGGGACCCGACACAGGCATCAAGCTGACTACCGCCCGCTACTACACCCCAAGCGGCAAGTCGATTCAGGCCAAAGGCATCATTCCGGATGTGATGGTAGATGAGACCCTGGAAGGCAGCCCATTTGCCGCCCTCCGCACCCGCGAGGCTGACCTTGAGAAACACCTGGGCAGCGGCCAGGGCGCAGAGGTCAAAGACGCCAACCGCGAAAAAGCACGCGAACTAGCGCTGAAACGGCTGGAAGAAGAAAACAAAAAGACACCCGAACAGCGTCGTCCGCCCGAGCTCGGCAGCGACAAGGACTTCCCGCTCGCACAAGCCATCAATCAGCTCAAGGGCCGACCAGTGATTGTCAGTAAAACTGCAGTGGTCGAAAACAAGAACGAGAAAAAAGAGAATTGATTTTTTCCTGGACTCTTCTTGGACGACAACCAGCTGCTGCGCTACTCGCGCCACATTCTCTTAGACGAACTCGGCATTGAAGGCCAGCAAAAACTGCTGGCCTCGCATGCTCTCATCATTGGTGCGGGCGGTTTGGGGTCTCCTGTCGCCTTGTATCTGGGCAGTGCGGGAGTCGGGCACATCACGGTGGTTGACCACGACACGGTAGATGCCACCAATCTGCAACGGCAAATCGCCCACACACTGGCTGATGTGGGCCAACCCAAAGCGCGGTCCATTGAGCAAGCCATCGCCGACATCAACCCTGACGTTCAGGTCACCGTCATCACCGAGCGCGCGAACGATGTGCTGCTCGATGAGCGGGTGTTGCTGGCCGATGTCGTGCTGGACTGCACCGACAACTTCAGCACACGTCACGCTATCAACCGCGCATGCGTCAAACACCGAAAGCCTTTGGTATCGGGTGCTGCCATCCGTTTTGACGGGCAAGTCACGGTGTATGACCCGCGCAACGCCCTTTCCCCTTGCTACGCCTGTGTGTTCCCCGAATCCAGCACATTTGAAGAGACGCAATGCGCCACCATGGGCGTGTTTGCGCCTCTGGTCGGCATCATTGGCAGTGTGCAGGCCGCTGAAGCGTTAAAGCTGCTGACCCGGACGGGCGAGCCGCTCACGGGCCGGCTGCTGATGCTCGACGGGCGAAGCATGAGCTTCCATGAAGTGCGGATGCCGCGCGACAACGTCTGCACGGTTTGCCATCCGCACGGATGAACAATTACTGAGCTGCAGGCCTGGCGACGGTTTTAGGTGCGAGGCTGGATGCTTTTGAAGCGATCGCCAGAGCACCCGTGCAGTCAGCGTCCTGGCCAGGGCCAGTTTCAATCGTTGCGAGCAACGCCAAAAACGGATTGACCACGCCGAGTGCTATCGCTAGGCCAGCCCTTGCACCCAGCGCCACCTTGTCAGGCCCAGCCGTGGGTGCTGCGAAAGTACCGGCAATTCTGAGCGGTGAGCGCAGACTCAAAATACTGGTGTCCTTGGGTTCAGGCTTGAGCAGAATGTCGAGGGTTTCGTCAACCAGGCTGATCTGTCCGCTGCCATTGATCACCGTGTCGGTGGTGTCCAGCACGATCACTTTGCTGTTCATGAGTCCTTGCTTGACATCAAAAGCCGCTGCGGCACAAAGCAGCTGCACGTTGCGGTCACCGCGCACGAAGAATTTGATGATCTCACCGCCATCGAGTCCCATGTATTCCAGCAAGATGTTGCTGATTTCGCCCTTGCCCATCAACACTGCAACGTCACCTGATGCAGAGCCCAGCATTTGCGCCATCGAATTGCCACGCCCCTTCAAGGCGACCTGACCGCTTATCTTCCCCAATGCTGACTTGGTGCTTTGAATTGTCGGGAACAAGCGGTTGAGTTGAACGGCACGCACATCAAAGCGGGTGTCATAAACAGCGGGCACCACATTCACGTCAATCGTGATTCGGCCTGCCAGTGAGCCACCCGCCACACCCAAAGCCAAGGGGTCAAGCTGCATGACACCATTTTTCAACTTGATATGCACACTGCCTTTGTCGAGGGGCAATTGCTCGACATGGCGGATGTCCAAAGCACTGTAAGTCACGTCAGCATTCATGGACTTCAGGCGCACCAGATCCAGCGTAGCGGTGGGCAACACTCTTCGCGTCGACACGGGCAGAGCCGATTTGGTGCTGGTGGCACGGGTGCTGGCAGAGGCAGCGACAGTTCTCGACCCCTTGGCAGGCAAGCCGATCACAGGACGCAAATCCTCAAAGTCCAGCAGCTTGGACTGCACTTTACCCGTCAGCATCGGCGTGGCCTGCGACGTATCAAAACCCATCTGGCCGCTGATGTCTGACCGGCCCAGCACGCCACGCATCTGGCTGACAGACCAAAACTCGCCCTGCTTGCCCAACTGGCCGCGCAACTTGTAGGGTGGGGTTGATGGAAGCACCACCCCTGCCAGCTTGTACAGCTCGTCCAGGTTATGGCCCTGGATGTCGAAAGTCGCCGATAGTCCGGCGAATTCCTTGAGGTTTTCAACCGTACCCTTGGCATTCAGAAGGGTTTTACCAGACTGGGCACTGACCTCTATCGGAAAGGACTCACGAACGTCGCGACTCAAAGCCAAAGCGCCCCCTGTGCGACCATTGGCTGTGAAGGCCTCGTTTTTCCATTTGCCACTAACCTGATACTTCAGCGGCAATGCGGCACTGTCTTCGGCAGCCAGTGAGAATCGGGCGGTGATGTCTGCGCCCTGCTGCGCAGCCCGGTATTTCAAAACGCCCTGATCCACAGTCACGACACCAATGTCCGGCGTGGCATTCGTGTCGGATGTGTCTCGCGACAAAGCCCAGGTGCGCCGGCCATCAGGCTGCATTTGCAATCCAACCAGAGGCTCAAACAGGGCGATTCGTGGCAACACAACCCGCCCCGTCAAAAGAGGCCAAAGCCTGATGTCAAACTCTGCGGCTTTGGCCTTCACCAGGAACGGCTCACTGGCCCAGGTCGGGTTAGCAAACTCCAAACCATCAGCACGCACGGTCGTGGTTCTCCCCAGATGCACGGTCAGGCGCTGGGTGATCTCAAAACGCCTGCCAAGATGATCTGACACGTAGCGGTTGATGGGGCCGCGAAGCATGTCCCAGGGGAAAAAATACACGACTCCGACCAGCACCAGCACTGCTGCGGCCATGCCCATCAACCAGCGCCGGGCGGTCACAGACTTAAAAAATGCTTGGTTCATGAGCGGTAGACCTGTATAAGTAACCTTTCAATTGTCAGCACTTCACGCTGGCTGTATCGTCGTCAACTGCGTTGCGACACTGTGGGTAGACACCTACACTAAGGCAAATAAGAGCAAACAATAGGAAACCTCCTACAAAAATAATTCCTGCTCAAGTGCAAAATGGCGTATGAACCTGCAAAGCGCCCTGCTTGAGCATCAGCCGACCTGGACTTCACTCGTGATTCTCAAAACCTACCTTGTTGAAGACAACCCTACCATTCGCGACAACCTGATTGCAACGCTCGAAGAGCTTGCGAGTGTTGACGCGGTTGGTACCACGGACAACGAAAATGATGGCAAGGATTGGTTGCTGAAAAACCCGCATCTGTGGGACTTGGCGATTCTGGATCTGTTTTTGAAACAGGGCAGCGGGTTGGGCGTACTGGCCGCGTGCCGCGACAGAAGACCGACGCAAAAGGTAGTGGTGCTCAGCAATTACGCAACGGCAGACATTCGCCAGCGTTGCGCGCAATTGGGTGTGGATGCGGTGTTTGACAAGTCCAATGAAATCGATGCGCTCGTGGACTATTGCCGCCTCCAAAGTGGCGAGCTGAACTGAAGCATCTGTGCGCCGCCTTCAACCCGCTGGCAGCACAGTCACTCCCATACTTTCGCTGATCTATCGATCAGTCAATTAATTTGTTTTTGAGCGCGTAGTAAGTCAGGTCGCTGTTGGACGCAAGACTCATCTTCTCCATCACGCGGGTGCGGTAGGTGCTGACGGTTTTGACACTCAATGACAAGGCCTTGGCAATGTCGCCGGCGGTTTCACCTTTGGCCAGCTTCAGGAACACCTGAAACTCGCGCTCGGACAATTGCTCATGCGAGGCCATGTCTTGCGGGCGATTCAGTTGTTGTGCCAGCAGCTCGGCAACCGTTGGCGTGATGTAACGCTTACCCAGAGAAATGACGCGTATGGCATTGACAATTTCCTGCGGGTCGCATTCCTTGTTCAGGTAGCCACTCGCGCCCTGGCGAATCAGGCTGACCGCGTAATGCTCTTCGGGGTAGCCGCTCAGGATCAGAATACCCACGTCAGGCGCTTTGGCACGAATCATGGCCAGCGCATCAATACCGCTTTGTCCGGGCATGGACAAGTCCATCACCAGAATGTCCAGTTCCGTGTTACGCACCAGATCGATGGCCTCCCGGCCACTGGCAGCCTCGCCGGTCACACGCAGATCGACGTGCTCAGAGAAAAACTGTTTGAGCCCCGATCGCACAATGGCGTGGTCGTCAACAATACCGATTTTGATCATGGTGGTACCCTCTTGTGAAGTGTTGTTTATCAGTAATTATTGACGTTAGTAACCGAAATGGATGTAGGAGAGTTTCCCGTGAAGTTTTTTAAGTGGCCCATGAAGTTTCCAGACCTCGCCATCAGCTTGCCGCTGGCGGTGCTGGCTGCTGCGCTGGTGGTTTTCATCAATGAAGCAAGTTACCACAACACCGTCAAGTCGATTCGGGACATGGAGCAGGCACAAAGTACACGTACCGCACTAAATGAACTGCTGCAGAGCATGCTGGATGCAGAAACCGGCCAGCGCGGATATTTACTGACAGGCAACAACAGTTATTTAGCGCCTTACAACGAAACCCTGAAGACAGTCAACCGTCAACTGGACCAGTTGCGCGTGACCTTCGCCCCCTATCCGGATCAGCTCAGTGACTTTGGGGTGTTGTCGCGCCATGTTTCCCGCAAGATGGCCGAGATGGAACTGTCGGTCAAGATGCGGGATGCGGGGCAGGAAGACGCGTGGCGCTTTGTGCTGACCACCGATGTAGGCAAGGAGCAAATGGAAGGTATTCGCACCCAGGCAGACAAACTGGCGGACAACAGCTTGCGAAATATGGAGCGCGGTCAGGCACAAGTCAGGCGCACATTGCAACTGTCCCGCATTGGCATCGCCGTGATGGCACTGGGCGGCTTGCTGGCCTTTTACCTGTATCTTCTGCAAACACGCGCGCTGCTTAATTCAGGCATTCGCGAACAGGAATCCTTAAAACGTGAACGTGACCAGCTGGATTTACAGGTGCGTGAGCGAACTGCCAACCTGGCTGAGCTGGCCACTCACCTGCAAAACGTGCGCGAAGATGAACGCGGTCACCTGGCGCGCGAGCTGCACGACGAGCTGGGTGCCTTGCTGACAGCGGCCAAGCTGGATGTGGCGCGTCTCAAGTCACGGCTGGGCAACACGCAACCTGAAGCTCTTGAGCGCATCACACACCTGACCACCACCCTGAACAGCGGAATTGCGCTGAAACGCCGAATCGTTGAGGACCTCAGGCCATCATCGCTGTCGCATCTTGGCCTGACAGCTTCGCTTGAAATTCTGGCGAGGGAGTTTGAGGAACGTTCAGGCGTATCGCTCACGACAGACCTGGAAAGCGTCGAGCTGGGAGGCTCTGCGCAATTGACGGTTTACCGCCTGGTGCAAGAGTCACTGACCAACATCGGAAAATACGCGGAGGCCACACAAATTGTCATCTGCCTTCAGAAGCACGAAGGCTATGCCTCGATTGAAGTCAGGGACAACGGCATTGGTTTTGATACCCAGACCATCGCCACCAGCAGCCACGGCATCAGTGGCATGCGCCACAGGGTCGAAGCGGCAGGGGGCAGGCTGACCGTCACCAGTGCACCAGGCCAGGGAACAACCATTTCTGCGGTGATGCCCAAGGGCTGAGCCCCACACACGCCTGATCAGTGCCGACGCGTCTGTCGGACAGGGCCTACACGCGCCGCGCTGTCTAGCTGACAGGGCGCGGGGACAACAGCCGATGAGTCCGGGGCTCTGCCCGCTCTAAGCTTGCAGCACACACTTGTAAAGCACCACGAGTCGCTGTACAGGTCAATTTATTCTTGAAAGCCGAGGAGCTGAAGATGCTGCACTATTCCGTTGTTTTTCTCGTCATTGCACTGATTGCAGCGATCTTTGGTTTTGGCGGCATCGCTTCCGGCGCCGTCGAGATTGCCAAGATTCTGTTCTTCATTTTTGCTGCCATGGCCATCGTTGGTTTTGTGGTCGGCCTCGTTAACAAGCGCTGATCCCTAGCGCGCGCATGCGTTAACCGTCTTTCTCAAACTTTTTTCCATTTTATTTTTTTACCCCAAGGAATCCACCATGATCACCCCCTCCAATTCTTCAGCAGTGCAACAAAACAGCCGTCAAATCGCCGACAGCCTGATGAACTCGGCAGACAAAGCCATCGACACAGGCCGCAGCTACGCCAACCATGCACTTGACTCCGTCGACGAAAAAATACACACCCTGCAAAACAAGGTTGAGCCTGTACTGGACCGACTGACCAGCAAGGCGCAAGCATTGGCCCAGCAAAGTCTGGACATGGCCGCGCAAGCCAAAGACAAAGCCAAAGAATCCTTGTCGCAAGCCACCGCAGCGACCAGCCGTTACGTGTCTGACAAGCCCGTGCAATCGGTGCTGATTGCCGCAGCTGTTGGCGCAGCCGTCGCATTGCTGGTGTCTGCCGCGTACAGCCGCGAGTCACGTTGATCGACATCATTTTTTTGACACAGGACTGATGGCCGATGCTGCACCCGATTTTTTCAACCGTGATCCAGCGCCCCGATCTGGTACTGGGTCATCTGTCTGCCTATGGCGCTCTTGTGGGCCAGGAGGCCAAGACCGCTGGAGCTCAGGTCGCGCGGCGGGCTTTAGCGTGGTTGCTGGCGGTGGTCTGCGGCTCGGTTTTTATTTCCATGGCAGGTATCGCCCTGATGCTGGGGTTTTTACACAACCAGTTTCATTGGGTTTTGGTAGGCGTGCCGTGCGTGGCTTTGCTGGCGACAGTCATCGCCCTGATACAAGCCAAAAAACCACTGGACAGCGAACACTTCCCCGAGTTGAAAGCTCAATTACACAGCGATGCAACCGCACTGCGGTTTGCTGCCTGACTGTTTGACATGACCTCCCCGGACAACCTCACGCCCCAGCAAAGGCTTGCCAATAGCCGTCAAGCCTTGGTGGGCTACATGACGCGCGATGCTGACGATGCCGCAACCCGCAGTGGTGCGTCTGGCCCGGCGCCGGAAGTCCCATCTGCAGGCGGCCGTGGCACCTTCTGGAAAACCGCCAGGCGCACTGTGCAGGCCTGGTGGCGGCATCACCCAGCCCATACCGCGCTTGACGTTGCTTCGGGCTTGGCCCATCCTGTGTTGAACAGGTACGCCCAAGACAAACCGATTCAGCTACTCGGAGCGGCTGCCGCCTTGGGCGCCGCCCTCGTTGTGATTCGGCCATGGCGTTTGGTGTCCATCACCGGCTTGCTGCTGGCGACCCTCAAATCGTCTGGGCTAACCCCTACCCTGCTGTCGCTGCTCGCCGCACAGGCTGAACTTAACAACCCACCCAAAAACCCACTGAACTCGGGTTGAACACAAGCGCAGGCTTGCCAGCGTGGTGCCGCTGGCTGGCAGGCTTTTAAACTTTGCACCAATCCAATTAAACCAACTCAAGAGGAATTACCATGAAAACAGCTTCCAATACCGCCCGTACCACCGCACTCGTCTGCGCCTTTGCCGCTCTGGCTGGCATGACCGTTCTGTCTACAGGTTGCGCCGTGGTGCGCGGCCAGGAAACAGCCGGCGCCTATGTTGACGACGCAGCCATCACCACCGCTGTCAAAGCCAAAATGGTTGAAGACAAAACGGTGTCGGCAACGGCCATCAGCGTGGAAACGCTCAACGGCACGGTGCAACTGTCAGGTTTTGCCAAATCGATGGCCGAAAAATCACAGGCAGAAATGATTGCACGTAATGTCAACAACGTCCGTTCAGTGCGCAACGACATCGTTGTGCGTCCTTGATCGCAGCTTGATCCGGTAATGGCCTGATCTTCAGGCATAAAAAAACCTCCTTCGGGAGGTTTTTTTATGCGCTAAATCATTGCCGCACTGTGCTTGGCTTAACCCGGTTTGACAACCAGTTTGTTGTCCACAGAAGTCACGCCCTTGATGCTCTTGGCTATTGCGGTGGCGCGGTCGCGTGCAGCGGTTGTGGGGGCCGGGCCGTAGAGAGTCACATTGCCGTTTTTGGTGTCCACATCAATCTTGATGGCGCTTAGATCGGCGTCTTTGGCAAAGCCGGCTGCAACCGATGCCGTGATGGCCACATCGTCGACGGTTCCAGCCATGGAACTGGCGGTTTTGCTGCCCGATGCTTCCGCCTTTTGAGTGGCGTCCTTCATGGCCTCGCCTGCTTTGGCCATCGAGGCTTCGGCTTTGGCCTTGGCCTCTGCGGCCGCCTGTTCCGTGCTGCTCACGGCAGAGTCAAGCTTTTGACCTACCGTCTGGCCATCGTCTTTTTTTCCGCAAGCTGACAGGCCAGCGATGGCTACCAGCGAGCCGGCCAATACCCATGCATTCAAGCGATACGTCGTTGGAGGAGTTAAATGGTGTGTTGTCATCGCTGCTCCTTAAATCTTGTTGATCAGGTCTTTGGCTTTGTCCTTGACTTTTTCTTTGGTGTCGCCGTAGCCTGCCTGCACCTTGCCCTTGATCGCTTCAGCTTTACCCTCGGCTTCCAGCCTGTCATTACCGACAACCTTGCCGGCGGCTTCCTTGACTTTTCCCGTGACCTGTTCGACACGGCCCTTGATTTGGTCTTTGTTCATGATGCGTCCTTTAAAAAGTTAAACACGTCAGGCTACCTGCTGGCGCTGCAACCTGTCAGTTCAATGTAGTCACGCAGCCCGAACAGACAGGTCAGAACCGGCTGTTTTTTTTGTAGGACGAGCGGCGGTTTCGGTAACAACTGCCTTGGCGTTTGCGAAACACCCGTGGCTCTTCTGCTGCTTGACTGAACACGCCGCGCCGCGCAACCTGTGCCTGGGCAAAGTCAACGGCGTACGGCCCCTTTTTGCTGCGAAAGCTATACACCCACGCGTGGCCGTTGGCCACCAGCCAGCGGCCCACGTCCTGACCTTGCCAGTAGAGCGTGCCCACGGTGCGGCCATAGTCGTCACGCGCGCCTGACGTGACCGTCACGCTTTGTCCGAGCACCCGGTTTTTGAGTGCCTCTTGCGCCTGCGTGCCACCCTGCTGGCAGATTTCTGGCGCATCAATACCCTGGATGCGGACCTTTAAGGGGGGCTGACCGGGGCTGATCTGAACCCATACCGTGTCGCCATCGACCACCCGCGTGACCACGCCTGACTGCACAGTACGGGGCGCCGCCACAACCTGAAGACAGATACAGGTCGACACCACAAATGCTACAAATTTAATAGCTGCTTGCGCACGTATCCATTGGTCTTGAGGCTTAAAAGGCAGCTGGAAATGGCTGTTTTCAGTCATTTTTGAGGGGTTTTTACGATTCTGAAAATTTTGAAGCACTGGCGCAGACAATTCTTTATACTGTTTTTTTGTACAGTTATTTTAATCCATTTCAGCCATGCTCCGCAGTCTTTTCGTTGACTTCAACTCCTACTTTGCCTCGGTCGAGCAACAGATCAAGCCGCACCTGCGCGGCAAGCCTGTAGGCGTGCTGCCGGTGATGGCTCAAACCACCAGTTGTATTGCTGCGAGTTATGAAGCCAAAGCATTTGGGGTAAAAACCGGCACCTCGGTTATGGATGCCAAACGCCTGTGCCCCGAGATTGTGTTTGTCGAAGCCAAACACGAGATTTACGTGGACTTTCATCACCAGGCGATTGCTGCAGTTGAACGCATCGCCCCGGTGCGGCAGGTGCTGTCGATTGACGAGATGGAGTGCGAGTTGACCGGTAGCTGGCGCGAGCGTGATAAAGCCATCGCCATCGCCCACAGCATTAAAAAAGAAATTCTGAACACCGTCGGCGTTTGCCTTCGCTGCTCGGTGGGCATTGCACCCAACACGCTGCTGGCCAAGCTGGCATCAGACATGCAAAAGCCGGACGGGCTTGTCGTTATTGAGCAAAGCGAGCTGCCCGAGAGGCTGCATTCGCTCAAGCTGCAAGACGTGCAAGGCATTGGCAAGCGCATGCTGGAGCGGCTGCAGGTGGCGGGAATTTTCAGCATGGCCGAGCTGTGCGCCGCACCGCGCGACGTGCTGCACAGCGTGTGGGGCGGCATGGCGGGCAGTGAAATGCACGACATGCTGCGCGGGCAGTGGTACGGCCCACGTACCACCACTGCACGCTCGCTAGGCCACTCGCATGTGCTGCCGCCCGAGCTGCGCAACCCCGAGGGCGCACTGGGCGTGCTGATGCGCCTGACGCAAAAAGCCGCGATGCGGCTGCGCAAGCAGGGTTTTTATGCCACCGCCATGTCCATCAGCGTGCGCTGCGACCATCGCTATAAAACATCACCGGGCGGCGGACGCGACGCCCAGTTTGGCCAGATGCAGGACACCGGGTTCTTTTTGCAGGTGCTGCAAAAGCTGTGGCTCAGCGGCCTGCAGGAATTGCAGCACCCCAAAGCCGTGAATGTGACCATGCACGGCTTGGTGCTCGCGGGACAACACACGCCAGATCTGTTTGATTTTCCGCAGGCGCCTGTGGCGGAGGCGCCGGTAGCGCGTGCCAGAGGCAAACTGGATGCGGCGATGGACAAACTGAACAAAACCTACGGCAAAAACACGCTGTACTTTGCAGCATCACATCACGCCAAAGATACCGCGCCGATGCGAATTGCCTTTAACCGGATACCCGATCTGGAGACGGAGGTTTGACGACAGCCATCAGGCTGTGATGATCCAGCCTTCGAGCGGATCGATGTGCGGCGGCAAACCGTAGCCAGGTGCACCGCGCTCCTGTGCCCAAGCCGCCTGCATCAGGCACAGCACGGCGTCCAGAATGTCGCCTTTGGCATCACCCACCAGCAGGTCGCGCTGGGCATGGGTCAGTTTCAGGCGCAGCTTCAAGCGGGTTTGGCCCAGCTCCAGCGCGGTGATCAGGTCCTTTCGGGCAATCAGGCGCTCTGGCGTTTGCTTGGCCTTGTCGTCGCTCTTGTAGCTGCGGTTGCCCAGCACCTCACGCGCCAGCAGGCCGGGGTAGCCCTCCAAAGCCACGCGGGTTTTGTCGCCTTCATGCAGACCGGGCAAATGTACGCCTGCATCCAGCAAGCGCGGCACACCCGCATGCAGCATGAAAGCCACCGGCGGGTTGACCCATTTCATCGACGGGCTGGAGCCTGCCGGTTTGTCTGCTGCGCGGTGGGCGAATTTGCCGCCCACCGGGCGTGCGTTACAAAACGCGGCAAAGATGGCGCGAATCTCGTCGCGACTTAAAGCGGCGTAGTGTGTGATCAGGTCTGGCCATATCAACGGCCATTGCAAATGCTCGACCAGTTCGCGGGGCAAACCAAAGGGCAAGTCAAACACGCCGAGCCAGCTTTGCGGCTGCACCAGCCAGGCCCTGAACGCATCAAGTGACGCGACGTGCTCAATTTTGGAGAGCTGAACGCGTCCGTTTTGCGCGGTACCGAGGGCCAGAACAATCGGTTTTTGACGGGTCGGGCTGCTGGAGAAGTCACAGCCCAGGAGCAGGGTCAATTGAAAAAGCCCGCGTCAGGATCTGCCGATGATGGACGCGGTGGCCATCAGCTCTTCCAGCAGCGCCAAAGACACGTTGCCGGACACCGCATACGGATTGAACTCTGGCTTTTCAGAATACTTCAGCAGAATGGACGTGTTGAGCTTGGCCACATTGACCTGACCCATGGTCCAGCCACCAAAGCGGCGCTCCATGATTTCTTCGTAGTGCAGCAGAACCACATCTTTGTGGCGCACATCTTTTTGAATATGGCCATACAACTCGCTGACCTGCATGCGGCCGCCTTCGAGTGCTTGCAAAAAGATGCCGCCGCCGTAGCAAAGAATGCCGGTAATGCCACTGGCAGGATTATGAGCCCGGGACTGCGCCAAAATCGATTCGGTGGCGGTAGTGGATTCGGCATCAGCAAGGCGACTGGCGTATAAAAGGCGTACCAACATGGTGAACTACTCTGGTTACTGACAATGAAAAACTAATTGCTGGATGTTTTGGGAATCAATGACAAAAACTCGCGACGCAAGTTTGGGTCTTTCAAAAACACGCCGCGCATGACTGAGTTGATCATCTTGCTGTCCATGTCTTTGACGCCGCGCCAGCCCATACAAAAGTGAGTGGCTTCCATCACGATGGCCAGGCCATCAGGCGATGTTTTTTCCATGATCAGGTCGGCCAGCTGCACCACCGCCTCTTCCTGAATTTGAGGGCGTCCCATCACCCATTCAGCCAGGCGTGCGTATTTGGACAAGCCAATCACATTGGTGTGTTCATTCGGCAGCACGCCGATCCAGACCTTGCCAATCACCGGGCAAAAGTGGTGTGAGCAGGCACTGCGCACCGTGATCGGGCCGACGATCATCAGCTCGTTCAGGTGCTCGGCGTTCGGGAACTCTGTCACGGCAGGGGCTGGCAAATAGCGGCCCTTGAACACCTCGTTCAAATACATTTTGGCCACACGGCGCGCGGTGTTGTTGGTGTTGTGGTCGCGGTCGGTGTCGATCACCATGCTGTCCAGCACACCCTGCATCTTGACTTCCACCTCGTCGAGCAGCTCGGCCAGCTCGCCGGGCTCGATGAACTGGGCGATGTTGTCGTTGGCGTTGAAGCGCTTTTTGGCAGCTGCCAGACGCTCGCGGATTTTGACCGAGACAGGTGTGCCTTCGTCTGAGGCGTTTGGTGATGAAGGTTTTGATTCCATAAGCATCCTTGGATGTTACCAAACCATCAGAAACCCCGTTTTAGCCCGTTTTTGGGTAGAGTTTAGGGCTTCAGACCAATAAATACATGCGCGAGCAGCTACGTTTTTAATAGCAATTTCAGGTCGTCCAAGGTATTGGCCTCGTGTAGCGGCTTGTCAGTGCGGATACGCAGCATGCGCGGAAAGCGCACCGCAATGCCGCTTTTGTGGCGCGGGCTCAGGTTAATGCCTTCAAAACCGAGCTCAAACACCAGCGTGGGCTTGACGCTGCGCACCGGGCCAAACTTTTCCAGCGTGGTTTTGCGTATCACGCTGTCGATCCGCTTGAACTCTTCGTCGGTCAGGCCGGAATAGGCTTTGGCGAAAGCCACAAGTTGTAATCCATCAGGCTTGGCAGGTTCGCGCTTTTCTATGGCCTTGACGACAGCGTCAGCCTCCAGAGCATCGACGGGCGAGCGATTCCACACGGCAAAGGTGTAGTCCGTGTAGAGCGATGCCCTGCGCCCGTGACCTGCTTGTGCATAAATCAGCACGCAGTCAATCGTCATGGGCTCTATCTTCCACTTCCACCACAAGCCGTCTGCTTTGGTCCGGCCGGTTCCATACGCAGCATCCATACGCTTGAGCATGAAACCCTCAACGCCGCGTGCTCGAGATTCCCTTCGCAACGCGGCAAAGTCGGCCCATGAAGGCAGGCGCTCGATCGGTGACAGCTTCAGGTTTGTACCGCTTAGCACCTGCTCGAGCTGGGCACGCCGCACCTGTTGCGTCTGCGCCCGAATGTCCTGACCACCGGCTTCCAGCAGGTCGTAAGCCATGAAGGTGACCGGCGCGTCCGCCAGTATTTTCTTGCCGAGCGTTTTGCGGCCAATCCGCTGCTGCAAAAGCGCAAACGACGCCGGGGCGTTATCAGCCCACACCATGATCTCCCCATCCAGCACAGTCCCATCGGGCAGGTTGGATGCCAGCGCCACAATTTCCGGAAAGCGATCGGTCACGAGTTCTTCGCCCCGCGACCAGACCCACGCCTGCCCTGCCCGCTTGACGATTTGCCCACGAATACCGTCGTACTTCCACTCGACCTGCCAGTTGCTGACCGAACCCAGCTTGCTGTCAAAGTCAGCCAGTGTGGCGTCAAGCTGGTGCGCCAGGAAAAACGGATACGGTTGCCCGGCATCCATGACCTCCGCCACGCCATCCTCAGAACGGGCCGTCAATGCTTCGAATCTGCCGGCTGTCGGCAAGACTTTGGCATCCACGAAGCCCATCATGCGCTGGGCAATGCGCTTGGCGTCAACGCCAGAGTGGGCCGCCAGCGCACGTTGCACCAGCAGTTTGCTGACGCCCACCCGAAAGCCGCCCCCCACCAGCTTGATCAGCAAAAAGCGTCCGCGTGAGTCCAGTTCGTGCCAATAGCTTTTGATGCGCTGGGCAATCTCGTCTTCATGCAAGCCGCGCAAGGGCAGCAAGCGCTCTTGCATCCACACGGCCAGGCCCACATCGCTGGCTTCAAAGTCAAGCGGCAGTATGTAGGCAATGGTTTCGGCCAGGTCACCTACTGCCTGATAGCACTCTTCAAACAGCCAATCGTCAATGCCCGCAGCCTCCGAGGCAAGTGCCCGCAGCGCAGCCGTCTTGACCACCTGCCGGGGCTTGCCGCCTGACAGGAAATACACCGCCCAGGCGGCATCTTCAGGCGGCGCGACTTTGAAATAAGCCTGCAAGGCAGCGACTTTGGCGTTGGTCGAGGTGGTGCTGTCCAGCTCGGTAAAGAGGGCGGCAAAGTGCTTCACGCGTCGACCTTGACGTCAACTTTTTCTTCGGCTGAATCGTCGCCGTACTCGGTATGAAAAGCTCCGGCCTCCAGACCTTGTTCGGACAGGTAACGAACCATGACGGGGATGCTGCCATGCGTCACAATGACTCGGTTCGCCCCCGTGGCACCAATAGCACCCATCAGGCCCGGCCAGTCGGCGTGGTCCGACAGGACAAAGCCTTTGTCATAACTGCCCCGGCGCCGTGCGCCGCGCAACTGCATCCAGCCACTGGCAAAAGCGTCACCAAAGTCACCAAAGCGCTTGATCCATGGCCCCACAGCAGCACTGGGCGGGCACAACACCAAAGCGCGCTTGAAGTCCGCCGGGTCGGTGACCTCACTGACCAGTTTGGTTTCTGGCAAGTTCACGCCCGCATCACGGTAAGCGGTGTTGAGTGTTTGAATCGCGCTGTGGACAACGATGGGGGCGATGGAGGCGTCGACACCGCTCAAGATGCGCTGCGCCTTGCCAAAGCTGTAGCACATCAGCACGCTGGCTCTACCCACTGCAGCGTTGGCAGCCCACCAGGCATTGATCTCGGCAAATACCTCGGCGTCAGGCCGCCAGCGGTAGATGGGCAAGCCAAAAGTTGATTCGGTGATGAACACGTCACAGCGCACTGCCTCAAATGGCACGCAAGTCGCATCGGGGGCCACCTTGTAGTCCCCACTGGCCACCCAGGTCTGCCCGCCATGCTGCAAGCGCACCTGCGCAGAGCCGAGCACGTGACCGGCGGGATGCAGTGACACGGTCACGCCGTTGTGCGTGACCACCTCGCCGTATTGCACGGCTTGCAGCGCAATGCCCTGCCCCAGACGGGACCGCAGCACGCCTTCAGCGGAAGCCGCCGCCAGATAGTGGCCATGGCCAGTACGCGCATGGTCGGCATGAGCATGGGTGATGACGGCGTGGTCAACTGCACGCCACGGATCAATATAAAAATCGCCGGGCGGGCAGTACAGACCCTCGGGCCGCTGAACAATCAGGTCTTGCATGTCATGTCAGGGTAACGCCGAAGCCTCAATAACGCTTGCCCGCTATCCAGATACCGACTCGCATCAGGGCGTAAGCCACCTGACCGAGCAGGCGCTGACCAAACGGCCGCTGGCTGTACACGGCAGGGTCAATGCGGCTGCCATGCGTGGCAATCGCCGCGCACAGCTGCTCCCGCAGTTGCGCGGCAAAGGCAGCGTCTTCCACCACCACATTTGCCTCACGCGCCAACAGCAGGCTGAGTGGGTCCAGGTTGGACGAGCCAACCGTGGCCCAGTGACCATCAATGACTGCCACCTTGGCATGCAGAAAGCTGGCCGAGTATTCATGGATGTCAATGCCCTCGCCCAGCAGCGCGTCATACACGGGGCGCGCCGCGTGGTACTGCATGAAATATTCGTACTTGCCCTGCAGGAGCAACGTCACCTTCACACCGCGTCGTGCCGCACCCATCAGCGCACGCCTGAGCTTGCCGCCGGGCACAAAGTAGGCGTTGGCAATCAGTATCTCGCTGCGCGCTTTGCCAATGGCTTTTAAATATGCATTTTCAATGCTGCTCCGGTTACTCAGGTTGTCACGCAGAACAAGCATCGCATGCGCACCAAACCTGGGGCCTTGAACGACAGCGGGTGAGCGCCCGCCATAACCTGCCTTTTTGAATTTTTCCCAGGCGGCACCCAGGTGTCGCCTTCGCGCACTGTAGCCGGCCTGAACGCGCCACCACAACAGACTGACCGCCTCGTGCGTTTGCGCAGCAAGGGGGCCGGAAACCTGCACCGAAAAATCAAAGCGTGGCGATTCAAGCACACCATGATTCGGATCGTAATAATCATCAAGAATATTGATGCCGCCACAAAACGCGAGCTGTTGGTCCACCACACACAGCTTGCGGTGCAACCGGCGCCAGCGGTCGGGAACCAACAAACCCAACCCCTTCAGGCCAGCCCCCACAGGCGAGTAGACACACCACTGCACCCCCGCCTCTGCCATTTTTTGTTGCCATTCGTGACTCAGGGGTTCTGAGCCAATACCGTCAACCAGCACCTGCACCACAACGCCGCGGCGCGCGGCACGCAGCAGTGACTCGGCCACCTCGGCGCCTGCGCCATGCATGTCAAAAATATAGGTTTCCAGCTGTACTGAAGCAGTCGCGGCGTCGACCGCGCGAATCAATGCCGGGAAGAACGTTTGACCGCCTTGCAGCAGTTCGATACTTTCAGTAGGGGCGGCAACTTGCATGCTGCCAAGCTTATGCCATGAATTGGGGCAACAACAAGATCGCCTCCGCATTCGACGGTGAAAAGCATTGGTCGGCAGCCTCCAGATAAGGCAGCCACTGGTAAGCGGTGTGCTCGCGCGCGCTCAGGGTGACACGCATGCCTGAAGGCACGCACAGACTGAAAACATGCTCGGTGTTTTGCGTCACGCCGGGTGCATAACGCCCTCGCCAGGCAGGGTAAATGTCGTAAATATTGGCAAGAGACCAATCGACAAACTGATGGATGCCGGCCGTGATGCCTGTTTCCTCCTGCACTTCGCGCTGGGCGGTGAGCCGCAAATCTTCATGCACGCTGTCCCGGGAGCCTGTCACGCTTTGCCAAAAGCCGGGGTGATCGGTGCGCTCAATCAGCAAAACGTGCAGCTCTGGCGTGTGAATGACCACCAGAACGGATTCTGGCATCTTGAATGTCGCCATCAGCTTTTGCTACCGACTGCAACCAGCTTTCGGCAATCAACTCAAGCGGCCGCAGGAGCGCGCAGGCGGATGTGCAGCTCCTTGAGTTGCTTTTCATCCACCGGGCTGGGTGCGTGGGTCAGCAGGCACTGGGCCCGCTGGGTTTTCGGGAAGGCAATCACGTCGCGGATGGACTCAGCGCCGGTCATCATGGTCACGATGCGGTCCAGACCAAAGGCCAGACCGCCGTGCGGTGGTGCGCCGTATTGCAGCGCGTCGAGCAGAAAGCCGAACTTTTCCTGCGCTTCTTCAGGGCCGATCTTGAGAGCATCGAACACCTTGCTCTGCACATCCGCGCGGTGGATACGCACCGATCCGCCGCCGAGCTCCCAGCCGTTGAGAACCATGTCGTAGGCCTTGGCAATGCATTTGCCCGGATCGGTGTCCATCCAGTCCTCATGGCCATCCTTGGGTGCGGTAAACGGGTGATGTACCGCGCTCCAGCGGTTGTTGACTTCGTCGTGTTCAAACATCGGAAAGTCAACCACCCACAGCGGCTTCCAGCCTGCCGTGAACAGACCCAGCTTTTTGCCGAGCGGACTCAGGCCAATCTTCAAACGCAGTGCACCAATGCTGTCGTTGACGATTTTGGCTTTGTCGGCACCGAAGAACAACAGGTCGCCATTGGCTGCACCGGTGCGCTTCAAAATTTCGGCAATCGCCGCATCGTGAATATTTTTGACAATCGGGCTTTGCAAACCATCGCGGCCCTTGGCGATGTCGTTGACCTTGATCCACGCCAGGCCTTTGGCGCCATAAATTTTGACGAACTCGGTGTAGGCATCGATCTCGCTGCGTGGCATCTCGGAGCCGCCCGCGACACGCAATGCCACCACACGGCCACCAGGGGTCGTCGCGGGAACGCTGAAAACCTTGAAGTCCACATCAGCCATGACGTCTGTGAGTTCAGTGAACTCCATGTTGACGCGCAAATCGGGTTTGTCTGAACCAAAACGATGCATGGCATCGGCATAAGCCATCACGGGGAACTCGCCCAGATCAGTGTTCAGCACGGTTTTGAAAATGTTGCTGATCATGCCCTGGAACATGTCGCGAATGTCTTGTTCGCCCATGAAGGATGTTTCAATATCAATCTGCGTGAATTCTGGCTGGCGATCAGCGCGCAGGTCTTCGTCGCGAAAGCATTTGGTGATCTGGTAGTAGCGGTCAAAGCCAGCCACCATCAGCAGTTGCTTGAACAGCTGCGGGCTCTGCGGCAACGCGAAAAACTGCCCTTCATTGACGCGGCTGGGCACCAGATAGTCGCGCGCGCCCTCGGGTGTGCTTTTGGTCAGCATCGGCGTTTCAATGTCAATAAAACCGTTCGCGTCAAGAAACTTGCGGGTTTCCATCGCCACGCGGTAGCGCAGCATCAGGTTGTTTTGCATGTACGGGCGGCGTAAATCCAGCACGCGGTGCGTCAGGCGCGTGGTCTCTGACAGGTTGTCGTCGTCCAGCTGAAAGGGTGGCGTGACACTGGCGTTGAGCACCGTCATCTCGTGGCACAGCACTTCTATCTTGCCGCTTTTCAGGCCTTCATTGACGGTGCCTTCAGGTCGGGCACGCACAACGCCTTTGACCTGAATGCAAAACTCGTTGCGCACACCTTCAGCCGTCGCAAACATGTTGGCGCGATCGGGGTCGCAAACGATCTGGACATAGCCTTCGCGGTCGCGCAGGTCGACAAAAATCACGCCGCCATGGTCGCGTCTGCGGTTGACCCAGCCGCACAGAGAAACGGTTTGGCCCATCAGGGCTTCGGTCACCAGACCGCAATAGTTGGAGCGCATGTTGGAGCTGTTCTGGGAGGACATAAAGAGGTATTAAAAATTATTTGGGTTTGTAGGTGGCCGCACTGCCGGGCACCACAACGCCCATGGAAATAACGTACGTCAGGGCTTCATCAACGCTCATCTTGAGTTCGATACAGTCCTCGCGCTTGAGCATCACAAAATAGCCGCCTGTCGGGTTCGGGGTGGTAGGCACATAAACGCTCAAGTAGTCGCCTGGCAGATGATTCACCACGTCTCCACCCGGTGTGCCGGTTTGGAACCCAATCGTCCAGACCCCTTCACGGGGCCACTGCACCAGTAAGGCCTTCCTGAAGGCATTGCCGTTTTCAGAAAAAAGCGTGTCAGACACCTGCTTGACGCTGGAGTAAATAGAGCGAACGATGGGAATGCGGCTCAGCAGTGCATCCCACCAGCTGACCAGTTTTTTGCCCAGAAAATTACTGGCAACCGCGCCAATGATGAGCACAATGGCCAACGCCAGCAGCACCCCAAAACCCGGGATGTGAAAGCCGATCAGCTTGTCAGGATGCCAGCTGCCAGGCAGAATTTGCAGGGTTTGGTCTAGCGTGGCAATAAACCAGTTAAGCAGCCAGACCGTGATGGCCAGCGGCACCAGAACCAGCAAACCGGCCAGCAGCCATTTGCGGATGGCCGCCATCATGGCGTGGCCTTGGGGGCAGGTGCGGGGCTTGCTATCGGGGTAGCTGCAGGTGCAGGTGCAGCACCTTCCGACTTGGCAGGCTTGGCGGCAGCTTCCGTACCGCTGCTGACGGGAGCCACGGTTTTCTCAGCGCTGCCAGACTCTGCGCCTTTGGCCTGATCCCCACCCCGGAAGTCCGTGACGTACCAACCGGAACCCTTGAGCTGAAAACCAGCGGCGGTCAGCTGCTTTTTGAATGCGGCGGCGCCGCATTGCGGGCAATCCGTCAGCGGGGCATCCGACATTTTTTGCAAAACATCTTTGCTGTGTCCGCAGGATTCGCATTTGTAAGCGTAAATTGGCATGATTTTGGGGAGTTTTCAGTGGAAAGCGCCTCAGATCGCTCAAGGCTACAAAGCCCGCGATTATAAACGGACACCTAAAAAAGTCTGACCCTGAGCACGACCTGCATAGCGATCAGGCCGAGCACAAAACCAGCTCCACCATAAATAATGCCTTGCAACAGTTTGTTGGTACGTTTTTGCTCGGCCAGCAGTTCAACCAGGCCGCGCTGGTTGACGTCTGACGGACGCTTGAGATAGTCGGACAGGAGCCGGGGCAGAAGCGGCAACAGCTTGGCATACGACGGTGCTTCTGCCTTGAGCTGGGCCAGCAGCTTTTCAGGGCCGATTTGCTCAACCATCCATTTTTCAAGAAACGGCTTGGCGGTGCTCCATAAATCGAGGTCAGGGTCCAGATCGCGGCCCAAGCCTTCAATGTTCAGCAGCGTTTTTTGCAGCAACACCAGTTGCGGCTGGATTTCGACATGAAAACGACGTGAGGTTTGAAACAAGCGCATCAGCACCAGACCCAGCGAGATTTCTTTTAACGGCCGATCAAAGTAGGGCTCGCAGCAGGCGCGAATGGCGGACTCCAGTTCGTCAACCCGAGTGGTTTGGGGCACCCAGCCTGATTCAATGTGCAGCTCTGCCACGCGCTTGTAGTCTCGCCTGAAAAACGCACTGAAGTTTTGCGCCAGGTATTCCTTGTCAATCTCGGTGAGCGTGCCAACAATACCGAAGTCCAGCGAGATATATCGGCCAAAAGTCTCGGGCTCCAGGCTGACCTGAATGTTGCCAGGGTGCATGTCGCCGTGAAAAAACCCATCACGAAACACCTGGGTGAAAAATATCGTTACACCGTCGCGTGCGAGTTTTTTCATGTCGACGCCCGCATCACGCAGGCGCTGGGTTTGACTGATCGGCACGCCCTTCATGCGCTCCATCACCATCACGTCAGGCATGCAGTAGTCCCAGATCATCTCGGGGATCATGACCAGATCCAGCCCAGCCATGTTGCGCCGCAACTGCGCGGCGCTCGCGGCTTCGCGCAGCAGGTCCAGTTCATCGTGCAGGTATTTGTCAAACTCGCCGACCACTTCGCGAGGCTTCAGGCGCTTGCCGTCGGCAGATGCGCCCTCCACCCAGCCCGCCATCATGTGCATCAGGGCGAGGTCTTTTTCAATCGCCGGCAGCATGTTGGGGCGCAGCACCTTGACGGCGACCTCGCGGCCATTGGGCAACACGGCAAAGTGAACTTGCGCAATTGATGCGCTGGCGATGGGCGTGTGGTCAAAGCTGGCAAAAATCTTGTCCAAAGGACGGCCAAATGATTTTTCAATCCTGGCGATCGCCAAGGCGGAATCAAACGGCGGCACCCGGTCTTGCAACCTGGCCAGCTCGTCGGCAATATCAGGTGGCAGCAAGTCGCGGCGCGTCGACATTACCTGACCAAACTTGACGAAAATCGGCCCCAGACTTTCCAGCGCTTCACGCAGGCGCTCACCACGCGGAGCCCGCAAATTGCGGCCTACCGACACCACGCGCCGAATCAGCTTGATCCACGGCTTTTCAAAACCCGACAAAACCAGTTCGTCCAGACCGAATCGCAGCAGCGTCCAGACAATAAAGATTCCCCTGAAAATACGGCTCATGAAGCAGCCTTAGCCGGAGTGTCGCCTGTCGCCTGAAAAGGATTGCCGGGTGCTGTCACCAAAAACGATTTCACCGCCTGCCCCACACGCCTGGCAGCGTCGGCCATAGCGTGCGCGGGTATATCGCCCAGCACACGCGACAGGTCCTCTTCAAAGTCCCACCGAAGGTTTTCAGCCAGCCAGCCCAGCTCTGCCGCCAGCTGGACATCGCCTTCAATCTTGACCGGGGGCGACTTGCCCGCCATCACTGATTGCATCAGCACCATGGGTGAATCAACCGCGACAGCGACCAACAAATCAGGTTTGGCCGCAGGGGTGGCCCTGTCAAGCAAACCCGCCGGCGTGATGAGCAGGTCGAGCTCAAACAGGCCCCAGCGGATATGCAGCACGCTGCCCTTTTTGCGGGCCAAGCGGTCCTGCGCCTCTTTTTCCTGCATGAGTACATGGTTTAAAAAAAGCACCAGCCGCTGCTGCGTCTCACTGACCACCCATGCGGGCGGTTGAAAACGGGTGGCAATGGATTCCAGAAAAGAAAAAGGGAACGTGTTATTCATACGTTCCCGATTTTGACGGATTATTTTGCCCCTCGGGGCAAAACCGTGATTATTGCAAGGCTTGTACGCCGGCGACCAGCCAGCCGCCGCTGCCATTGCGCGGCTTTGTCATGTTCCACACCTCACGGAACGGACTGGCACCTGCCGATGCATCTTCACGAATCATGCCCGAGAATTCGACGCTGGCCATGTACACGTCAGCCAGTTCCTCAATACCCAGCAGCTTGGCATCGAGCATTTGCACGTCGGTCTTGTTCACGCCCAGGCCGGTGTGTGATTCGCGCTCAGCCAATTGCGTTTTGATTTCGCTCAGCATGTCGTCGGTCATCATGGCGCGAAGGTTGTTGATGTCTGAACGGTCCCAGGCATCTTGCAGCGTCAGGAAGTTGGCCTTGCAGGCTTTCAGAAAGCCTTCCGCATCAAACCCGGCAGGCACACCCCAAGCCTGAGAACCCGACAGACCGGAGCCAATCATCGAACCGGACCCAGCAGCATTGCTGGCGTCAAAGGCCGTGGTGTTGCGTTCCCAAGGGCGCGCCGACGAATCATTGCCCACATTTTCAGGACTGTAGCTTCGGGGCGTAGCCGCGTTGCCAGCGCTTTGCATCGCATAAGGCGACTGGCCTTGACCTGTGTTGCCGCCCTTCATTTTCCGCATCACAAAGCCAATCACCAATACCGCAACGATGGCCATCAGGGCAAACATCATGATGTTAGCCATTGCACCGCCAAGACCCAGCGACGATGCCAACCAGGCCAGACCCAGGCCTGCAGCCAAACCGCCCAGCATGGCTCCCCATGGCTTCTTGGGCGCCGCGGCAGGCGCCGCAGAAGGCGCCGCTGGCGTTGTTGGCTTGACCGCCTCGCGCTGCGTCACATTAGACGACTGCTTGCCAACAGATTTACCACCGCCCAAACGGGCGGCTTCAGCACTGGTGGCCGCAAAACCGAAGCTCAGCGCCATCGCGGCAGAAAGAACAATAGACCAGATTTTCATGACGTCTCCTTTATAAGCAAAACATGAATACAGAGCATCCACATGCGGATGGACCAAAAATTCTTAACACTTGATTCCAACATGCAATGCCACCACCCCGCCTGACAGGTTGTGATAGTCCACATGACCAAAGCCGCCTTTGAGCATCATGGCCTTTAGCGCGTCCTGGTCAGGATGCATGCGGATCGACTCGGCCAGGTACTGATAGCTGGCATCATCGTTAGCCACCAGCTTGCCTAATTTGGGAAGCACCTTGAACGAATACCAGTCGTAAATTTTTGCCAAGGGCTTGGCTACCTTGGAAAACTCCAACACCATCAGCTTGCCGCCGGGTTTGAGCACACGGTTCATCTCAACCAGCGCTGCATCTTTATGCGTCATGTTGCGCAGCCCAAAAGCAACTGTCACCAGATCAAAATAAGCGTCGGCGAAAGGTAAATGCTCGGCGTCACAGGCCAAGGTGGGCAAGCTCACGCCTGCGTCCAGCAAGCGATTTCGGCCTTCGCGCAGCATGGCCTCATTGATGTCGGTATGCACCACCTGGCCGGCGGAACCCACCTTGGGCGCAAAAGCCAGCGCTAGGTCACCCGTGCCGCCGGCGATATCCAGCACACGCTGGCCGTCTTTGACATTGGCGACCAGCACGGTGTACGCCTTCCAGGCCCGGTGCATGCCGACCGACATCAGATCGTTCATCACGTCGTATTTGGACGCGACCGAATCAAAAACGCCGCGCACGGCTTTCGCCTTGTCTTTTTCGTCGACGGATTGGAAACCAAAATGGGTTGTTGTCATGCCCTCAATGCTAGAGGGCGCAGGAGGCAATGCAGGGCTACAACCCTAGTCGCATACGGGGCTTTGCATTGTTTGTTGCCTTTTATGCTGCAAAAACAACACCGACAGACGGTGAACTGTCAGTGGCTGCTGCAACTGTGGCCGCCAGCGACCACCATGGGGGCGTCCCGCGACATGCCTGCGGCTTCAAGGCGACGGTTGTAGTCGCTCCATAACTGGGCCTGGTTGGCACCTAGGTGATACAGGTATTCCCATGAGAATATGCCGCTTTCGTGACCGTCCGAAAACACCGGCTTGACCGCGTAATTGCCAATCGGCTCAAGTTCAACCACGCCCACTTCGCGCTTGCCGGTTTGCAGTACCTCCTGGCCGGGGCCATGGCCCTGCACCTCTGCCGAGGGGGAATACACACGCATCAGCTCAAACGGAATGCTGAACGCCGCGCCGTCTGAAAAAGCCACCTCAAGAAGGCGTGATGTGCCATGCACGGTGAGCGCCGTCGGGGTAGGTGAATCTGCCTGTAAGCCTGCCATGTTGTGTTGCTTTCTGAAGAGTCAGGGTGCCAGCGATTCAGCCAGCAAATGGTTGACCTGCGCGCATTGCGAGGCAAGTTGCGCCAATTTTTCGGCGTTGGTAGCACGTTGCGGAGCAGCCCACACAGACCCGGGGAAATGGCTGTCCCAGTCAAACCGGGCCATCACATGCCAGTGCAAATGCGGCACGGCATTGCCCAAAGCCGCCAGGTTAATTTTGGTTGGTTGCAAATGTTTACGCAGGACTTTTTCAACCACCACCACAGTGTTCATGCAGGCGTTGCGCTCATCTGGCGACAACTCTGAAAACTCAGCCACATGCGCGTTCCACACCACGCGGTAGAAAGCTGGAAAGCCCGCTTCAACCGCCTGAATGACGCGGAACTGATCGTTCTTGAAAATCAGCAAGCCGCCGTCTGCTTCACACAGTGGGCAGCCGGTAACTGTCATACCAGAACTCGCTCAATACCGCCGTGGTTGGCTGAGTCCACATACGTTTGCAACCAGTCTTTGCCCAGCATCTGGTTCGCCATTTCGACCACGATGTAGTCGGCTTCCAGCAGGCCATTTTTCATATCGTCCTGGTAGCGCGACAAACCTTGCAGGCAACTTGGGCAGCTGGTCAAAATTTTGACGTTTTCCTTGTCAGAAACCGCACCCGACGCCCGCAATGCCATTTCGCCCTTTTGCAACTCTTCTTCTTTTCTGAACCGCACCTGGGTTGAAATATCAGGCCGCGTGACGCCAAGTGTGCCGGACTCACCGCAGCAGCGTTCGTTTTTAAGCACGTTGTCGCCCAGCAGTGCCTTGACGGTTTTCATGGGCTCTTGCAGCTTCATGGGGCTGTGGCATGGGTCGTGGAACAAATAACCGTTCCCGTCACCATTTTCAGGCCGCAAAGTAATGCCTTTTTCAAGCAAGTACTCATGAATATCAATGATGCGGCTGCCCGGGAAAATCTTGTCAAACTCGTAGCCTTGCAACTGGTCGTAGCAGGTGCCACAGCTCACCACCACGGTTTTGATATCGAGGTAATTCAGCGTGTTGGCCACGCGGTGAAACAGCACCCGGTTGTCGGTGATGATTTTGTCCGCCTTGTCAAATTGACCGCTGCCTTTTTGCGGATAGCCGCAGCACAGGTAGCCAGGTGGCAACACGGTTTGGACGCCTGCATGCCACAGCATGGCCTGCGTCGCCAAACCGACCTGGCTGAACAAGCGCTCAGACCCGCAACCGGGGAAATAAAACACCGCTTCCGTCTCGGCAGTAGTAGCTTTCGGGTTGCGAATGATCGGCACGTAGTCTTTGTCTTCAATGTCGAGCAGCGCACGCGCGGTTTTCTTGGGCAGCCCGCCCGGCATTTTTTTATTGATGAAATGAATCACCTGCTCTTTGATAGGCGCCTTGCCAGTGGTGGCAGGCGGCATTTCAGTTTGCTTGCGTGCCAGTCGCTTGAAGAGGTTGTTGGCCAGGCGCTGGGCTTTGAAGCCGACATCGACCATCGCGCTGCGCATGAACTTGATGGTTTGCGGATTGGTGGCATTCAAAAACACCATCGCCGCCGCGTTGCCGGGGCGGAAGGTTTTTTGACCCATTTTGCGCAGCAGGTTGCGCATGTTCATCGAGACTTCGCCAAAGTCAATGTCAACCGGGCACGGGCTCAAACATTTGTGGCACACCGTGCAGTGGTCGGCCACGTCTTCGAATTCTTGCCAGTGCTTGATGCTCACACCGCGTCGGGTTTGCTCTTCGTACAAAAAGGCTTCGACCAGCAGCGATGTTGCCAAAATCTTGTTACGCGGGCTGTACAGCAGGTTGGCGCGCGGCACGTGGGTGGCACACACCGGCTTGCATTTGCCGCATCGCAGGCAATCTTTGACGCTGTCAGCAATCGCGCCAATGTCGGACTGCTGCATGATGAGGGACTCGTGGCCCATGAGGCCAAAACTTGGCGTGTAGGCATTGGTCAAATCAGCCAGAAGAGGCTCTTTTGAGCTATTTTCAGGTGTGTTTTTGGCCTCCAGGCCAATAGATATGTGCGCAGGCAGCTCCGGATTTCGTAGCAGCTTGCCTTTGTTGAAACGTCCCTCGGGGTCCACCTTGGCCTTGTAATCAGCAAACGGTTTCAGTTCAGCGTCGGTCAAAAACTCCAGCTTCGTGATGCCAATACCGTGCTCGCCAGAAATCACGCCGTCAAGTGATCGCGCCAGCACCATGATGCGCTCCACCGCATGGCGTGCGGTTTGCAGCATCTCGTAGTCGTCACTGTTCACCGGCAGGTTGGTGTGTACGTTGCCGTCACCCGCATGCATATGCAGCGCGGCCCACACGCGGCCTTTGAGCACGCGCTTGTGAATTGCCACGCACTCGGTAAATATCGGCAAAAACGCGCCGCCCGTGAAGATGGCTTGCAGTGGCGCTTTGAGCTGCGTCTTCCAGCTGGCGCGCAAGGTGTGGTCTTGCAATTCGAGGAACAATGTATCGACGTTTTGCAGCCAACCAGCCCACAGTGCACGCGTCTGTGCCACCAGCGCCAAAGCTTGCGAAACGCGATCTTCCAGCATCTCTGGCGAAGGCACGTCGCTGGCGTCTTCAGCCTTGCCCAGCGGCAAATTGCCTTTGCTTAAAAAAACCTCCAGCGCATCGCACAGACTGATCTTGTTGGCGAGGCTGAGCTCAATGTTGATACGCTCAATACCATCGGTGTATTCGGCCATCCTCGGCAACGGAATGACCACGTCTTCGTTGATTTTGAAGGCGTTGGTGTGGCGTGAAATGGCGGCAGTCTTTTTGCGGTCCAGCCAGAACTTTTTGCGTGCTTCTGGGCTGATGGCAATAAAGCCTTCACCGCTGCGCGAGTTGGCAATGCGCACGACTTCACTCGTCGCACGTGCCACAGCATCGGCATCGTCGCCTGCAATGTCGCCAATCAGCACCATCTTCGGCAAGCCGCCGCGTTTCGATTTGGTGGCGTAACCCACCGCGCGCAGGTAGCGGTCGTCCAGGTGCTCAAGCCCCGCCAGCAACACGGGTGAGCCAGCTGCTTCACTGCGCTTTTGCTCGGCAAACATGAAGTCTTTGATCTCGACAATGCTGGGCACGGCATCTTTGGCATTGCCAAAAAACTCCATGCACACCGTGCGCGTGTGCACCGGCATGCGGTGAACAATCCAGCGGGCGCTGGTGATCAGGCCGTCGCAGCCTTCTTTTTGAATGCCAGGCAAGCCGCTTAAAAATTTGTCGGTGACATCTTTGCCCAGGCCTTCCTTGCGAAAGCTCTTGCCGGGGATATCCAGACGCTCAGAACGCACAAAAGTTTTGCCGTCAGCCTCAAAATACTTCAGCTCAAAGCTGGCCAGCTCGGCATCGTGAATCTTGCCAAGGTTGTGGTTGATGCGCGTCACCTCGAGCCACTGCGAATCAGGCGTGACCATGCGCCAGCTGGCCAGATTGTCCAGCGCAGTGCCCCACAGCACGGCTTTTTTACCGCCCGCATTCATGGCGATGTTGCCGCCAATGCAAGACGCTTCAGCCGAAGTTGGGTCTACTGCAAACACATAGCCGCCCCTGTCGGCCGCATCGGCCACGCGCTGGGTGACCACGCCAGCTTCCGTCCAGACTGTGGCCACCGGCTTGTCTAAACCCGGCAGCGTGATCATTTCCACCTCGGTCATGGCCTCGAGCTTTTCGGTGTTGATGACAGCTGATTTCCAGGTGAGCGGAATCGCGCCACCGGTATAGCCGGTGCCACCGCCGCGCGGGACGATCGTCAGCCCCAAATCAATACACCCTTTGACCAAGCCCGCCATTTCGACTTCCGTGTCGGGCGTCAACACCACAAACGGGTATTCGACCCGCCAATCGGTGGCGTCTGTGACGTGCGACACACGCGACAGGCCGTCGAACTTGATGTTGTCTTTCTCAGTCAGCTTGCCTAATTTACGGGTCGCCAGGCGGCGCAGATCATAAATTTCTTCAAACGAAGTGGCAAAACGGGTGACGGCATCACGCGCGGCCTGCAACAGTTCACCGACGATGGCGTCGCGCTGGCTGTCCACACCCGGTGTGCGGCGTTTTTCAACTTCGCTCAGCCGGTGCTGCAAGGCATCGACCAGCAGCTTGCGGCGCTTGGGGTTGTCCAGCATGTCGTCTTGCAGATACGGGTTGCGCTGCACCACCCACACATCGCCCAGCACTTCGTAAAGCATGCGGGCAGAACGGCCGGTTTGGCGCTCACCACGCAACTGATTCAGCAAGTCCCAGCCGCGCGCACCCAGCAGGCGAATGACGACTTCACGGTCAGAAAATGAGGTGTAGTTGTACGGAATTTCGCGGATGCGGTCTTCCTGCGTCTTGACTCCAGCGGCAAAGACGTTCAGCTCTTCAAGTTTTGTGGGTGCGTTCATCGTGGGAATGGAGTAGCTTTTGGGGGGCATACCCCGAGCAATCTTCAATGTTACCGCAGGGGCGCAACGTGTTGCAGCAGCCCGTCACATGGCCTCATGGAAACCCCGCTTGTAAAACCCGCTGCATGTCGCTTAAATCCCTCCGTCACGAACGGTTTTTATGCTGTTTGATTCACTACATATCTGGAGTTTTTAATGAAATACCGCTTTGCCGCTACCGCTTTGGCCGCTTTTTCCGCCTGCCTGCCCTTGGGCAGTCTGGCCCAAACAGAGGTCCAGATGTGGCATTCGATGGTGGCTGTCAATGGCGAATGGGTCAACGACCTGGCCAAAGACTTCAACGCCAGCCAGAAGGAATACAAGGTTGTGCCGGTCTTCAAAGGCAGCTATGACGAGTCGATGACCGCAGCCATCGCCGCTTTCCGCGCGGGCAATGCGCCGCACATTCTGCAGGTATTTGAAGTTGGTACCGCCACCATGATGGCCAGCAAGGGCGCGATAGTGCCGGTGGCCCAGATCATGAAGGATGCAGGCTACAAGTTTGACCCCACGGCCTACGTGTCTGCCGTAGCCGGCTACTACACCGCGCCGAACGGCCAGATGCTGAGCTTTCCCTTTAACAGCTCAACCACCGTGTTTTACTTCAACAAAGACGCCTTTAAGGCCGCCGGTCTGCCCACCGACAAAGCCCCATCGACCTGGCCAGAAGTAGCGCTGGCAGCCGCCAAGCTGAAGGCGTCAGGCCACAAATGCCCATTTACCACCGCATGGCAAGGCTGGACGCAACTGGAGAGCTTTTCAGCATGGCACAACGTTGAATTTGCCAGCAAGTCCAACGGCCTCGGGGGCATGGACGCACGCATGAAAATCAATTCGCCTTTGCATCAGCGCCACATTGAAAACCTGGGCAACATGGCCAAACAGGGGCTGTTTGTGTACAAGGGCCGCGGCAATGTGCCTGAGGCCAGCTTTGTCTCTGGCGAATGCGCCATGATCAACACCTCGTCAGGCTTTTATGGCAATGTGGCCAAAAACGCCAAGTTTGGCTATGGCTTGGCGCCCCTGCCCTTCTATCCGGACGTGCCGGGCGCACCGCAAAACACCGTGATTGGCGGCGGCAGTCTGTGGGTCATGTCGGGTAAAAAAGCGCCTGAATACAAAGGCGTGGCAGCATTTTTTAATTACATTTCCAGCCCCGAAGTGCAGTCGGCCAGCCACAAACGCACCGGCTATCTGCCGGTGACCACGGCCTCGTATCAGCTGACTGAAAAATCCGGCTTTTACAAGCAAAACCCCGGCACCGACGTGGCCGTGACGCAGATGATCCGCAAAGTGACCGACAAGAGCCGGGGCATTCGCCTGGGCAATTACGTGCAGGTGCGGGCGATTGAGGACGAAGAGCTGGAACAAGTCTGGAGCGGCAAAAAAACCGCCAAGGAAGCGCTGGACGCCATTGTCAAACGCGGCGACGAGCAGCTGGAGCGCTTCCAGAAAGCCAATAAAGGCTGATTTGGGCGAATTCAGGTTGGTTTGAGGGTACATTTGGCCTTTTTAGGGTATTAAATCGGCCTTCAGACCAATGAATACGTGCGCGAGCAGCTCCTGTATTAATAGCATTTACCTTTAAGGCAATTCTTGGAAAAACGCGTTCTCTTCAAATCAGTCTGGCTGCCATGGCTGCTGCTGATGCCCCAACTGGTGGTGATTACCGTGTTTTTCTTCTGGCCAGCAGCGCAGGCGGTGCTGCAGTCGTTTCAGGTGCAGGACGCGTTTGGCACATCCACTGAATGGGTGGGTTTTGCCAACTTCAAAACGCTGTTCAGTGATGCCGGCTACCTGGCCTCTTTTAAAACCACCGCCATCTTTTCGCTGTTGGTGGCGGCGTTGGGTATTGGCTTTTCTCTGGTGCTGGCGGTGTTTGCAGACCGCATCATCAAAGGCGGTTTGCTGTACAAAACCTTTCTGGTGGTGCCCTACGCCGTGGCCCCTGCGGTGGCAGGGGTGCTGTGGGTGTTCATGTTTTCACCGTCGCTGGGTGTGGTGGCTTATGCGCTCGGCAAAATTGGCATCAACTGGAACCACTTGCTCGATGGTGGCCACGCCATGACGCTGATTGTGGCGGCCTCGGTGTGGAAGCAAATCTCATACAACTTTCTGTTTTTTCTGGCGGGGCTGCAGTCCATTCCCAAGTCGCTGATTGAAGCCGCCGCCATTGACGGTGCGCGCCCGTGGCGGCGCTTCTGGTCGATTCAGTTCCCGCTGCTGTCGCCCACCACCTTCTTCCTGCTCGTCATCAACATGGTGTACGCGTTTTTTGACACCTTTGCGATTGTTGACGCCACCACCCACGGTGGGCCCGGCCAGGACACCTCGATACTGGTTTACAAGGTGTATTACGACGGCTTCAAGGCGATGGACCTGGGCGGCTCGGCAGCGCAGTCGGTGGTGCTGATGATCATTGTGGTGGCGCTGACTTTCTTGCAATTCAGATACGTTGAAAAGAAAGTGAATTACTGATGGTTGAGCGTCGCAGCACTCTTGGTATTCTGGCCCATGTCGTCATGATTGTTGGCGTACTGATCGTCGCCTTTCCTTTGTACCTGGCCTTCGTCGCCTCGACCCACACCGCACAAGAGATTGTGCAGGCGCCCATGCCGCTTCTGCCTGGCAGCAACTTTTGGGAAAGCTACAAAGCTGCGCTGCTGGGCAACGCCAGCGACGGCGGTGGCTCTGGCGCACCGGTGGCCCGCATGATGTGGGTGAGTTTGATGACAGCGCTCATCATCACCTTTGGCAAAATTTCTATTTCGCTCTTGTCTGCGTTTGCGATTGTTTACTTTCGCTTTCCGCTCAAGGGTTTGTTTTTCTGGATGATCTTTATCACGCTGATGCTGCCGGTGGAGGTGCGCATTGGCCCGACCTACAAGGTCGTGTCTGACCTGGGCATGCTGAACAGCTATGCGGGCTTGACGATCCCCCTGATTGCCTCGGCCACGGCCACGTTTTTATTCAGGCAGTTCTTTTTGACGGTGCCTGATGAGCTGGTGGAGGCGGCGCGTATGGACGGCGCGGGGCCGATGCGCTTTTTTAAAGACATTTTGCTGCCGCTGTCCAAAACATCGATGGCGGCGCTGTTTGTGATTCAGTTCATCTACGGCTGGAACCAGTATCTTTGGCCGCTGCTGGCCACCACCAGCGAAGACATGTACCCGGTGGTGATTGGCATCAAACGCATGATCGCCGGTGGTGACTCGCAAAACGAATGGAATGTGGTCATGGCCACCGCGATTTTGGCCATGCTACCGCCTGCTTTTGTGGTGGTGCTGATGCAGAAGTGGTTCGTTAAAGGTTTGGTAGATACTGAAAAATAAGAACGAAAAGACTATGGCCTCCATCTCATTTAAAAACATTACCAAACGCTACGGCACGGGTAAAACCGCTGTCCAAATCCTGCACGGGATTGACGCTGAAATTACTGACCATGAATTCATCGTCATCGTCGGCCCGTCGGGTTGCGGCAAGTCCACCTTGCTGCGCATGGTGGCCGGGCTGGAGGAAGTCACGGGCGGGCAAATCTGCATTGGCGGCAAGGTCGTCAATGACCTGGAGCCGTCTGAGCGCGACATTGCCATGGTGTTTCAAAATTATGCGCTCTACCCACACATGAGCGTGTTTGACAACATGGCCTATGGTTTGAAGATTGCCAAAGTACCTGTCAATGAGATCAAAGAACGGGTAGACAAGGCCGCTGGCATTCTGGAGCTGGGCCACTTGCTGGCACGCAAACCGCGTGAGCTGTCGGGTGGTCAACGTCAGCGCGTGGCCATGGGCCGGGCCATCGTGCGCCAGCCGCAGGTGTTTTTGTTTGATGAACCACTGAGCAACCTCGACGCCAAGCTGCGCGTGCAAACCCGGCTGGAGATTCAAAAGCTGCACCGCGAACTCGGCATCACGTCGCTCTTCGTCACGCATGACCAGGTCGAAGCCATGACGCTGGCCCAGCGCATGATGGTGATGAACGCAGGCCGCATGGAACAGTTTGGCACGCCCGAGGAGGTGTACAACCGGCCGGCCAGCACCTTTGTGGCCAGCTTTATGGGCTCGCCGCCGATGAATTTGCTGAAAAATGGCCCGAATGCTGACTTGGGTGGCCCGCCAGGTGCAATCTTGGGCATACGCCCCGAGCATTTGAAAGTGACGCCAACCGGCTGGCCGGTGCAGGCGGAAACGATAGAAATGCTGGGCGCTGAACGGCTGGTGTATGGACGGTTTGGTGACGAGCAGCTGATCATTCGCACCGACGAAAGCGATGCCTGCCCAGCCGTGGGCACAACGATTCACGTCACCCCAAAACGCGAGCGCCTGCACTGGTTTGATGCTGCCACGACCAAGCGCATTGCCTGACGAGTTCACAGTGATGAGCGATTGGATTTACCCCGAGCGGATAGCGCACCGAGGTGCGGGCAAGCTAGCCCCTGAAAACACGCTGGCCGCCTTCAAGCTGGGTGCAAGCCACGGCTACCGCATGTTTGAATGCGACGTGAAACTCAGCAGTGATGGTGTTCCTTTTTTACTGCACGACGACACGCTGGACCGCACCACCAACGCCAAAGGCATGGCAGGCCAGCAAACCTGGGATGAACTGCAGAAAGTGGACGCGGGCAGTTGGCATAGCGACACCTACAAAAGCGAACCCATCCCCAGCCTGGACACCATTGCCGCGTACTGCGTTAGCAACGGATTTGACCTGAACATTGAGATCAAACCTACCACTGGCACTGATGAGCGCACGGGCACAGTCGTGGCGGGGCACGCTGCCCGTCTGTGGCAAAACCAGGCACGCAAACCGCTGCTCACGTCCTTCAAACCCGATGCCCTGCAAGCGGCCCTGGATGCCGCCCCCGAGCTGCCGCGCGGCTTGCTGCTGCATGAGCTGTGGACGGGCTGGCTGGAAACCGCCCTGATGCTGGGCTGCGTTGCCATCGTCTGTAACCACAAGCTGTGGGACACCTCCAGTGTGACGCAGGCCAGGAGCGCAGGCTTTAAAACCCTGAGCTACACCGTCAATGACGAATCCGAGGCAGCGCGCCTGCTGGCTTTGGGTACAGACGGCATCATCACCGACCGGGTGGATTTATTCAAACCATGACCTTTCAAAATACAACCTCTTTCTGTGTTTTTATGTTGCGCATGACGGGAGCAGCGCTGTGTGCGGTGTTGCTACAGCCTGCAAGAGCGCAAAGCACCCCCGCAACCGACCCGGTAGCCGAGCTTGTCAAGATTACCGTGCCTGGCATGGGTACGTTTGGCAGTGACGCGGCGATGGTGACGCATGTTTTCAAACCCGCAGGCAGTGGCCCTTACCCTGTCGTACTGTTCTCGCATGGCAGGGCCGGCGATGCCGCCACGCGCAGCAAGCTGACCAACCCGGTGGCGTTGGGCCATGTGCGTTACTGGCTGGCCAAAGGCTATGCGGTGGTGGCACCCGTGCGGCCGGGCTATGGCGACACTGGCGGCTCCGACACTGAAAGCTCGGGCAGTGTGTACAGCGCCACAGGTGAATGCCGTGGCCAGCCCGACCCCAGCCGCACCGCCAAAGCGGCGGTGCGCTCAACCATGGCCGCCCTGGACTGGGTCCGCACGCAACCCTGGGCCATGGCCAACAAAATTTTGCTGGAAGGCCAATCTGTTGGCGGTTTGACCACGGTAGCCATGTGTGCCGCCAACCCGCCAGGTGTGGTGGGCTGCATCAACTTTGCTGGAGGCATGGGCGGCGACCCGACCCTCGCACCAGGCCGTATGTGTGGGCCCGAAGTCACCACAGCGCTGATGGCAGAGTTTGGCCGCAGTACCAGGCTGCCGAACATCTGGCTGTATGCAGAAAACGATTTGTATTGGGGAGCCGAGCCGCCCAGACAGTGGCATGCGGCGTTTGCCCAAGGTGCCAGCACAACACAGTTTGTTCAGACTGTGGCTGTTCCACCAGACGGTCATCAGCTGCTTTTACGGGGCGGCAAGTTGTGGAGCGAACCCCTCAATGCCTGGCTGAACAAGAATGGGTTTTAAGGACCAGATTTAAGCTCGCCAGCCGCGCCAAAGCAACCATTGGCAAAAAGCGGCGACCAACACCATTGCAGCATAGGTAGCCATCTTGCCGTCATTGCCAAAAAGCACCAGGCCAGCTGCCAGTACCAGCATGTTAGCTACAAAAATAATAGCTGCTTGCGCATATATTGATTGGGTCAATGGCTTTTTTGATGCCAGAAATCGGCTAAAAACACGACTGAGCAGCACCAAAAGCAGCGCTACAACCAGCGCGGGGGCTACAAAATTGAGCAAGTGGTCTGCCAGCAAATAGGCGGTCATGGGTGTTTTATAGGTAGTTTGTCTCGGCAGGCTACCAAAGATCCACTTCAATTTTATAATGCAGTGATGTCTGTCTGGGCCTTGGGGCTAAACCATAACACTGCACCGCTTGATTTGCGTGGGCGATTCGCGTTTTCGATCGAGCAGATGGCACCGACGCTGAAGGGCCTGCGCGAGTCGCATGCCCAGCACCCGGAAGCCACCATCCTGTCTACCTGTAACCGCACTGAGGTGTACTGTGCGAGCGACGCCCCTGCGCTAGAACACACGCTGGCCTGGCTGGCGAGCAGCGGCGGCGTATCAGCCGATCTGCTGCGTGCCCACACCTACACCCTGCAAGGCGACCAAGCGGCGCGCCATGTGTTTCGCGTGGCCAGCGGGCTTGACTCCATGGTGCTGGGCGAACCGCAAATTCTGGGTCAGATGAAAGACGCGGTGCGCGCCGCAGAAGGCGCTGGCGCGATGGGCAGTACACTGCACCAGCTGTTTCAGCGCACCTTTGCCGTGGCAAAGGAAGTCCGCAGCTCCACCGAAATCGGCGCGCACAGCATCAGCATGGCGGCGGCCAGCGTTCGGCTCGCGGGCCAGCTGTTTGAAGACCTGGCCAAAATCAAAATTCTGTTTGTCGGCGCCGGCGAGATGATTGACCTGGCAGCGACCCACTTTGCCGCGAAAAATCCGGCACTGATGGTGATTGCCAACCGCACCATGGAGCGCGGTGAGTCACTGGCCCGCAAATTCAATGCGCAAACCATGCCGCTGGCAGATTTGCCAGCGCGCCTGCATGAGTTTGATGCGGTCATCAGCTGCACGGCCAGTGTGTTGCCCATCATCGGTCTGGGCGCGGTAGAGCGGGCCGTGAAGCTGCGCAAACGCCGCCCGATTTTCATGATTGACCTGGCCGTGCCCCGCGATATCGAGCCGGAGGTCAAGGCCCTGCCTGATATTTACCTGTACACAGTCGATGACCTGGCTCAAGTGGTGCAAACCGGCCGGGACAGCCGCCAGGCGGCGGTGGCAGAGGCTGAAGTCATCATTGACGCGGGCGTACAAAACTTCATGCACTGGCTGAACCAGCGCAACCCTGTCACGGGCGTGGTACCGCTGATTCAGCAGCTGCAAGCTCAAGCCGACGAATGGCGCGCGATGGAAATCAACCGCGCCAAAAAGCTGCTGGCCAAAGGTGAGTCGATCGACAGTGTGCTGGAAGCGCTGGCACGTGGCATGAGCCAGAAAATGCTGCATGGCACCCTGGCCGAGCTGCATGCGGGCGATGCCGAGCGCCGCGAGGCGACGGCGCAAACGGTGTCCAAGCTGTTTTTACGCGGGTCGGCCCGATCAAAAGCGGACGACGCTGAGCGTTAGCTGCGGCGTTCAGCCGTGCAGACCCTCACACCTGCTCTCTCCCAACGGGAAAGGGCGTTATTCAGATTTCCCACATGAAACCCTTTTTAAGACAAACCCTGGAGCGCCAGTTACTTCGGCTGCATGAGCTGGACGCGCTGCTGTCTGCCAGCGACGTAGTCAGCAACATGGAGCGCTTTCGAGCCCTGAGCCGCGAGCACTCCGAAGTCAGCGTGGTGGCCGAGCAATACCGCAAGCTGACCAGCCGTGAGGCTGACTTGGCCAGCGCCCAGGAACTGCTGGCCAGTAGCAAGGGCGATGCCGAGATGACGGCCATGGCGGAAGAGGAAATAGACGCCGCCAAGGCCGACATCACACAGATTGACGATGCGCTACAACTGATGTTGATCCCCAAAGACCCGGACGACGTGCGGCCCGCTTTCGTAGAAATCCGTGCCGGCACGGGGGGCGATGAATCGGCGCTGTTTGCAGCCGACCTGTTTCGCCTGTACACCCGCTATGCCGAGCGCAGCGGCTGGCGTACGGAAATCATCAGCGAGTCCAACAGCGAGCTAGGCGGCTACAAGGAAGTGGTGCTGCGCATCGAGGGCGCGCCTGACGCGCAAGGCGTGGGCGTGTACGGCAAGCTGCGTTTTGAATCGGGTGGTCACCGGGTGCAGCGTGTGCCAGCCACAGAGACGCAAGGCCGCATCCATACTAGCGCCTGCACCGTGGCGGTACTGCCCGAGCCCGACGAGCTGGAGGCCATCAAAATCAACCCGTCAGACCTGCGCATTGACACCTACCGGGCCAGCGGCGCGGGCGGCCAGCACATCAACAAGACCGATTCGGCGGTGCGGATTACCCATTTGCCCACTGGCATCGTGGCCGAATGCCAGGACGGCCGCAGCCAGCATGGCAACAAGGCGCAGGCCCTGAAAGTGCTGACAGCACGCATCCATGAAAAAGACCGGTCGGAGCGCGCTGCGGTTGATGCCGCCATGCGTAAAGGCTTGGTCGGCACCGGCGACCGCAGCGACCGCATCCGAACCTACAACTTCCCGCAGGGCCGCCTGACCGACCACCGCATCAACCTGACGCTGTACAAGCTGCTCAGCATCATGGAAGGTGACCTGGAGGACGTGATAACCGCTCTGCAGGTGGCGCGCGGTGCAGAGCAGCTGGCAGAGCTGGAAGCCACGTCCCAGGGTTGAAAACAGCCGAAATCCGCTTGAAAATGCTTTTTTTACCTATCAAATCAGCCTGTAGACCAATGAATACATGCGCTAGCAGCTCCTATTTTAATAGCATTTATAGGGCTGCCGTTTGACCGCAATCACCGTCACCCAGGCGCTGGCAGCCGCACAAACCTTGGGGCTGGACAGACTGGACGCCCAGTTGCTGCTGCTGCACGCCATGGGCAAGCCCGATAGCGACCGCGCCTGGCTGCTGGCGCATGACGGTGATGCACTGACAGAAGCGTCAGCAGACGCTTGTCGGCAGTTCAGCCTGCGCCGGGCCGCTGGCGAACCGCTGGCCTACATCGTCGGCTACAAAGACTTTTTTGGCCTGCAGTTCAGTGTCGACTCGCGCGTGCTGGTGCCCCGGCCCGACACTGAAACGCTGGTGCAGTGGGTGTTGGATGTCACGCAAGGCACCATTTCGCCCGATATTCTGGACCTGGGCACCGGCAGCGGTGCGGTGGGAATCGCCATTGCACATCATCTGAAGTGCCGGGTTACCGCCACTGACTTCAGCCCAGACGCCTTGGCCGTTGCGTCACAAAACGCCGCGCAGCTGGGGGCGGATGTGCAATTTATACAAAGCAACTGGTTCGAAAAAGTCAGTGGCCACTACCACGTCATCGCCAGCAACCCGCCCTACATTGCCAGCGCCGACATACATCTGGCAGCACTGACATATGAGCCTTTAAGTGCCCTGGCGGCAAGTCGGGATGGTCTGAGCGACATTCGGCAAATCGTCGAACACGCTCCCGGGCGCTTGCTGCCTGGTGGATGGCTACTACTGGAACACGGTTACGACCAGGCCACTGCCGTGAGGGGTCTGCTGACCGGGCGCGGCTTTGGAAAAGTGCAAAGCCGCATGGACCTTGCGGGGATTGCGCGCTGTTCTGGCGGACGGTGGGATAATTGAAAAATTGAATGTTAAAAGGAAAAAATCATGGATGAAACCCAAGCCCGTATCGACCAGATCGTCAAATCCAGCGACGTCGTGCTGTTTATGAAGGGCAACCCCAACTTTCCGCAGTGCGGTTTTTCAGGCAAGGCCATTGCCGTGCTCAAAGCCTGCGGCGTGACCAAACCCACCACGGTGAACGTGCTGGAAGACGGCGAAATCCGTCAGGGTATCAAGGAATACAGCAACTGGCCGACGATTCCACAGTTGTATGTCAAAGGCGAGTTTGTGGGCGGCTCTGACATCATGATGGAAATGTATGAAAACGGCGAGTTGCAGCAGATGCTGGGCGCACCGGCTGCCTGAAAAAACTCAAAGCGGCTACTTCGTGTAGCCGGCGCAAGCCCCGGCATCTACCCCGCCCTTGCATTCGCGCTTCAAGCGCGTACTACGCTCTTTGTTTGTTTCCTGGGACCCCGGCATGAATTTGGCTTTGGGGCTTGTCGTTGATTTTGCCTTTTTGGTTTTCTTTTTGGCATTGGTTTTGACAGGCGGGTTCAACACCTCAGGCGCTTGTGCATAGGCGCCAGAGGTCCCCAAAAAAACCGTCAGCGCTACGGCCCATAAAAGTTTATTTAGCATGATGCGGTTTTCTCAAAATTATTGAAGTTTCGGATCGCCATAGTTTTCATCGTCCGGCGGTCCTTCGGTTGGCACACGGAAACCTTCGCTGGCCCACGCGCCAAAGTCATGGTTTTTACAGCGCTCACTGCAAAACGGCCTGAACGGGTTGCTGGCGGCGTACAGTGCATCGCCCTGACAGGCTGGACATACCACCACTTTAGATTTGAACGAACCCATCGCCATGCTCGCAGCCCCACCTGCTCTCAGGAGCAAAGCGTCAATTCAAAAGAAGCATCGACGCCCGCAGCATGAAGTCGGTCATCACTGCCGTGGTTCATGAGACGCACCGACACGATCAGTCGGTTACCACTGATCTCTGGGATCAATCCGGGAGCCGGGTCAATGCGCAGGCGCAACAACTGAAAAGTACGGCCCTGCGGGAGGTTTTGCTGGTAAACACCCTCGGGCGCTGTCACCATTTGCGGTGCGCCAGAATCACGCAACAACTGCAACAACAGGCGAACGGATTCAGCCAATGGCACCAGCGTGGCTATCCAGCGCTGCAGATCTTGCTGGCGAGTACTGGCTGGCAGGTGCTGCCAGGCATAGTAGGCCGGCAGATCAAATTCACAAGTGCCGCCAGGTATGCCCACCCGGCTTCTGATGCTCATCAGCCAGTCGTTTTCTGTCAGCGATTGGCCAGCTTTGCCAGCCAGTGCATTGAGGTTTGAAAAGCAGCCATCGAGCTGGCCAGTGACCTCGTCCAGCACGGCTTCGGCAATCGCCGGGTTGCCCCGATAGCCGTTCAAAATGTGTTTTTGCTTTTCCAGGTCTTTGAGAACATCGGTTTTCAAATCGGCCCTGGCGGCAACATCCATGACTTCAAAGATGGTGGTGATGGCGTAGTGGTGGTCCAGCGGATGCTCACGCGCCACCAGTTCGCCGAGTCGGCGAAACAGCTGTTCAAGCCGCAAATAGGTACGTATGCGTTCGTTGAAAGGGTATTCGTAGAGGATCACGGCGAGGTCTTTGTCAGCGCAGGGGCTATGGGTTGTCACGAATCATAGCGTGATGCGATGGACTATTTTTTGAACCTGCGCAGCCAGATGGGCCATGCTCAAACCATCGTTGTAAATCACCCAATCAGCGGCCGCCCGGCGCTGGGCGCGGCTGGCTTGCTGGACAATCACCTTTTCAACCGCGTCCCGCGTCCAGCCGCTGCCGACACCGCTTTGGGCGCTGTCGCGCGCCATCACACGGCTGATTTGGGTGGCCTCCTCGCAATCAACCACCAGCACTTTGTCAAGCTGCTGTCGCCAGCGGGTGGACTCGACCAGCAGGGGAATGTCAAACACCACCCAGGCACTGCCTGCGTGCCTTGCCGACTCCGCCTGCCGGGCAGACTCCTGGCTGACCAGCGGGTGGATGATGGCTTCGAGTTGCCGCTTGGCGGCGGGGTCAGCAAACACCCGCTGCCTGATCACGTCGCGGTTCATGGCGCCATCAGCGTTGATGGCTTGAACCCCAAACTGCGCGGCGATGGCGGCGATGGCAGCGCCGCCTGCCGCGGTTGTCGCACGCGATATCGCATCTGCATCGATCAGGGCAGCACCATGGCCTGCCAGCATTTGCGCAACGGTGCTTTTGCCGCTGCCGATACCGCCTGTCAAGCCCAGGCGGAGCACCTACAAACCCACCGTGCGAAGAATGGCCTGTGGCCCAAACACCATGGCGGTAAAACCCGCACCTGCCAAAAACGGGCCAAAAGGCACGTACCCACCTTCGCGCAGCCCGCTTGAAAACTTCATCGCTATGCCGACAGCCGCACCAATGACCGAAGCCATCAGGATGATGGGCACCAAAGCAGACCAACCAAACCAGGCGCCCAGGGCAGCAAACAATTTGAAGTCGCCGTAGCCCATACCTTCCTTGCCGGTAACGAGCTTGAAGCCCCAATACACCAGCCACAGCGACAGATAGCCCGCCACAGCGCCCCACAAGGCATCTGGCAGGTTAACCGACGGGTTAAAACGCAGGGCAGCAAAAATCAACCCGGCCCACAGCAACGGCAACGTGATGTCGTCGGGCAGCAAGGTGGTGTCCCAGTCGATCACTGCCAGGGCAAGCAAGGCAGCTGAAAAACCGCACCAGGCCAAGGCAGTAGCCGTGTTGCCCCAGCGCCAGACACAAAAGGCAAACAGAAGGCCGGTACTCAGCTCAATGACCGGGTAGCGAATGCCAAAAGGCGTACCGCAAACCGAGCATCTGCCGCGCAAAAAAACATAGCTGAACAAAGGAATATTTTCATACCAGGCGATCATGTGGCCGCATTTGGAGCAGCGTGACCGGGGCGACAGCAAACTGAGCTTTTCTGCCGCTGGGGTTTCTGCCGCCATGTTGGGAGCCTGACCTGACAGATCTGCGCATTCAGCAGCCCACTGCTGCTCCATCATTTTAGGCAAGCGGTAAATCACCACATTCAGAAAACTGCCGATCAACAGGCCCAACAATGCCGCCAGCCCCACCAGCACATCGCCGGGCAAACCATCCAGCATCAAACGACTTGGCCCAGCTTGAAAATAGGCAAATACATGGCCACCACGATGCCGCCAATCAGACCACCCAAAAACACGATGATGATGGGCTCCATCAAACTGGACAGACCGGCCACCATTTCATCGACTTCCGCTTCGTAAAAATCAGCCGCCTTGCCGAGCATGTGGTCGACCGAGCCAGACTCCTCACCAATCGCACACATTTGCAGCACCATGGTTGGGAACAGGTTGGCATTGGTCATGGCTGCGGTCAGGCTGGTACCGGTCGAGACTTCCTGCTGAATTTTTTCAGTGGCATCTGCGTATTTGGAGTTACCCGAAGCGCCGCCCACTGAGTCCAGCGCTTCGACCAATGGCACACCGGCAGCAAACATGGTGGACAGGGTTCGCGTCCAGCGAGCAATACATGACTTCTCAATCAATGCCCCAAACACCGGAATTTTGAGCACCGCGCGGTCCATGAAGCGCTGTACTTTTTCACTGCGTCGCCAAGCCTGCATGAAAAAATAAAAGCCGCCGCCGATACCACCAAAAATCAGCCACCAGTACGCGACAAAAAATTCACTGATGGCGATTACCAGCAGCGTGGGCGCGGGCAGGTCGGCTCCAAACGATGAAAACACGCTTTTGAACGCGGGAATCACAAAGATCATGATGACAGCCACCACCACAAAAGCCACGATCACCACCGAGATGGGGTACATCAGTGCGGACTTTATTTTGGACTTGATGGCCTCGGTTTTTTCCATGTAGACGGCCAGGCGGTCCAGCAAGGCCTCCAGAATACCGGCGGCCTCGCCGGCCTCCACCAGATTGCAGTACAGTGCGCTGAAGTACAACGGGTATTTGCGGAAAGCCGCACTCAAAGAGGTGCCGGTTTCAACGTCGGTACGGACATCGTTGAGCAGCTTGGTCACACTGGCGTTGGCGTTACCCCGGCCCACGATGTCGAACGACTGCAGCAATGGCACGCCAGCCTTCATCATGGTGGCGAGCTGGCGGGTAAAGATGGCGATGTCTTTGGGCTTGATGGATTTGCCCGAGCGCATGCGGCGCTTTTTGATCTTGGTCGGGAGTACGCCCTGGCGGCGCAGCGCGGCTTTGACCTGGTTTTCACCTGCCGCCCGAATTTCGCCCTTGACCTGTTTGCCGCCCCGGTCCTTGCCCTCCCATTCGAACACGAACTCCTGAATACCTTTGGATGCAGTTGCCATGGCGCTTTCTCGTTTTACAGGTACAGGTGCAAGTACAGGAAATTAATTACGACATCAGACATTTGTGCAGCCCAATACCTCTTCGACTGAAGTCATGCCGAGTTTAACTTTGTACAGGCCAGACTGGCGCAGGCTGTTCACGCCTTCGCGCTGAGCCTGCTCGGCAATCTCCAGAGCCGTACCGTCGCGCAAAATGATGCGCTGGATCTCTTCGGTGATGGGCATCACCTGATAGATGCCAACGCGGCCCTTGTAACCGTTGGTACACATGGAACAACCGACAGGACGATAAGGCGTCCAGCTGCCGTCAATGTCTTCTTCCTTGAAACCAGCATCGATCAGGGTTTCACGCGGGATGTCTGCAGGTTTTTTGCAGTTGGGACACAGGCGACGCGCCAGCCGCTGCGCGGTGATCAAAATCACGCTGGAGGCAATGTTGAATGGCGCAATACCCATGTTGCGCATGCGCGTCAGCGTGGTGGGTGCGTCGTTGGTGTGCAGTGTTGATAACACCAGGTGGCCCGTCTGTGCAGCCTTGATTGAAATGTCGGCTGTTTCGATATCGCGAATCTCACCGACCATGATGATGTCCGGGTCTTGCCGTAAAAAAGCCTTGAGCGCGACTGGAAACGTCATGCCGGCTTTGTCGTTCATGCTGACTTGGTTGACCCCTGGCAAGGTGATCTCAGCCGGGTCTTCAGCCGTGGCAATGTTGATGCCCGGTTTGTTCAGAATATTCAGGCAGGTGTAAAGCGACACGGTTTTGCCTGAGCCCGTTGGTCCAGTGACCAGCACCATACCGTAAGGCCTGCCGATAGCCGCCAGCAAGCGTTCTTTTTCCGCGGGCTCGTACCCGAGCGCGTCAATGCCCAACTTGGCACTGCTCGGGTCAAGGATACGGATAACGATCTTTTCACCGAACATGGTAGGCAAGGTGCTGACGCGAAAATCAATCACCCGGTCCGGTCCGATTTTCAGTTTCATCTTGCCGTCTTGAGGCACCCGCTTTTCCGAAATATCGAGTTTTGAAATCACCTTGATACGGGCGGCCAGCTTTTCCTTGATAGCCACGGGGGGCGAGGCAATTTCGCGCAGTTCGCCGTCCACCCGAAAGCGCACGCGGTAGCTGTGTTCAAAGGGCTCAAAGTGCAGGTCAGATGCCCGCATGCTGAAAGCGTCGAGCAGCATTTTTTGCAAAAACTTGACGACTGGCGCGTCTTCAACCTCAGAAACAGCAGCGTCGGGGCTCTCGCTTTGCATCTCGGCGCTGTTTTCATCGAACTCGAAGTCATCGCCAATGATGCTTTCCATCGCTTCCGAGGCGGTGGTGGTGGACGCTTCAACCAATTTGGAGAGCTTGTCGTACTCTGCGATCACCCAGTCCACGCCCATTTGGGTCGAGAACTTGATTTTTTCAGCCGCCTCCTGGTCTGAAGGGTCAGCCGTGGCAACAATCAGGCGGTTGTTGCGCTTGCTCAGGACAACAATACGGTACGTCTGACAAATCTTGGCGTCCAGCAGGCCTTTGGGCAGCCGCTGCGTGTCAATCGCTTCGAGGTCGAGCAGGGGCGCTGCAAAGGCCGACGACATGGTGTGCGCCAGGTCAAAAGGTGACACCACGCCAGAGCCAGTCAGCTCTGCAATAAAACTGGTACGACCACTTTTGGCCTTGCTGAAAATCTCCTCGGCAGCTTTTTGACCCAGCTTACCGGCAATCACCAGTGCTCTGCCCAGGCCAGGTAAGGCCACGCTTGAGCTTTCTTTGGTCAGGGATTCAACAGCGGCCATGGTCGTTTTGGTGTCTTGATCTTGCCGCAAAGATAACAGCGTTGGCGCAAGTCATCAAGCGCGTCTGTCAAGAAGCTGCGAGGCCAGTTGCCTTAATGCATCAGCAAAGCTATTTTGCGGCAAATTCTGCAACGCGTCCAGCGCGCGTTGCGCCTCTGCAGCGGCAGCTTCGCGGGTGGCCGTCAAGGCACCTGTTTTTTGCACGATGGCGATGATTTGCGCCATGTTGGCTGTGCCGCCGGTCTCAATCGCCTCGCGGATAACGCTGCATTCCTGCGGCGAGCCGCGCTGCATGGCGATGATCAGCGGCAATGTCGCCTTTCCTTCGCGCAAATCATCACCCAGGTTTTTACCCATGACCTGGACGTCGCCATCATAGTCAAGCACATCATCAATCACCTGAAACGCTGTCCCCAGCGCCTGGCCGTAATCAGCGCAGCTTTTTTCAACCAAAGCGGGCGACATGGCCAGCAGGGCAGCCAGTCGCGCGCTGGCCTCAAACAGTTTGGCCGTTTTGGAGCGGATGACCATCAGGTAGTCTTCTTCCGTGAGGCTGGCGTCGTGCATGTTCATCAGCTGCAGTACTTCGCCTTCAGCAATCACATTGGTGGCTTCCGCCAGGGTTTGCATGACACGCATGTCACCTGCATCCACCATCATCTGAAACGCCCGCGAATACAAAAAATCGCCCACTAGCACACTGGCCGGATTGCCAAAGGCTTCGTTAGCCGTGGTACGACCCCGCCTCAAGGTCGATTCATCCACCACGTCGTCATGCAGCAACGTGGCAGTGTGGATAAATTCAACCACTGCTGCCAAATTAAAGCGCTGTTCGCCCTGATAACCGAGCGCCCCACACATCAGCAGCAGCAGAGATGGCCGCAGGCGCTTGCCGCCCGCAGCAATGATGTACTGCGATACCTGGCTGACCAGCGGTACGTCAGACTGCAATCGTTCGGCAATAACCGCATCCATACCGCGCATATCGTCGGCAATAAGGGCGAGGGCAGCAGCGGTGCTGGAGGAATTGGCAGACAAAAGAGGAAAATCCCGGCGTTGTAGATGGCCGATTATAAGAAGCGAGATGGCGTCAGCTGTCAGAGCTTTGATCGGTATTTGGCCGCTATGGTTATTTGTGCCGCCCCATGCTAGAATGTTGGGCTCTGCAGAAATCCGTCTGCGGAACTCAATATTAAGAGGTCTTACATGTACGCGGTCATAAAAACCGGTGGCAAACAATACAAAGTTGCTGCTGGTGAAAAAATTAAAGTAGAACAGATTGCTGCGGACGTAGGCCAAGAGATCGTTATTGACCAGGTGTTGGCTGTCGGAAACGGCGCTGATATCAAAGTCGGAACGCCCTTGGTGCTAGGTGCCAGTGTTACTGTGACAGTCATCTCTCACGGCAGAGGCGACAAAATTCGCATTTTCAAAATGCGCAGGCGCAAGCACTACCAAAAGCGTCAGGGCCATCGGCAGAACTACACAGAACTGCAAATTGGCGCTATTGCTGGCTAAGCCCGGCATCATCAGGAGTAACTGAAAAATGGCACAGAAAAAAGGCGGCGGCTCTACGCGAAACGGGCGTGATTCACAGCCCAAAATGCTTGGCGTCAAAAAATTTGGCGGCGAAGTCATCAACGCAGGCAGCATCATTGTGCGCCAGCGCGGCACCCGGTTTCACCCCGGTACCAATGTCGGTATCGGCAAGGATCACACCCTGTTTGCACTGGTAGACGGTCAAGTCTCCTTTGCCATCAAAGGTGCGCTGTCCAAGCAAACTGTCAGCGTGACAGCTGTTGCCACCCCGGCATAAGTCAATCACTTCGACAAGTCCTTGTGACACCCTCGAAGCCCCGACCAGTCGGGGCTTTTTTATTTGTAGACTACCTGTGTATCCCCAGCCCAACCGAGCCACACCATGAAATTTGTTGACGAAGCCTTTATTGACATTGCCGCTGGCGATGGCGGGGCGGGCTGCGTCTCGTTCAGCCATGAAAAGTACAAAGAGTTTGGTGGCCCAAATGGCGGCGACGGCGGGCGTGGCGGGCATGTGTATGCGGTGGCCGACATCAACCTGAACACGCTGGTGGACTTCCGGTTTTCGCGTCGCCATGATGCCAAGAATGGCGGCCACGGCATGGGCTCGGACATGTTCGGCGCCAAGGGCGATGACGTCATTTTGAAAATGCCGGTCGGCACCATACTGACTGACGCAGAAACGGGCGAAATCCTGTTCGAGTTGATGGAGCCCGGTGAACAGATTTTGATTGCCAAGGGCGGCGATGGCGGCTTTGGCAATTTGCGATTCAAAAGCTCGACCAACCGCGCGCCGCGCAGCAAAACACCGGGCTGGCCAGGTGAACGCAAAAGCCTGAAACTTGAACTCAAAGTGTTGGCTGATGTGGGTTTGCTGGGCATGCCCAACGCGGGGAAATCTACCTTTATCACCGCCGTGTCCAACGCCAGGCCGCGCATTGCCGACTACCCCTTCACCACCCTGCATCCCAACCTGGGGGTGGTGCGTGTCGGGCCGGAGCAAAGCTTTGTGGTGGCCGACCTGCCTGGCCTGATTGAAGGAGCATCCGAAGGCGCTGGCCTGGGTCACCTCTTTTTGCGCCACCTGGAGCGCACCCGCCTGTTGCTGCATATTGTGGACCTGGCCCCGTTTGACGAAGGCGTTGACCCGGTGGCGCAGGCCAAGGCGATTGTCGGCGAGCTGAAGAAATACGATGACGCGCTGTATAAAAAACCGCGCTGGCTGGTGCTGAACAAGCTGGACATGGTTGACAACGACAAGCGCGCGGAAATCGTCAAGGACTTCGTGAAACGCTTCAAGTTCAAAGGCCCGGTGTTTGAAATATCGGCCCTGACACGTGAAGGCTGCGAGCACCTGATCAAGACGATTTACCAGCACGTCAAGAAAGTCCAAAAAAGTGAGCAGCCGGTGGAAGAAGTCGATCCACGCTTTGTGGTGTTGCCGCCAGAGTAAGCTGAATGCTATCAATTCAGGAGCTGTTCGCGCATATATCCATTGGGTTGCAGCCCTAAAAGATACCTGAAAACAGCTGAAAAATGCCCTGAAACGCCTTTCAAACCCTAAAAATGCAAGAAAAAGCCAACGCCAACGTCCTTCGCCACGCCAAACGCATTGTGGTCAAGGTCGGCTCCAGCCTGGTAACCAATGAAGGCCGGGGGCTGGATGCTGTGGCGATTGGCCAGTGGTGCGAGCAGCTGGCGGCGTTGGTCAAAGATGGGCGTGAGGTCATCATGGTTAGCAGCGGTGCGATTGCCGAGGGCATGAAGCGCTTGGGCTGGGCAACCCGCCCCAAAGCCATTCATGAGCTGCAAGCTGCCGCCGCTGTTGGCCAGATGGGTCTGGTGCAGATGTACGAAACCAAGCTGCATGAAAACGGTGTCAAGAGCGCCCAGGTGCTGCTCACGCATGCTGACCTGGCCGACCGGGAACGCTACCTGAATGCGCGTTCAACCTTGCTGACCCTGCTGAGCCTGGGTGTGGTGCCCGTCATCAATGAAAACGATACCGTCGTCAACGATGAAATCAAGTTTGGCGACAACGACACGCTGGGCGCGCTGGTGGCCAATCTGGTCGAGGCTGATGCGCTCATCATCCTGACCGATCAAAAAGGCCTGTACACCGCTGACCCGCGCAAAGACCCTGCTGCACAGTTTGTGGATGTGGGCAAGGCCGGCGATGCGGCACTAGAGGCCATGGCAGGTGGCGTGGGGTCAAGTATTGGCAGTGGCGGCATGATCACCAAAATCCTGGCGGCCAAGCGGGCGGCGGGCTCAGGCGCATCGACGGTAATTGCCTGGGGGCGCGAGCCCTCGGTGCTGATTCGCCTGAGCCAGGGCGAAGCGATTGGCACGCTGCTGGTGGCACAAACCGCCAAAAATCAGGCCCGCAAACAATGGATGGCCGACCATCTGCAAATGCGCGGCTCCGTCACGGTGGACGCAGGT